>JBBQBA010000002.1:0-332905 GCA_038317055.1 Saccharimonadales bacterium (SeqCode)
CTCAAATGTGGCTAAACCTACTTGGTTCACCAACCAGTAACTTAGGTGGAATCTCTACTGCACCAGACGTAAGATCAATAGTAGGAACACCATAAGGAAATGAATATGACAAAGTCAAATAAACAAAAAAAAGAAGGAATACATAAACAGACAAATACCCCAGTCACTAAAAAGGACAATATAACAAAGAATCCTTTCATAGTATCGAATAAGTTATTTGCGCTTTCAGTACTTGTTGGAATGCTGGCATTTTCTGTAATTATTGCACTCATTGTTACAAGTCCTGTAATTGTTAAAACTGTACATGTAACTAATGCATCTATTGAGACTGGATACAACCAAACAGAGGATGAACTAAATAATTTTAAACATGAAGCAAATATTAATGTTACAGCAAATGGTCCTTCACCTCAGACACTAACTGTTCCCGTAAATACTAAGATAGTATGGCACAACACAGATATTAAGTTTCATATTATTGCAATATCTCCAGGTGAAAAAATACCTTATCAGTTTTACAATAACCGAACAATAATTACCAGTGGTGGATACCCATTTGTAATACGTCAAACCGGAACTTTCCACTATTATTATTTAGACGATCCGACCCAAACTGGCGAAGTTATAGTTAAGTAAATATTCTAATTATAAAAAACTTATATCATTTAATTCTGGTGGCAGAAAACCATCTTTATGCTTAAAGTCGGATTCCCATTTATAGCCTTTATTATAGCCTAGTTCTTTCATAAGCTTAGTGGGAGCATTCCTTAAGTGAAGAGGTACCGCTACGTCCTGATAATCATTAGCTGCTTTCAAGGCTTTTTCCATAGCATTTGCAACTACTCTAGATTTTGCACATTTAGCTAGTACTATTGCGCAGTGAAATAAATTGTATTGGCACTCTGGCATTCCAATTCGCTCTACAGCTTCAAATGTTGATACTGCTAAATTTAAGGCCGGCGAAGAAGCAATACCAACATCTTCGCTGGCAAAAATTACCATCCGCCGTGCTATAAATTTTGGATCTTCTCCAGCCTTTAGAATTCTAGCCATATAATAAAGTGTGGCAGTTGCATCACTACCTCTCATAGATTTTATAAAAGCGCTTATTAAATCGTAATGATATTCACCGTTTTTATCGTATCCCGGTAATCGTTTTTGAGCCGCAGTTTTAATAATTTCAGTGGTTATTATTTTATTGGTCAATTGAAGTGATAATTCTAAATTACTTAATGCTATTCGTGCATCTCCACCTGATATTTCTGCTAAAAAATCAATCGATTTAAGGGGAAGTCGTTTCACGGTGATTTTTTGATCTTTCGCAGTTCTTTTTATGATCCTTATAATGTCAGCTTTTGAAAGTGGTTGTAGAACTAATACTCGACTCCTACTAAGCAGAGGATTGATAATTTCAAAACTTGGATTTTCCGTGGTAGCACCAATTAAAATAATTGTGCCATTTTCAATATGAGGCAGGAATGCATCTTGCTGAGCTTTATTAAATCTATGAATTTCATCTACAAATAGTATCGTTTGAAGTTTTAAACGTTGATTTTGCTTTGCAAGTTCAATTACTTTTAAAACATCTGCTTTGCCTGACGAAACAGCACTCAATTCAACAAATTCTGCATTAACTTGATTTGCGATTATTCTTGCAAGCGTTGTTTTCCCAGATCCCGGTGGTCCCCAAAGTATTAAACTAGTCGGCTGCTTATTAGAAATGATTTCGTGAACAATTTTACCTTCTTCGGTTAAATGATACTGACCATATACATCATTTAAATTAGTTGGCCTCATTTTCTCGGCTAGCGGCATATTGTCCATATATATACATTCTAGCAAGTCAGTACAAGTAAATTCATTATAGATTAACTTTAATAAATCATTTGCTTGACTTTTAAACTCATAAGCATAAGCTAAAAAGTAGGAAGTGTGAGGCTTCCCCAGACCTCGGTGAATAACCGGGGTCTATTAGTTTAGATTATCTGTTAATTGTTAAGCTTGATATAATAACTCTTACTTATGGAAGCAGCAATTATTGTAGTCGGAGTTATAGTAGCGGGACTCCTTTTAGTTTTAATATTTAATCGTAAAAACAGCGATAACTCAGGTAATGCTTTACTTATTAAAGAGGATCTTACTCAACTTAATCTAGCTATCACAACTCTTAAAGATGGTTTACAAGGTCAAATAACAGAACGATTAGATAAAAACGAAGCGTCAATGCGCGATTCAATGATTAAACAATTCTCTCAAAGCTCCAAATTGATTACTGAAGTTACCGAGAAACTCGTCAAATTAGACGAAACTAATAAAAGGGTGGTTGATGTGGCTACTGAGCTTAAAACCCTACAAAACGTCCTTCAAAATCCAAAACAACGGGGAGTACTAGGTGAATATTATTTAGAGAGTTTACTCCAAAATGTATTACCACCAGATGGATTTAAGATGCAGCATAGATTTAAGGATGGTGAGATCGTTGATGCTGTAATAGTGCTAGATAAAGGTAAACTTTTACCAGTAGATTCTAAGTTTTCACTAGAGAACTATAACCGTTTAGTCGAAGAAAACAGTAAAGATAAAAAAGCAGTTTTAATGAAAACTTTTAAATTAGATCTTAAAGGTCGAATAGACGAAACAGCTAAATATATTCGACCATCTGAGGGGACTATGGATTTTGCTTTCATGTTTATACCAAGTGAGGCAATATATTACGAGCTTTTAAGCACAAAGGTTGGCACAACTGGTACTAACTCGCGTGATTTAATAGATTATGCATTTAGAGATAAACACGTAATTATAGTAAGTCCAACCAGTTTCTTAGCCTATCTTCAGACTGTCCTTCAAGGTCTTAGGTCGCTGCAGATTGAAGAACAAGCAAAGGATATTACAATTCGAGTTGGTGAGTTAGGTAAACATATTGGTGGGTTTGAACAACATATGCAAAAGTTAGGTTCAAGTCTAGGTGCTACGGTTAATCATTTCAATCGAGCTCATAAGGAACTCAAAAAAGTCGATAAAGATGTAATCAAAATTTCGGGAACTAAAGCATTAGTTGAACCATTATTACTCGATAAACCCGAAGAGACAGAATAGTTTATTTGTTATTTTCTATAAGATCTATAATAAGAGCAGCAGTCCAAGAGAAGTTATCACTACCAGCTGGTTCTCCGTTTATTGGACTGAAATATTCGTTCATACCAGATTTAGATATTAATTCTATTGTTGCTTCGTTCAATGCCCCAACGTGTGTTTTGAAACCTAATCTTCTAAGTCCATCAATTATTAACCAGTTAGTATTAATCCAGGTTGCTCCCTGCCAATAACCTTTCTCGTAAAACCAAGCTGAATTTAACGGAGTAGTAGGTATTGGATAGTTAGGTCCAAAAAGATGTTTGTTTTCAAGCGATTTTACAAGTATTTTAGCTCTATCTTTACTTATCGTACCGGCATATAGAGGCATGAGACCAGCTATACTAGGTTCTTTTAATAGTTCATGTGTAATAAAATCTCGGGAATAGTATTGTTTTGTCATAGGATCCCATAACTGCTCTAATGCAAGCTCTGTCTTGCCAATACTTTCTACTAACTCGTCATTTAATTCATGTTTCAGACTTCGGGCAATTTCTTTTAGATGTTGGTTGGCTCTAATAAGTAGGCAGTTAAATGTTAGGTCTTCAATTGCAAACATACCGTGACGCAAAGTTTTATCTATATCATAGTTTTTTCGTCGTAATCGACGTTGTACCGAATAAAGTCCCAAAGCTTCTTCAGTTGAAGGTCGCTCAGCTACTGGTACACTTCTAGTATCTCGTCTGAACCTCTCAATTATCCATGTAAGTTTAGTTTTTACAACTGCTCTAACCCATATGGGTAATTGATGTGATCTTAGTTCAGCCATCCATGGTGGTGTATTGTCTAAACCAGATTCCCAAGGATGAATTAATAATACTAATCCTTCATTATGTGGATCTCTTTCGGAATATAGCCACTGATGATATTTAATAAGTGCTGGTAATACTTTTCTGTACCAAGTGAGTTTTTCACCAATAGGTAGTTTTTCACCAATCTTAACAATTGCTTCAGCAAGCATTGGTGGTTGAGTTATACCACTAGTATCTACGTCGTCAGGTGCATTTGGATTTGTCCAGCTTCGCCATATATCTTTATCGCCTTTGTGCTTTTCACCAGGTTTAAAAATAATATGAGGAATCATACCGTTGTGCCACTGGCCTTTAATTAAACTTAAAATTTCGATTTGAGCACGTTCGTTATCGTAGTGACTTAGACCAATTGCTATAAAACAACTGTCCCATAACCATTGATGAGGATAGAGCTTTCTGGAGGGAACTGTATATGCGCCTTCGTTGTTCCCCTCAAGTACAGTTTTGGCGATGTCAATTATATCGATTTCACTGTTCATCTCTAGCAGTATACATCAACTAAACCTAAGTAGTTATGTTTTAATATATTAGTAATAAATATATGTCTTTTAAGATGTTATACTGCTAATAATAATTATGAATAGTGATGAGCAAAAAGTAATACAAGTTGGTCAGAACCTGAAGCAACGTTTTGAGGGTTTATCAATTAAATCTGACGTTTTAAGAGATCCAGAGCTAAAGGCGCTTTATAGTGAAATAGCTAAAGTATCAGTAGATCAGCGTGCAGTATTTGGTCAAGCTATTAATAAACTGCGCGCAGAGCTAGAACAGATGGTAGCAGCAAGTCGAGCTGAAGATGAAAAGCCACTACCAATTGATATAACTGCGCCATATGACATTAATCAAACCAAACACCCTAAGCTACTTAATAATTTATATGGTAGTAAACATCCACTAATGACAGAACTCGATAAAGTTTTAGATATTTTTAACAGAATGGGTTTCAGTGCAGTTGAATCTAGGCAAATTGATGATGACTATCATATGTTTAGTAGTTTAAACTTTCCGGCTGGCCATCCAGCTAGAGATGATTATGATACTTTTATAACTACCGAAGGGCTAATTGCTCCTGCCCATACATCAACTATGCAAAACAGAGTACTTAAGGCAAATGCACATTTACTTGAAGCGGGCGATCCGATAGCTGTAGTTATTCCCGGACGCGTTTTCAGACATGAAGATTTAGATCCTAGACATGAACATACTTTCTACCAACTGGAAGGAATATATGTAGATAAAGACGTCAACGCTGGTAATTTAATAGCCACATTGAAAACTTTCCTACAAGAATATTACGGTCAAGAATTGGAGGTTAAAACCCAACCATACTATTTCCCGTTTACTGAACCAAGTTTTGAATTTGCTCTTTCTTGTCCATTTTGTAAAAAAGCTGGATGCTCAGTCTGTAGTTATACTGGTTGGATAGAATTGATTGGCTGTGGGATGATTCATCCGAACGTACTTAAGATGGCTGGTATAGATCCTGAAATTTACAGTGGTTTCGCATGGGGTGGTGGAATAGACCGATTAGTGATGATGAAATATGACATTGAAGATATTCGATACTTTGAATCAGCTAGGTTAGAATTTTTGAGGCAGTTTCCATGAAAGTAAGCGTTAATTGGATAAAAGAATATACAAATATTAGTATTACTAATGACGAACTTATTAAAAAAATTGGTTCGCAACTTGGCGAGATAGAAGAAGTTATCGAGCTGGGTGAATTATATAATGGTATTTATATAGTTAATGTGGTTGAGTGTTCACCACATCCACAAGCAGATAAATTATCCCTTTGTAAGATCGACGATGGAGGTAAATCCACCAATGTACAGCGAATTGAAAATGGTTTAATTCAAGTTGTTTGTGGGGCACCTAATGTTAAACAGGGGATGAAAGCAGTATGGTTACCCCCAGGAACAACCATACCAGCCACAGTTAATAAAGAACCTTTAATTTTAGAACCAAAAGAGATACGTGGTGTGATTAGTAATGGAATGTTAGCCAGTCCTAAAGAACTTGGAATTAGCGATGACCATAACGGAATTTTTGAAATGCCCGAGACATCAATACCGGGTCAATTATTTAGTGAGATATTTGGTCTCAACGACACAATTATTGATATTGAAAATAAGATGTTAACTCATAGACCTGATTTATTTGGTCAAATAGGAATCGCCAGGGAAATAGCTGGTATAAATATTAGTGCATTCAAATCACCAGATTGGTATTTAAAGACAAAAGACTTGAATCTTACAAAAGGCTCTACAAGCTTAGAGGTAAAGAATGAAATCCCAGATCTTGTTACTCGATTTATGGCACAAGTTATTACCGGAATTCAAGTTAAGCCATCTTCACCAAAAATACAATCATATTTAAATCGAGTTGGAATTAGATCTATTAATAATATCGTAGATTTTACTAATTATTTAATGATGCTATCCGCGCAACCTCTTCATGCTTATGATTTAGATAAGTTGAAGAAGCTTGATGGTGGTGAAAAAGCTTCAATAATTGTTCGAAAACCTCATGAAAATGAGGAGTTAGTACTCTTAAACACAAAGTCAATTAAGCTAAACGAAAACGATATAGTTATAGCATCCGGAACTAAAGCAATTGGACTTGGTGGCGTCATGGGTGGAGCAGATGTTGAAGTTGACACTACTACAAAGAATATAGTGATTGAATGTGCTAACTTTGATATGTATTCAATTCGAAGAACTTCTATGGACCACGGTATATTTTCTGATGCTGTTACAAGATTTAACAAAGGTCAATCACCACTACAAAATGACAAAATACTGGCTGAAATTGTAAGTGAAATTCTTGAAGATGCTGGTGGCGAAGCCGAAGCACCCATAGATATGCAATCAGTCTTGCCTCAACCGGTCGTAGTATCGGTTAAAACTGAATTTATAAATAAGCGTTTAGGTCTGAAAATTGATGGTGAGAGAATGGCTAATATGCTTAAAAATGTTGAATTTGAAGTTGAACTGTATGGTAGTGAACTTAAGATAAGAGTACCGTTCTGGCGGACCGATATTCATATAGCTGAAGATGTCGTAGAAGAAATTGGCCGTTTATATGGCTATGATAATTTAGTTCTTGAACTTCCAAAAAGACCGATAAAAGCTGCTACAAAGAATGAAATTATAAGTTTTAAATCGAACATCAGAGATATATTAGTAAAAGCCGGTGCTAATGAAGTCCTAACTTATAACTTTGTCGGAGATCAATTATTCACAAAAGTAGGTCAAGATAAAAATTTAGCATATCAAATTGCAAATCCACTAAACCCAGACCTTCAATATTACCGAACTAGCTTACTCCCAAGTCTACTTGAGAAAGTACATCCAAATATTAAGGCAGGGTTTGAAGAATTTTGCTTATATGAAATCAACAAAGTTCATCTTAAAAATAATAAAGATAGATTAGAACCTGAATTACCTGCTGAACCTTATAGGCTAGCTATGGTCTTTGCCGTTGATGACAAACGCGCAAAGTCAGATTACGCTGGTGCGCCATATTACCAAGTAAGATATTACCTGGATTACCTTTTATATGCGTTAGGAATTAATTATGAACTGAAGCCGATTGAACAAGAGCAAATTACCGATGAAGCTAAACAATTGCTTAAACCTTTTGAACCAATTAGAACAGGTAATGTCGTAGTTGGTGACGAAATAATTGGCTACGTAGGCGAACCAACTTCTGCAATCCGAACTGCTCTTAAGTTACCTAAGTTTTCGGCAATGATTGAACTGGATTTAATAACGTTAATAAATCATTCAAAAGAAATGAATTATTCGAAAATATCTAATTTCCCATTCCTTGAACAAGATGTTTGTTTTAAATTACCGGTAAATGTTACTTATCTTGAACTTTATAGCTTACTAGAAGTTGAACTTAGTAAGCTAGACCAAAATTTTCATGTTCTGTTGACCCCACTGGATATATTTCAAAAGGATGATGATAAGGCAAACAAACAGATAACTTATAGATTACATATTAGTTCGTATGAAAAGACACTTAAAACAAGTGAGATTAATGAATTAATAATTTCACTCGGAGTCGTTGCTAGAGATCGATTTGGAGCTGAAATAATCTAATCTAGATAACCTTCGTTGCTAATTAAACAAATTATAGAAATTTAGTACTTTATAAAGTATTTTGACCTATTGACCAAGCTATTTATATAAACTATACTTTTCAATGCTTTGTGGGGTATTTTATGTCCTCGCAAATGCACATTGACAGGTGCGAAAGTCATACAATATCCATAAACTCATTTTGTTAAAACAATTATTATTTTTGTATGCTTATGTAGCTATTATTTTGACTTACCCTCTTTACCCTCCTTACAACCAAATACAACCATAGAAAAGAGGTGAGCTAGTTGAAACCAACTAGTAAGCAAAAAGCCGATATGTGGCACATAACCAATGACAAGAAAGTAAAGTGCGGCCATTGTGGTGCAACAAGTTATATAGGTGGAAACACCAAAGATGGCTGGGTTTGCTGCCACTGCGGCAGAAGACACTAATGAATTAAAGATACACGGAGACGATTGCACCTGTCCGTCTCCCAAAGTACACACAAATCTATGTTTTTTGGGAGACGTTTTTTGTAAAAATAATAAACGCAAGTTATACTACGAGGACTTATATGGCTACAACAAAACTTAGAGACAGAGCGTTTGCATTATCTTTAGCAATTTTATTTGCTTTTACTGCACTTGCAACTTCGGTTGCAGTTATAGTGTCTATAGTCTCGAGTAATAACGCAGCTAAGAAAACCGCCACCGCTACTAAAACTTCTACTGCACAAAAATGTACTACTAATTGTTTAGCAGGCAAGCCACTTGCCGGATTCACTCCAGTAGATAACGTGCCTACGCTTCAAATTATTGATACTAAAGTTGGTACAGGTGCAGTCGCAAAATCTAACTCTACCGTTAGCGTTCTATATACCGGAGCAGTCGCAAGTACCGGAATAGTGTTCCAGAGTTCTCTTGATAGCGGGCCACAACCGGTTTCTATTCCATTAGGTCAAGTTATACCTGGCTGGCAGCAAGGTATTCCTGGTATGAAAATTGGTGGCGTGAGACGACTAGTTATTCCAGCATCACTTGCTTATGGTGCAAACCCTCCAGCAGGTTCTGGAATTCCAGCAAACGCACCATTAGTTTTTGATATTACTCTCTTGAGCGTTAAGTAAGAATAGCGTAAATTAGCAGCAAAAAACACAACATCTGGTGGTATTGCATATATACCTAACACCACATATACTTAAGTAACAACACAACAAATAACATAAATCGGAGCCAAAAATGGTCAAAAATATAACTATATTTACTACTAACACCTGTGCATATTGCGGCATGGTCAAAAAGTATCTTAAAGTAAAGGGTGTAACCTACGATGAAGTCAATCTTGACGAAAAACCGGAACGTCAAGCTGAAGCTTTTGAATTGAGCGGGCAATTAACAGTTCCCGTTACGGTCGTAACCAAAGTTGATGATTCTAGAGAGATTGTAGTTGGTTATAATTTACAGAAACTAGCTCCAGCTCTTATTTAATATGAGTGATGTGCCTAGTGGCGAGATCCACGATCTCTTAATAATTGGAGCTGGTCCTGCAGCTCTCTCTGCTGCCGTATATACTACTAGGGAGGATATCGATACGGTTTTATATGAAAAGGGCGCAATAGGCGGCCTTGCTGCGGTTACGGACCTTATAGATAACTACCCGGGCTTTGATAAAGGAGTAACTGGATTAGATCTTTCAGATGATCTAAGACGTCATGCTGAAAGATTTGGTGCAGATATTAGATTAGGTGAAGTTAATTCCCTAAAAGATGAAGGTCTATATAAACATCTTGTAACTACCGATGGTGATATATATGCAAAAACTGTTTTAATATCCACAGGAAGTGATTATAAAAAGTTAGGTATTCCTGGCGAACAGGAGTTTTATGCGAGAGGAGTACATTCTTGTGCCACTTGTGACGGGGCTTTTTATAGAGACAAAAAACTAGTTGTGGTCGGAGGTGGAAATTCAGCCGTTCAAGACGGAATGTTTCTAACTAAGTTTGCAACTCATATAGATATGCTCGTTCGAAGTGATAAGCTACGTGCCTCAGATATTTTACAAAAGGAACTTGCTAAAAACGACAAAATTACTGTCCACTTTAATACTACAACTGATGAAATTATTGGCGAGAATAATAAAGTTACAAAAGTTATTGGTACAGATAAAGCTTCCTCTAAAAAAGTTGAATTTATTACCGATGGAGTATTTGTATTAATTGGTTTAAATCCTAACACTCAATTTTTAAATGGAAGTAATGTTGGATTAAGTGAAATTGGAGCGATTACTACAAGCATCAATCTAGAAACTAACATTCCTGGTGTTTTTTGTGCTGGAGACGTAAGAGATGGTGCAACGCTTCAAATTGCTAGTGCAGTAGGTGAAGGTGCTAAGGCTGCTATGATGATAAGAGAATATTTAGACTCTCATAAAAATGAGTATCCAGAAAAAATTGGTACACCAGCAAGTGAAGCTTTAACTTCTTAATAAAATTATATTAGCATTTTGAAAAAAACACCACTTATGTTATAATTTAACTAATAAATAAGTATGCGCTTGTTTTAAAGGCGCTTTTTTAATTTCATTATGACAAGAACACTTCAAGACCCCACCAAGATTAGAAACATAGCAATTATTGCTCACGTTGATCACGGCAAGACAACTCTTGTTGATGGTCTATTAAAACAGTCCCAAACCTTTCGAGATAATCAAGCTGAAATGACACAAGATTTGATTATGGATAGTGGTGATCAAGAACGAGAACGAGGCATTACAATTACTGCTAAAGTAACAGCAGTTCAGCACGGTGATTACCGAATAAACATTATCGATACTCCTGGACATGCAGATTTCTCTGGTGAAGTTGAACGAACCTTAAATATGGCTGACGGTTGTATTTTGGTTGTTGATGCTCAAGAAGGACCAATGCCTCAAACTAAATTTGTCTTATCAAAAGCGCTTGTTAATAACTTAAAACCAATAGTTATTATAAATAAGGTAGATAAAGATGCTCGTCGTATCGATGAGGTTGAAGACGAACTTGCAGATTTATTCTTAGAACTAGCGGTGCATGAAGATCAACTACATTACCCAGTATATTACGCAGTTGGACGAAGCGGTAAAGCCTGGGAAAAACCACCTATAAGTCCTGATGATGATGGTGATCTAGAGGTTATTTTTAATGCAATAATCGAAAAAACCCCGGCTCCGGATGTAGAATTAGATAATCCATTTCAAATGCTGGTTACTGCGTTATCGTGGGATAGTTTCAAGGGTAAATATGCAATAGGAAGAATTAATCAGGGCCGAGTTAAAACTGGCGATCAAGTTACACTTTGTAAAAAAGACGGTACATTCGCAAAAGCAAAGATAGATAATATATTTATGAGTCACGGTCTCGCAAAGTCAGAGATAGAAGAGGGTGTAGCGGGTGATATAGTTCAACTTACTGGTGTCAGTGATGCTAAAATAGGCGAGACTATTGCTGACGCCGACAATCCTGAAGCACTACCAGTAATTGAAATCGAAGCTCCAACGCTCCAAATATTTTTAGGACCTAACACTTCACCATTTAAGGGAAAAGAAGGCGATTTAACTACAAGCCGGCAAATTGGCGAGAGACTAACTAAGGAGCTAGAAACAAATGTTGGCCTTAAAGTACAAGATGAAGGAATTGGATTCTTAGTGTCTGGTCGTGGTGAACTTCATCTAAGTGTATTAATCGAGACTATGCGTCGAGAAGGCTATGAATTTGAAGTTGGCCGACCCCAAGTTGTTACAAGAGAAGAGAATGGTAAGACTATGGAACCTGTGGAAGAGTTAATTATTGAAGTTACACCTGAACATGTTGGTGCAGTCCAAATGGAACTTGGTGCAAGACGGGCAAATCTTCAGGAGCAATTTACGAACTCAAGGGGAGTAACTAAACTTGTCTATAAGATACCAACTCGAGCGCTACTTGGAGTAAGAAATATTTTGATGACAGCTACAAAGGGTACTGTTATCATGAACTCATTAATTATTGGATATGAAGAACTTGGTGATTCCCTAAAACAACTTCGAAATGGTGTTCTTATTGCTTTTGAGAGAGGTATTACAACTCCATACGCATTAGAAAATGCAGAAAAAAGAGGTGTAAGTTTTGTAGGACCAGCAGTTGAGGTCTATGCTGGACAAATAGTTGGTCTAAATAGCCGACAAGAGGATATGGAAATAAATGTCTGTAAGGCAAAACACTTAACTAACATGCGAAGTAGTTCAAGTGATGGCACAGTTCAACTTACGCCGCCTACAATATTTAGTCTAGAAGAAAATATAGATTTCATAGAAAAAGACGAGCTACTAGAAGTTACTCCAAAATCACTTAGACTTCGTAAACGTGAACTAGATCCAACTAAACGAAAAAGACAAATTACTCTTTAATACTTGATCGTTTAGATGGTTTTGGGCTAGTTACTCCCACAGTAATTAAAAAAGTTAATACTACTATTATGACAACTAACTCAAATTCCCATACATATTGGGGGTTTAAGTAGGTTAAAAGCATTAAACTAACAAGAACCAGTACAAATAGGAAACTAGCAAAAAAACCTTGCCAAATAACCGGCCGAACTCCCCATCTAGTTTTTTTGTCAAACCAGGGTTCTTTTGAGAGCATATTCATTTTTAATTTTTTATTTCTGGATATTTGTCTGGGTGTTGTTCTAGGTAGTAAACCCATTCATTTGTCGCAGGGATATCTACTTCATCTATAAATATACCCTCATTAAACGAACCGCTTTTTTCGCGTTTTGCGTCTTGTGCTGCAGCAAGTTCTTCTTTAGTAATTCCGCACGCATAAAGAAGTGAATCAATAACTTCCTGTAAGTCAACTAAACTATCTAAGGGCTTGCCTTTTTCAATTCTTAGTTCTTCGACTTCTTCGTCGATTTTTTTAATTAATTCATTTTTCAGTTCTTCTATACTCAATTTTCTAGTAACTGCTTGTTCACCAGCAGCTTGCATTGAACTTAGGATTTTATCCCTAACTAACTTACTGTATTTAAACTTTCTCATTTCCATGTTTTTTAATTCTACCAGATTACTAGTTCTATAAGGTAATAGATTACTTAGTCACTGAAGATAGTTGTATTTAAGCAGTTGCTAGTTTTTTCTTTTTTCTAATATGAAAGTCTGCTAAAGCTGTTTTACGAAGATGACGATACATTATGTAGCCCGGAATAATTGGTAACCAATAACTAATTAATCTGTAAATAAGAACCGTTACTAAAGACAAATCTGCATCCAGACCAAAGAATACTAGTCCACCATATAAACCAGCTTCAGCTCCACCTAGACCCCCTGGGGTTGGAACTAAGCTACCGACTATATTTCCCAAAGTATATGACAGTATGGCCTCAGAATAAGTTAAATCCAATCCAACCGACCGACCACACAAATAAAGTGTCGTAATTCCAGTTAGAGAACCTAATCCATTAAAGATAATACCGCCAAATACTTTGAGAGGGCTATTTTTATAATCTTTAAAGTTAGTCCAGAATTCTTTTCCGGTTTTTTTAATACGATCTATAAATCTTTTTGAGTGAATAAGGTACCAAAAGATAAAACCTATAATTAGGATCACTATTGCAATCATTGACCAACGAATATTGTGAGATTTAGTTGATATGTTGGTGAGTGAACTAAGGTTACTTAAAAGTGCGAATCCAAT
Source organism: Saccharimonadales bacterium (SeqCode) (assembly GCA_038317055.1). Lineage (GTDB taxonomy): Bacteria > Patescibacteriota > Saccharimonadia > Saccharimonadales > DATKHC01 > JBBQBA01. The sequence continues at coordinate 13,743 of JBBQBA010000002.1, forward strand.
GATAAATACAAATGCAATACTACTAGTAGTTGCATTAAGCGCCATAGTTGATCCAGCCGTAGTAACGCTCTTTGTTTCTCTAGATAGGTAGTATGTATTAACGGTTAACGAGCCTATGCTCATCGGTAAAAGCTTACTAATAAATGCGGATGCGGTTTCAACTTGTAGAGTAAGCCAATATTTAAGTTTCACAGGTGTAATAACACAGTATTTCCAGGCTAGTATTGGAAATCCAATAATAAAAACAATCACAGCCAAGAGCAGTATCACTTTATTTGCAGATTCTGCCGCGTGAAGACTATCTTTGAGGTTTGAAAGCTGCGGAATAAATACCCATAAAACAAGTCCAATAACTACAATTGTTATTAGGAAAGTTGAGTTAACTACGAAAAACTTCTTCATTCGACCGCGGTTAAAATATTTAGAATTTTCATTCTTATCAGACATCTACAAGTAAGTGTATATTAGAGTTCCAAAAATTATAAGGAATTATATCCTGGAAAGTAATCCATTATAACCTGGTTATTACCATAATCCTTAGTTATGTCGTCTACTATACGTTCGACCATAATTTGAGGTCCAGAAATAAAAAACAAAGACAATGGACTAGCTCCATCTTGAAATTTATTGGCTACCCAATCACTACTTGGACTATTCTCAGTTGTGATAGGTTTGTAATCAAGTTTATAATACTTGAATATTTCTTCAAAAATAAAATCATAGTCATTCTTAACTATATAATTCAATGTTATTTCACGTTGCTCATTTTTATCGCTCAACCATTTGATAATACTCCGAACCGGCGTTATACCTATTCCGCCACTAATGAAAACTAATGGTATGGATTTATCTATAGGAAGCACAAAATCACCAATTGGCTCAGACATTAATACTTCATCGCCAGCTTTTAGATTTATTAACCTGTCCTTAAATTGGCTTAGTGGTTTATTAAGTTTAGTAGTTATCATTAAATGAGACTCGGAAGGTGATGATGACAATGTAAACCATCGATTATCGCCGATAGATGAGTTGTGTTCATCGGGGAATGTTAATTCTATATATTGACCAGCCAAATAATCAAATTCTGGTTCGGGTGTAAAATATAAACTTACAATATTTGGTGTTATAAATTCATTGTGAGAAAAAACTGATTTCATAAAAAACTATTTAATATCATTTATCAGCTGTACAAGTTTTTGAGGGCTGTCTGTAGTAAGCTCTATATCTGGATAATATTTAAGATAATGTCTTGCAAGTCGCTCTGAATTAATGGAATAAAGTATAATTTTTAATTTCTCACGCTTAGCTGCTCGATATACATATTTATTCATACCAAGATAATGGATGTCGATACCCTGAAAGCCGTTTTTTTTGGCTGTTTTTATAGCGCTTAGCCCTCTAAATATCTCAACTAAATAACAATCAATGTTCATAGATAATTCACGAAATTTTTTTAATTCTTTTTCATTAAAAGATATAACCGTTGGTGGATTACTGAATCTAAATTTTTGAAGTTCTTTAGTTAGTAGTTTTGCCCAATTGCCGCCTTTACCTTCAATATATAAAGGCATATCTCCAGCCGAAGAAATTATCTCAGCTAAAGTTGGTATTAATGCACCATTTTTAAGCTGTACTTTTCTTAACTCACTAAGATTTAGTGACTCAACTGGTTTATTAATTCCCGCTAGGCGTTTTAAATCGAAATCATGAAAGACCACTAATTTGCCGTCTTTTGATATGTGAATATCAACTTCAGCAGCAATAACTTTTAAAGCCCTAGATTGCTCAATTGCTTCAATACTATTTTCCGGTGCTAATTTAGCACCTCCACGATGACTAATAATTTTCATAAGTAACTAGGTTCTAGTGTACAATAATCTTGAAATAATATATCTGTAAATTTCGGAGATAAGAATGCAAGATTACGAAAAATTATATAATTTTGGAGAAACTAACAGTTATATATATACAATTTGTGAAATTCCTAAAGGTTCAAGCCATAAGGTTGAGTTTAATCGTGAGAAAAAACTTTTTGAGCTAGATCGAGTTGAACCAAATATCTTCGCTAAACCAGCAAGTTATGGTTTTATCCCACAAACAACGGACGAAGATAATGATCCTCTAGACACTTTAATTCTTACAGAAGAACCTGTACCAATAGGTGTAGTAGTAAAAGCTAAAGTTGTTGGCGTTCTAAATTTTGTAGATCAGGGTGAGAATGATCACAAGATTATTTGTGTACCCGAAGATGACCGAAACGAAGGCAGTACCATTAAAGACATTAATGATGTTAACGAGCAGTTAAAACAACAAATAGAACATCACTTTTCGCACTACAAAGACCTTAAGCGACCTGGTACTACAGATGTACAAGGTTGGGGTGATGCTGCTGCAGCCTGGGTTGTAATTGCGGATTGTGTAAATCGATACAATCAAAATAAAACTTAGTAATGGATCGAATACTACCGAAGGATGCAATATTAATTCCTGAATCTGCTAAAAGGGTTTTTAAAGGTGAGATTTTTGACGTTTACCAATGGGACCAAAAACTATATGACGGCAATTTGGCTACTTTTGAAATGCTAAAAAGACCAGATACAGCAATAATTCTAGCCGTTAAAGATAACGAAATATTATACGTAAAAGATACTCAACCACCGAATACTATAAGAATTCAGCTACCTGGCGGAAGAGTTGATGCAGGAGAAACGTGGGAACAGGCTGCTAGGCGCGAACTTGTAGAAGAAACTGGTATGACTTTTAAGAATTGGCGTTTGATTGATGTAGTACAACCATTAGTAAAGATGGAATGGTTTGTTGCACTATATATTGCTTGGAATTTTGAATCTCAATCTAGAACTAATTCAGGTCCAGGTGAAAAAATTGAAGTTAAATCTGGTCCAATTAAAAATGTGCTACAAGAACTTAAAGATAATGGCTCTGATTATTTGCCACAATCAGTAAAAGATGTTAAAGTAGTAGAAGAATTACTAAGCATTGAGGCATATAATGGAAAAACCCAAATCAAATGAGTTACCAAAAGTATCTTTAGATTCATTGTTCCTTTTAACACAAGATGAAAAAAGTACAATTTTTAAGCTTGCGTCATTAAATGCTATTGAATTAACATCCGATATCGTTAATCCACAACCTGCAATTAATGAACTTGCTGAGACCGGACAACATATTTTTGATGCCGATAAACTACATCCTATTGATCCAACCTTATTAAGAGACGCAAAATTAGCAGAAGAAATCCAAAGAGAATCGTAAGGGTAAAATTTATATTCTCTTGCTATACCTATTAAGCTTATCTACAATATAGACATAAATATCATAATCTAAATAAATAGGGATATATTTCTATGAAAACAAGGGTGGCAATTAATGGTTTTGGCAGAATAGGTCGTAATGCTTTTAAGGTAGCATTCGACCGTGATGATCTTGAAATAGTTGCGATTAATGATTTAACAGATACAAAGACCTTGGCTCACCTACTTAAGCATGACAGTAATTATGGCGCTTATAAATATGATGTTGGTTCAGACGATACAGGAATTATCGTAAATGGCCAGCATGTGGCAGTTCTTGCTGAAAAAGAACCTTCAAATCTTCCATGGAAAGATCAAAATATTGATGTAGTAATAGAATCAACCGGATTTTTTGTCGACCCTGAAAAAGCTATAGCTCACATAACAGCTGGTGCAAAAAAGGTTGTACTATCAGCGCCCGCCAAAGGTGAAGGTGCAACAACGATAGTCCTCGGTGTAAACGAAGATAAACTAGCTACAGCTTCAGATATTATTTCGAATGCGTCGTGTACAACAAACTGTATAACTCCTGTTGCAGCAGTAGTTGAAGCAGAATTTGGTATTGAAAAAGCTATGATGACTACAGTTCATAGTTATACTGCTAGCCAAAAGCTCCAAGATGCCCCTGCTAAAGATTTAAGAGAAGCACGAAATGCAGCTGAAAATATTGTTCCAACTACTACGGGCGCATCTAAAGCCGCTGCAAAAGCTTTACCTGCGCTAGAAGGAATATTCGGAGGAATGTCGATTCGTGTACCTACTCCTGTTGTATCGCTTAGCGATTTCGTAATTATCACAAAGAAACCAGTAACAGTTGATTTAGTGAATGATGCCTTTAAGAAAGCTGCCGGTCAGCCTTTTTATCAAGGTATACTTGCAGTTTCTGACGAAGAATTAGTAAGCAGTGACTATATTGGTAATAGCCACTCAGCAATTGTGGACATGAAATTGACAGCTGTTGTTGGTGGAAATATGCTCAAGGTTGTCGCTTGGTATGACAATGAGTGGGGATATAGTAATCGATTGGTTGAAGTAGTAGCAGATGTTGGCAAACTACTTAACAAAGCATCCGAAACCGGAACAGTTAGTCCAGTAACTACTCCTGACGCAATTTCGGCACCAACACCAAATGTTTCTACGCCAGTAACACCTGCAAATACCGTAGTACCAAGTACAACACCTCCTCCTGTGACAAATACAGTAGTAGATAAACCAGATATGGCAAATTCACCATCAAATGGATCTATTATGGATACTCATGAATCAATAGTTGTTCAACCAATAGAAGGAAACTCAGCTAATCAAACTGTTCCCGGGAATATAGCACCTCATGTTGAGCCAACAATAATTAAGCCAACTGCACCTATTACCCCTGGTACCTTGAATGAAGTGTCTAAATCAATTGATACTCCAGCTACACCTCAAGATGTTGGTCGTTCGACTCTAACATCGCCTCCTAGTCCAAGTGCTGCGTTAAACCCGACTCCTCCTGGCCCGACTGACGCACCTGATCCAATTTATCCGCTACCCTCAAAAGCCGCCAACCAATAAATCAGATGATTATTTATCTAGGAAGCGACCACAATGGTTTTCATTTAAAGAATTCTATTAAATCATTCCTAAAAAAGCAGAATTATAATTTTGAAGATGATGGTGACGAAAAATTAGATCTAAATGATGATTTCCCGGTTTTTGCTAGCAAAGTAGTGAACTCAATATTATCTAGTCAAGACGAAGATCCGAGGGGTATATTAATCTGTGGAAGTGGCCAAGGTATGTGTATGGCTGCGAATAGATTTAAAGGTATTCGAGCATGTCTTGCTTGGGATGATGAATCAGCTAGAGCATCACGGAATGACGACAACAGTAATATACTTTGTATTCCTGCCAGAATTTTAAAAGAAGAAAAATCGATTTCAATAATTGAGACTTGGTTATCCACGCCTTTTTCGACAATGCCACGATTCATTAGGCGATTAAAAGAAATGGATGAGTTAAATTAGTATGGCTATAGTTTGTCCTACAGTTACTGCACCAGATCCACATGTTTTCAGAACTCAACTTGAACGCATACAATCATTCAGTCAACGAATTCATATTGATTTAGCAGATGGTATTTTTGCCCCAAAACTTCTGGATGTATCAGGTATTTGGATACCGCCACATATGGCTGTAGATATTCATCTAATGTACAATCGTCCACTTGAAATACTAGAATCGGTAATTGCTCTAAAACCTCAACTTGTTATTATTCATGCTGAGTCCGACGGAAATTTTCAGCGAGTCGTTGAAGCCTTGCGTACTGCAAATATCAAAATTGGTGTAGCACTTCTTGCATCTACTTATGTAGAGGTAATATTATCAGAAATTGAATCGATTGATCATATATTAATCTTTTCGGGGAACTTGGGTCATTTTGGTGGCCAAGCTGATCTCAACTTGTTAAGTAAAGTCAAAAAGATTATAGCTCAAAATAAACCTATAGAAATAGGCTGGGATGGTGGAATAAATGAAGGAAACGTAAGACAACTAGCCGAGGGTGGAGTTGATGTATTAAATGTTGGTGGAGCTATACAGCGAGCTGATAATCCTGTAGATGCTTATGCTAAACTTAATTTAGCGTTAATAGATGGACAATAACTTGAGTATTGAAGAGTTAAAATTACAAGCTAATACTATACGAGAAGATATTATTCGTATGCTCGAGCATGCTGGTAGTGGTCACAGCGCAGGACCTCTAGGTCTAGCTGATATATTTACAGCTTTGTATTTTGAAATACTTAAGCAAGATCCAAAAAACCCCGAATGGGACGAACGAGATATCTTATTATTGTCAAATGGCCATTGTGTACCCGTTAGATATGCAGCAATGGCAAATGCAGGATATTTTGATCGAAAGGAACTACTTACTCTAAGAAAATTTGGAAGTAGACTCCAAGGTCATCCCGAAAGACAACGGCTACCTGGACTTGAGAATACAAGCGGTCCGCTTGGATGTGGATTATCTCAGGCGAGCGGAATGGCATTAGCTATGAGAATGGATGGAATTAAAACAAGACAAGTATACGTCGTAATGGGCGACGGTGAACTGGATGAAGGGAACATTTGGGAAGCCGCAATGTTAGCTAGTAAATACAAACTGAATAATATAACAGCATTTATAGATAGAAATAACATACAAATAGATGGTACAACCGATGATGTTATGCCGCTTGAGGATTTAAGGGCTAAGTGGGAAGCATTTGGCTGGTTTGTTCTCGAGATTGATGGAAATAATATAGAGGCAGTTATTGAAGCGGCAAAGTTTGCAAAAGCTATTGAAAACTCTCCGGTTATGATTATCGCTCACACTATTCCTGGTATGGGTGTCGATTTTATGGAAAATGATTTTCACTGGCATGGTTCTCCACCAGATCCTAAACAAGCAAAAATAGCTCTGAAGGAACTACGTACATTGGGCGGAAAGATTAGGAGTGAAGCAGATGACTGATTTACATTTAGCTGATATTCACGAAGAATTAAAGGAAGAACCTATCCGAAAAGGTTTTGGTAGAGGTTTACTTGAAGCCGGAAAACTAAGTCAAAATGTTGTAGCAGCTTGTGCAGATTTAACTGATTCAACTCAAATGAGTTTATTTAAAGAAGCTTTTCCAGATAGATTTGTTGAAATTGGGGTTGCTGAACAAAATTTAGTTACTGTCGGATCAGGTCTTGCAGCAATGGGTAAAATTCCGTTCGTCAGTAGCTACGCAGCGTTTAGTCCAGGTAGAAATTGGGAACAAATTAGAACTACAATTTCTCTTAATAATCGGCCAGTCAAAATTATTGGATCACATGCAGGAGTTAGCGTAGGTCCGGATGGCGCAACTCACCAAATGCTTGAAGATATTGGGTTGATGCGTGTACTACCGAATATGGTTGTTATTGCTCCTTGTGATTCGGTTGAAGCAGAAAAAGCCACACTAGCAATGGCTAAAGATAATCGACCAAATTATATGCGACTTGCAAGAGAGGCTACTCCAATTATTACCACTGACAAAACACCTTTTGAAATAGGTAAAAGTTACATATTTTGGACTGGCGACGATATATCGCTTATTGCAACTGGTACTATGACATATCAAGCTATGGCTGCAGCGGCAAAACTCCAAAAAGAAGGTATTAATGTTGAAGTAGTCCATGTTCCAACTATAAAACCGCTCGATGAAGAGACTATTTTAAAAAGCGTTAAAAAGACTAACAAAGTTATTACTATTGAAGAAGGACAGATAATAGGCGGATTAGGTGGAGCAATAGCAGAACTACTTGGTGAAAAACTACCTACAAAAATGAAAAGAATAGGAATGCAAGATCGGTTTGGTGAATCTGGTAAACCGGAGGAATTATTGGAACATTTCGGATTAGATGCCAAAGCAATTGTTAAAGCTGTCAAAGAGTTTATTTAAATACACCTTGGCTTATAAGTACTTATGCTTATATAATTGAGCCAAGAATGTTAACGTTGCAACAAACCAGAGATAATTGTGCCAAAGCTAGAGCCGCAATGGTTAGAGCACGTGAGCAGCATTTTGCTTTTGGTGCTTTTAATATGGATAATCAGGAAACTCTGATTGCAGCTATACAAGCGGCAGTAGCCAAAAACGCACCAATACTTGTTGAAGTCAGCCAGGGCGAAGTTGACGCAATGGGCTTAAATAACGTACGATCTTTGGTCGATAACTACAAAACAAATCATGGAATTGAAATATACATTAATCTCGATCATTCGCCAACTGTTGAAGCATGCAAAGCAGCAATAGACGCGGGATTTGAGTTTATTCATATAGATATTAGTCAAGCCAATCATGAAGCTACCGATGAACAGATTATCGAAAGCACAAAAGAAGTGGTTGAATATGCAAAATTTACAGGAGCTCTTGTTGAGAGTGAACCACATTATTTTGGTGGAAGTTCGAACGTTCATACTGAGAATATAGACTACGAAAAAATAAAAAAGACTTTTTCAACACCAGCTGGCTCAAAGCAATTCGTTGATAGTACCGGAATAGACACTTTCGCTGCTGCAGTAGGCAATCTACATGGAACTTATCCAGTTCCAAAACAACTTGATATTGAACTTTTGAAACAAATCCGTGAGGCTGTTTGTTGTAACATCTCATTACATGGTGGTAGCGGTACGCCAGGGCATTTTTTTGTTAGTGCTGTTGAAATAGGTGTAACTAAGATAAACATTAATACAGACATGCGTGTAGCGTTTAGAAAGACATTGGAACAACAATTAAAAGATAATCCTACTGAATATGCTGTGGTAAAATTAATGCCAAAGGTGATTGAGGCTGTTCAGGCAATAGTTTCCGAAAAATTAGATATGTTTAATTCAGCCGGTAAGGCACAACCGTAAAGGGAAGAGGTGGGATGGATCAATTTGACGTAATTAGTATTGGCGATATCGTAATAGATGCATTCGTAAAATTAATCGATGAAAACGCACATACATATTCAAATGAAGACGGTAAATGGCTAGCAATGCCATTTGGTACAAAAGTACCTTTTGACCATGCTGAAGTAATTGCGGGTGTTGGTAACGCACCAAATGCAGCAGTAAGTTTTGCAAGACTTGGTCTTAAATCCTCAATTGTCACAAATATTGGTGGAGATAAATACGGAACCGAAATAGTTCATGCGCTGCATAAGAATAAAGTGGACACACGATTCGTAAGAGTTAATCCTGGTAAAATCAGTAACTATCACTACGTTCTTTGGTATAAAGAAGAAAGAACAATACTTATTAAACACGAAGTATATGATTATCATTGGCCACACATAATTCCCAAGGAAAAACCTAAGTGGGTATATTTTAGTTCAGTAAGTAAAAATGCTATCGAATATCATGATCAGGTTGCGGATTGGCTTACTGTTAATCCTGATATCAAACTGGCATTTCAACCAGGTACTTTTCAAATGGAAGCAGGTGTTGAAAGGTTAAAACGAATTTATCACCGTACTGAAGTATTAATTCTGAACCGAGAAGAAGCCGTACTTGTATCAGGAGGTGACTACGATAATCTTCACGGACTTCTAGATAAACTTCATGCACTTGGACCTAAAACTGTTGTTATTACGGATGGACCAAAGGGAGCCTATGCCAGTGATGGTGATAAGCGTCTCAAAATGCCATTATATCCAGATCCTAAGCCGCCATATGAACGAACAGGTGCCGGTGATGCATTTGCCTCAACATTTGTTGCAGCGCTTATAAAGGGAAATACTCTTGAAGGTGCGCTTCAATGGGCTCCAATTAATTCAATGGATGTCGTTCAGTTTGTCGGAGCTCAAGCTGGTTTATTGGATGAAGCAGCATTATCACAGCTTCTTAGCAAAGCACCTGAGTGGTATAAGGCTGAACCATTTTAATCTAGGATTATTTTTTAGTTTTTTTAGCTAAATCTTCTTTTTGTATTATTTTCTCACGCTCATTCCAAAGTTCGGCGTTCAGTTCCATATTTGCAATCGCACTTAATATCATAGGTATTGAAGATTCAACATCTGATATTTGAGCTTCTCTATTGGGCAAGTAGTTATTGGCATAATCTTCTTGTTGTTCTATAGACCGCGAATAATGACCGGCAAATTTTTGAATACCAGCTCTCTCATTAGCCCCGACAGCAAAATATGTGTCATATGTAGTTTCCCATATTGTACTTTCTGTTCGTAAAGTAACTCTTTTAGAAGGGTCAGTCTCACCAACTATATCTGCCTTAAACGGCTCAAAAAAGTATACTAACCGGAAACCTGCTGTTTGGATTTTTTCTTCGTCACTTGATTTATTCGGTGCAATTGAGCTATTTGGAACCCTATCAAGCCGTACACCCAATTTTCCACCTTGTTCAATTATAAGCTTTTCTTTATATACAGTGGGAACTCTTTCTATATATACGGTCGCATGATCTGTTCGAAAATCTAAGGAAATTAAATTAAAAACATCGATAACTTTATTTAAACGACCTGTAAGTTCATCATCTTTTGTGGTAATAACTTCGCCAATTCGAAGAAATTCTTCGTGCGTAAGTATTTCTATACGTGCTTCGGGTAGACCTAGTCTTAATGACTCTAAATCCATAAGTTACTCCGTAAATTATGAATATATAATAAAACAAATATCAGAATAAATCAAGTAATGGATTAAAATATTGACGGTTATATAAATATTTAATTAAGTCTTTAGACCAGTAGCAATACTTTTAGCATCTGTATATGCAGTTTTGTTGTCGCTATGAGCAGTTTTTATTTGGCTAAGGTCTCCACTTAGCACAGCGTGATTTGAATTATAATCTGTTGGTTGAAGACTGAGTACACTTGATTCAATTCCTCTAGCAATAGTTTGAGCTGAATTAGTTTTTGCTTTCATGTCATTAAGGTCAGATTGTAGTGTGCTCACGTCTTTTCCGGCAGTTTGAGCTGTTGTAATTTTAGTCTGTAACTGTGTAGCAAGTGTAGTTAGTTTGGTATCAGTTGATTGCTCACCATCGGCAGCTGTTACGAGTCGAGTTTTTGGTAGAACTAATGCGTATACCCGATAGTCACTAAAAATGCTTTGAACATCAGTTCTAGCAGCACTTAGTGTAGTTTCGCCGTTTAGGCTGGTCTGAAGTGCTGTTAATCCGCTAATCTCATTATTAATCTCGTTTTGTAGATATGATTTATCACTCGCAGATAATTTAGTAGTAGTACTAATTTTACTTGAAGCTGAGTTTAAAGATGTTAATCTGCGATTAATCTCAGCAGAACCCTTCGTTTTAAGTGTAGCTAGATCAGCTGTTTGTGCCTCAGATCGAGCTGCAGATTTAGCGGTTCCTGTTGTAGTTGAAGCTGCGTAGGTTGAACCGTTAGCGATAACTAATGTTGCTAAACCAGTTAAAGTAGCGCTAGCCACTAGGCTTCGATTAAATTTATTCATAACCTTTATTATAACTCCTATATTTAGGTTTAATAAATATAATTTAGACGAAATAAATGTAATTTAGCTGAATTATTAAAGATTATGTACTTGTCGTCTATATTATATTCTAACTGCTTATTTTTAATATTTAAACGTGTTATGCTTAAGACTAGATATGTCTGGGTTTATATCGGCCTTATTAGCAAAAGAAAAAACAGCGATAAGAACAACCTTAGCAAAACTTGAACAAGCTAGTGGGGAAAATTCTATTGATTCTAGATTAATCTCCGAAATAGTCATTAAGTCTAAGGCAAAAATCAAACAACTAGGTTTAGATGCTGATGATACCACCCCAGAAGAACTTTATTCGTCTCTTAATAATCTTGCACAGTTGCATGATAGTTTTTTAGCAAAAGCACTCGGAGGCATCGATCCTTCTGATACTAGCGAAATGCTTCCTAAAATAACTAAATTTACAAATAATATTGCTAAAACTAAAACTGTTTGGGGAATTAAACATGCTGTAGCAAAAAGACAAATAAAGCTTTTACCACCTAAACTTTTAATGAAGAAATTGGGTTACCGATCAATTGACTCTATGCTAAAAAGAGAAAATATAGACGATCTATTTGCGGGAATAAGAGTTGTTGAATCAAACGAATATATAGGTAAATTCTTTAATAGCTTTACTAAATTAAGACCTAGTGATTTTGAATCTAGAAAAATGTCCGTTCGACAGTTGTCGCATAAGAAATGGCAAAAAATAACCGGTGAATATGTAAATCGAACACGATCTAACTTAGTCGAACTTAAAGAAATGGGTTCTGTAATTGTACTTTCTATACCGGTTGAAAAGTTAAAAGGTACAACAATTACAGTTCTCCCATTAATACTTCATGAATTAAATGATATACACCTTTATTCTAGTTTTTTTAAATACGAACAAGTTCAGCACGATTTTGGTCAAATTTTTAGCAACGCACTTCAGAACAAACCAATCTCGAATGTTAATATGGCAGGATTGGACCTAAGTTGGAATATCGTAAGAGACCATTTTGGAAAACTTGCTAAGACTGGTTTGTCTGATATTTTTGAGCCACACATACAAAACGATGACCTAGAAAAGCAATCTGTTGAGGAGAGTTTATATAAGCTGGAACCAGCCCTTCATTTTTGGTACCAAAACGATTCATTGGGACTACCTTATTCTAATGGGGTTGTTTCATTTAATTTGATGGACGTAGCAACAAATCTTGTGAATAATTTAAGTTTTGGTTTAAATAGTACGAAATATTTAGCCGGAAGTCTTTGGGATGAACTGCTAACACGCTATCTAAATGAAGAGCCACTACACGACCAAGTACTCCAGCAATTAGATAATCAAAATGTTGAAGATGAATTTAGTGATAAGGGAATATCGGGAGCTGCATTTGCCTGATGAGAATTCTACCAAATAACAAAGTATCTTTCTCTATTTGCGTTTCAGGTGCGGCTGAAGGAAGAACTGTAAAAGAAGATTCTAAGCTTGCCTCTAGACTTGGAACAGCAATCGCAAAGTCAGGTCAAGTGTTACTGACAGGTGCAACTGTTGGCTTACCGTATTACGCAGCTGTTGCAGCATATAAGGCAGGTGGTAAAAGTATTGGTTTTTCACCCGCTGTATCGCTACGTGAACATTTACGAAAATATAGACTACCTTATAATTGTTTTGATTTTATAAATTTTACCGGTATGAATTATGTTGGTAGAGACCTATATTTAGTACAGTCTAGTGATGCAATAATCACGATTGGTGGAAGGTTTGGTTCGCTACATGAATTTACATCAGCATTAGAGTCAAAAAAACCTTGTGGTGTTTTACTAGGTAGTGATGGTGCTGCAGATTTAATACCTGAATTAATGGATAAATTAGATGCTCCAAAAAAAGATCTAGTTGTTTATAGTAATAACCCAGAAGATCTTGTTGAAAAAGTCATAGCTCTGTTAAAAGAAAAAAATAAAGATATTCAAAAACAAATTGAAAACTATAACGAATTTTGGTTTCTTGATGATAGTGGTCACAGTCATAACGGATAAAATATAAAATTATTAACCGACAAAGCCAATTTAAGATTCGGAATATGAAGTGATTTTTCCTTCGCGTATTTTAATTATGCCTCTGTCCAAGCTAAACTTAAATATATATGACCAAATTTAATCTTAAATCTGATTATAAACCGACCGGTGATCAACCTAATGCGATTTATGATATTACAAAAAATTTGGCCGATAATGTCAAAGAACAAGTACTTCTTGGCGTAACTGGTTCAGGTAAAACCTTCACAATGGCAAATGTTATTCAAAATATTCAAAAACCAACACTAGTATTGAGTCATAACAAAACTCTAGCTGCTCAACTTTATAGTGAATTCAAAAGTTTCTTTCCTGAAAATGCAGTTCATTACTTTGTAAGTTATTTCGATTATTATCAACCAGAAGCATATATAGCCAGATCAGACACTTATATTGAAAAAGATAGTCAAATAAATGAGGAAATTGACCGCCTTCGACACGCTGCAACTGATGCACTACTTACCCGAAAAGATGTGATTATAGTTGCGAGTGTAAGCTGTATTTATGGAATTGGATCAGTTGATGACTACAATGAACTCGCCGTTAGGGTTAAGGTAAAAGAGCGAAAAGTCAGAGACAAAATGCTAAGACAACTAACCGATATACAATATCAACGCAATGATATTGATTTTCATCGAAGCACCTTTAGGGCTCGTGGTGATGTTGTTGATATTTTTCCGGCAGGTGAAGAAGTTGCATATCGTGTTGAGTTTTTTGGTGATGTGATTGATCGTATAACAAAGATAAATCCACTAACTGGAGAAATAATTAGTAATATGGATGAGCTAACGGTCTTTCCTGGTAGCCATTATGTTACGCCTTTTGATAAATTAAAATCGGCACTAGGAGAAATTCAAATAGAGTTAGGTGATCGACTAAATCAATTTAAAAAAGAAGGTAAATTACTAGAGGCTCAGAGACTTGAGCAACGTACTAAGTTTGATCTTGAAATGATGGAGGAGACTGGGTTTGTTAAAGGAATAGAAAATTATTCAAGATATTTAACTAACCGAGAACCTGGCGAGCAACCAGCTACTCTTCTAGATTATTTTCCTGATGACTACCTTATGGTAGTTGATGAATCTCATATGACAATGCCACAGATTCGCGGAATGTATAATGGTGATCGTGCTCGTAAAGAGTCACTCGTGGAATATGGTTTTCGATTACCAAGTGCCTTAGATAACCGACCCTTAACTTTTACTGAATTTGAAAAGCATATAAATAAAGCAGTTTATGTAAGTGCAACTCCAGCGGCATACGAACTAACTCATAGTCCTGAACCCGTACAACAAGTTATTCGCCCAACAGGATTAATTGATCCTAAAATTGAAGTGCGACCGACTACAAATCAAATAGATGACCTTATTAACGAAATTCGAGAAACCACAAAAAAACATCAAAGAGTTTTGGTCACTACTCTTACTAAACGTATGTCTGAAGATTTAACTGAATATTTAAAAGAAATAAATATTAAAGTAACATATTTACATAGTGATGTTGATACGCTTGATCGTACTGACATACTTAGAGATTTAAGGCTCGGTGTATACGATGTGGTAGTAGGAATAAACCTACTTCGTGAAGGACTTGATCTACCTGAAGTAAGTCTAGTAGCAATAATTGACGCTGATAAAGAGGGTTTTTTAAGATCAGAACAAGCTTTAATACAAACTGTTGGTCGAGCGGCACGACACGTTGAAGGTAGGGTAATAATGTACGCAGACAACATGACTGGAAGTATGGAACGAACAATAAGTGAAACCAATCGTCGTCGTAAAATTCAAGAACAATACAATACTAAACATAATATAACTCCTACGGGTATAACAAAATCTATCGAAAAGGGAATGCGTCCAGATTTACCTGAAGATGCTAAAACTGCGAAACTTAATCTTAAGAAAATACCTAAAGATGAGTATGGCCAACTGATTAAAGATCTAAACGGTCAAATGGAGCTTGCGGCTGCAAACCTACAGTTTGAACAAGCCGCAGAACTTAGGGACATTATTGCCGATATTAAAGCTAAACTTTAGATTTGTGATATATCTCATTGATCCCATTATGTGTTTCCTCTATAAATAGTTAATCTAAAAGGGGGAGCAAAACATAAGTAGGTCAGAAATAGAATCTAAAGTTCAAAGACAATTGTTTCGAGTACAGAGTAACAATCCAATAGAGTTTACACCTGAAGACATTGTTGTTCGTGATCCTAGATTTGGCCAAAACAGTTCATATAGATCAGTCCAATAATGGTGAACAACTTGCGGCTTAGATCTAATCTCGATGGTTTTAAATATCTTGAGGTGATATAATTTTTATAAGAATGGCGAAAATAACAGAGGATGATGTATTAATATTGGCAAAACTTTCGCGTTTGCAGTTTGCAGACGACGAGTTTAGTGTGATAGCCAAAGAAATCGAAGCAATATTAGGATATGTTGCCCAGCTTCAATCAGTCGACTTATCTGAATATAATCCTACTTATCAGGTTACCGGATTAAAAAATGTTATGCGTGCTGATGAGCCTTTTGATTATGGAATAAGTCCTGAAGAATTACTTAAAAATGCACCCGCTACAGAAAAAGGATACATAAAAGTTCGAAGGGTTCTAGAATGAGCAACTGGCCAAGTATCGCTGATCTTGCACAACAAGTTAAGGACGGAAAAATTACGGCAACAGAGTTAGTTGAAAGATCACTAAAAACTATTGAAGAAAAGAAAGATTTTAATGCAGTAATTGCTGTAGTTGATGAGCGAGCAAGAAAACGTGCTAATCAAATTGACGAAGATGTAGCAAGCGGAAAGAAACTAGGTAAATTAGCTGGTGTTCCTTTTATCGCTAAAGATAATTTACTTACCTTTGGTTCGGAAACTACGGCTGCTAGCAATATTCTCAAAGGTTTTAATGCACCTTATCAAGCTACTGTAATTGAGTTAATTGAAAACGAAGGTGGTATATGTGTAGCTAAAGCAAATCTAGATGCTTTCGCACACGGAGCAAGTACGGAGAATAGCGACTTTATGATAACAAAAAACCCTAATGACCCAAAAAAAGTTCCTGGTGGAAGTAGTGGTGGTCCTGCGGCGGCAGTAATTTTAGAACTTGCACCATTTGCACTCGGAACTGATACGGGTGGATCTATAAGACAACCAGCTTCTTTTTGTGGTGCAGTAGGTTACAAACCGACATATGGACTAGTTTCTAGAAATGGAGCTGTAGCAATGGCAAGTAGCACGGATGTAATTGGACCGATTACGACTTCCGTAGTTGATTCAGCGTATATTCTAGATATCATTTCAGGTAAAGACAGATATGACAGTACAACGATCGATCGAGACAAAGTTTCATATAATGAAATTGATAGTCCAAGTAAAGATATTGTCGTTGGTATTATTAAAGAAAATAAAGGTGATGGTGTTGATCTTGGTGTTCAGAAATCGATCGATAATGCGATCGAGGCAATTGAGAAAGAAGGAATTAAAACTGTAGAAATTAGTCTTCCTTCGATTTCACTCGCACTTGCTTGTTATTACATTGTTTGTCCAGCGGAAGTTAGCAGTAACCTGAGTCGTTATGATGGACAGAGGTATGGATTTTCAAAGAAAGATGCTAAGAATTTAGAAGAAAGTTATATCTGGTCTAGAAGTGAAGGTTTTGGTAAAGAGGCTAAGCGAAGAATTATGCTTGGTACATATGTACTCAGCAGTGGTTATTATGACGCTTATTATAAACAAGCTCAAAAACTTAGGACTAAACTAATACAGGAATTTGATGATGCTTTTTCTAAATGTGATTTTCTAATTGGTCCTACTTCACCAACTGTAGCATTTGAAATTGGTGGTAAAATTAGTGATCCTTTGCAGATGTACATGTCTGATGTCATGACCGTCGGTGCAAGTTTAGTTGGAATTCCTGCTATAAGTATTCCGGCTGGTGAAAGTGACAATCTACCAGTAGGTTTACAAATCATGGCACAGCAGAAACACGATCGAGATCTTCTGAGCATATCGAAATTTATTGAAGGGCTTCTAGTATGAGTGGTAACTTAGCTTTAGCAATTTCATTTCTTTTTATCATTGGAGTTGGAATATTTGTATATAAATATTCACCGCGAAAATTGAAACAAGCTGGTTTTGTAAAAGGATGGAAAACCGCTCAACAATATTGTAAAGACAAAGCGACTTGGCCAAATGCACTTGAAGAAGCTGATAAATTATTGCGTTCGGCACTTAAAAAACGTAAATTCAAAGGAAAAAGTATGGGTGAGAAAATGGTATCAGCCCAGAGATTATTTACTGATAACGATTCGCTTTGGTATGCACATAATCTTTATAAGAAAGTAATTGCACCAGATAGCAAGAAACGACTTAAAGAATCTGAAGTAAAGGACGCACTGGTTGGTTTTAGACAAGCACTAAGAGATTTAGGAGCTCTTCCAAAAGATGGAAAAAACAAAGCTTAAAGGCTACATCCCAACAATAGGAATTGAATGTCATGTTCAATTAAAGACTAAAACCAAGTTATTTGCGGCCGTTGACGTTGCTGATTTTGAAGCTAAACCAAATACCCACATTTCCCAAATATGTCTAGGCATGCCCGGTGCACTACCTGTTCTCAATATAAAAGCAGTCGAGCTCGCAGCCCGGGCTGCAGTAACATTAAATACTACTCCTCAAGCATTCAGTAAGTTTGATCGTAAACACTATTTTTATCCAGATTTACCGAAAGGTTATCAGATAAGTCAATTTGAAGAACCTATAATATTAGGTGGATTTGTAGACATTAAAGTAAGCGGTAAACCTAAAAGAGTAAATATAACTAGAGCTCATCTTGAAGAAGATGCAGGTAAGACTCTTCATCCATCAGGTGCTGACTATAGCCTAGTAGACCTTAATCGTGCAGGTACACCACTTCTTGAGATTGTTTCGGAACCAGATATGCACTCAGCTGAAGAGGCAAGAGCATTCGCACATGAATTATATTTGTTAATGAGATACGCTGAAATATCTGAAGCAGATTTATATCAGGGAAATATGCGGTTTGACGTAAATGTCAGTGTCAGCAAGGGCACCACAGAACTAGGTATAAGAACAGAAACTAAAAACCTAAATTCATTTCGAAGTGTTGAAAAAGCTGTTGAATATGAAGTAAAAAGACAAATTGAACTCCTTGAAAAAGATACTCGTATAGTTCAAGAAACCAGGGGCTGGGACGACACTAGACAGAAGACTTTCTCACAAAGAAGTAAAGAGGATGCGCATGATTATAGATACTTCCCGGACCCAGACATACCACCATTAGATTTATCTCAGAATTTTATGGATGACGCTGTCAAAAATATGCCTAAACTACCAGGTGAAATTCGAATTAAACTCAAAGAATTAAATCTAGATGATTCAACCGTCGAGACTCTTGTCGAAGAAATAAAGGCTGGAAAATTTACGCTAAATATTCTAGATAATCATGGAGCAAAGATAGCTAAACGAGTCGCTAACTGGTTAACAACTGATGTTCAAGCGATGATTGCTGAAGGTAATCTTACTTGGGATACGGTGAAGTTAGATGAGTTATCTTTTGTTAATTTAGCCGAGTTAACACTTCAAGCTAAGATAAGTTCCACAAATGCTAAAATAATTCTTGACGAGATTGTAACTATAGGTGGTAAGCCTAGTGAAATAGCCGAAACAAAGAAACTATTACAATTATCAGATGAAACTGGGTTGAATGAAATTGTGAAAAAAGTTATGTCTGAAAATCCACAAGCCGTTCAAGATTTCAAGGATGGTCAAGAAAAAGCTATTGGTTTCTTAGTAGGTCAAGTAATGAAGTTATCTAAAGGACAAGCTAACCCTGGTATAAGCCAAAAACTAATTAGAGAAAATATTAAGTAAATACCTCTAATCAAATTACACGATAGTACAAAGAATTTCAGATACAAACTATTGAAAAAAAGTATATAAAGTGTTAAAATATATGAATGGAAACCCCAGATTTTGGTGATAAAATAACTTTTATACACGAAAGGTTTAAACCTTTTGAAGTGCCAGTTAATTCAGTTGATTTTATACCTTGCATGAGTGGACCAAGATACGCCGAAGTACTCATACAACATCAAAATACGCTACATAATTATCCTGATGGTGTAATAGGTGCCCCTAATTCAGAAGAATTTGTTGAGATTGCAAATCGTGGTATCACTAGGATAATACAAGAACGAGATATTGAAGAAATTGAAGCTACCAGTGCTTTACTTACTAAATATGGTAGTTCGTTGAGGGAACAATTTATTCAAAGCAAATTTCATCCAGATGCGACAGCATATATGGCATGGGTCAGTAAGCTAAGAGTACTTGCTGGGTATTCTGAAGATATGCAACCGAGTGTTGTCAATGTTCGAATGCAAGATGGGTCAATTTTTAATTCAAAACGAGATTTTTGGCAAAAATTATATATAGATACAATTCCGGATGTTGCTTTTCAAAATAAATTTTTCAATGACTATTTATTTAGTAGTTCTAGGCCGATTGAAAATAAAGACACGGTAATGTTAGGTAATTACATTAAGAATTTGAATTTATATTCGACTGAAGACGTATTCTTTAATGTACGTTTACTGAGCTCACCGTCAATGCTCAGAAAAGTAGCAGTAAGTCAGATAGAACAAATACTTTCTCAAGCTTCATCTGCAGGATGGGAAAGAGCCAGGGAAGTAAAAGAAATGTTAGATAAAGTAAGTGATTCTAATTCGATTAATGAGGATAACGTTGTTAACTGGTTGGGTAACCGGGTGATAGAAAAACTAAATCATCTTGTACGTAAGCTAACTAACCAACGATATGAATCTTTTAATATAGATGATGTACACCAATCTCCGCTTGCTACACGCATGATTATGGATTATGTTTTTATGCTAGACGAGAATCCACCCGATGGAAGGGACCGTGTAAATTACCTTATGGTTGGCCAGATTGCCGCAAAGTTACTTCAACAAGCTGCAAAGCTACCAGAACAAGAAGCAGATATGCTTCAATTTCGTAGATCAACAGATTAGTAGCTAACCTCTTAACCTTTTGTATATGGATAACTGGTGTATAATTACTAAATATGACAATTGTTACAGTATCGAATACCGAGCAATCGCTTTTGATAATTTTGAGTATATTCTTGGCAATGTTTTTGCTGCTAAGTATTATTGCTTTAGTTTGGATACTTCAAATTCTTAGTGAGTTGAAAAAAATAATAAAACGCGCAGAAGAACTTGCAAAAGAAACTGAAGGATCTATAAATGCTTTTTTTCAAAAAACAGGACCTGCAATTTCAGTAGTTAGATTATTATCGAATATGAGTGAGTCAGTGTTTAATACTAAGAAGAAGCATAAGAAGGAGGACGATTAGATGGGTAAAAAAGAACGTAATTTAGCATTAGGAGCCGCAGCAGGAGCAGCAGCTGGTTATCTTGCTGGTATTTTAACCGCAAAAAAATCAGGTAAAGAAACACGAAAAGATATTGCTGATGCGACAATTAAAGCAAAGAAGCAAGCTGAAAAAACCATTAAAGGACTACATACAACTTTAGTTGAAATGTTAAAAGACAGTGAAGACCTGCTAAAATCTACGAAATCAGGCGCAAAAGAAGGTTTTAATAAAGCGCTAGAGAATGCAAAAGCAGCTCGCGATAATACGAGAGAAGTTTTAAGTGCAATTCATGAAGGTGACGCTGATGATAAGGATCTTTCAAAAGCTATTACAGAAGCAAATAAAGCCATAGAACATCTAAAGGCTTATTTAACTAAATCCTAATTAGATTATATTTTAAAATTTAGCCAATAGAACTAATATTGGTTACAATAAATACAAACAGGAGGTGATATATATAGTGTCTAGCAAGTCTAGTCTAAATGCCAGTGATTATGTGCATTTGCACAATCATACTGAATACAGCCTCCTAGATGGTTTAACTAAAATTAACCCATTACTTGAATACGTTGCCGAACAGAAAATGGAAGCAATTGCTATAACCGATCACGGTACATTGTCTGGTGCAATTGAATTTTATAAATCTGCAAAAAATAATTCCATAAAACCTATTATTGGAATTGAGACCTACGTAGCTGCACGTAAACATACCGATAAAGACGCAGTCAAGGACAAAAATAGATTTCATTTGATTCTCCTTGCTATGAATAATACGGGCTATAAAAACCTAATGGAGCTCTCATCAATAGCTAATTTGGATGGTTTTTATTATTTTCCTAGAGTCGACCATGATCTTATAGAAAAATTCAATGAAGGCATTATTTGTTTGAGTGGTTGTATGGGCGGCGAAGTTGGTGACGCCTTAAAACAAGGTCAAGTTAAACAAGCAACTGAAATTGCAAGTTGGTATAAGAAAATATTTGGTGATAGATATTATCTAGAAATACAAGACAGTGGACATCCTAAAAATCCTATGCACAGTAAAGATCAGGGCGATATCAACGACCAAGTGCTAAAAATAGCCAAAGAATTAGATATTCCTGTTGTTCTGACATGTGACGCACATTATTTAAAACACGAAGACCAAGAGGCCCATGAAATTTTATTGTGTGTCGGGACGGCATCATATTTGAGTCAAACTAATAGAATGTCCTTAAAGGACTATCCGCTACATGTTATACCGCCAAAAGAGATAATTGCACGATGGGGAGACACAAATCCTGAAGTAATTACGAATACAAAAAAAATTGCCGATAGATGTAGTGTAAATATAGAATTTGATAAGATTCTAATACCAAAATATGAGACCGCAAAAGGCGAAACTGAAAGTACAGTACTACATAAACTCGTATTTCAAGGTTTGGCATGGCGCTATAGTAATGTAGCAAAAGAAAAAGCTTCAAAAATGTCAATAAAAGATGCTCGTTTAACTTTAACTGAAGAAGTGTTAACGAGAGTAGATTACGAATTAGAAACTATTGATAAAATGGGATTCAATGGATACTTTTTAATAGTTCAAGATTTTATAAATTGGGGTAAAGACCAAGGTATTATTTTTGGACCAGGTCGTGGTTCCGCTGCAGGTTCTATAGTTTCTTATGCAACGAGAATTACTGAAATTGAACCTCTTAAATACAATTTAATGTTTGAGCGATTCTTAAATCCAGGACGAATAAGTATGCCTGATATTGATATTGATATTCAAGATTCTAGACGTGATGAAGTTATTAAATACTGTATAGAAAAATATGGAACTGAAAGAGTTGCAAACATTGTCACTTTTGGAAGAATGGCAGCAAGAAATGCAGTGAGAGATGTATCAAGAGTTCTAGAAGTACCTTATTCAGAAGCTGATAGATTAGCCAAGATGATCCCCCCTCCTATTCAGGGAAGACATATTCCGTTAAAAAAATCGATTGAAGATGACCCAGACTTAAAACATGAATATTCAACAAACGAAACTGCCAAGAAAGTTTTTGATCTAGCAATGCAACTTGAAGGTACAATACGTAGTCATGGTGTTCATGCTGCGGGTGTAGTTATTGCTCCTGCTGAAATAGTTAAATATTCGCCTCTAGAAATGGCACAAAAAGGAGTAGTTACTACACAGTTTTCGATGGGCCCCATTGAAGACCTTGGTTTGTTAAAAATGGATTTTCTTGGATTATCAAACCTCACAGTAATTAATAACGCCCTTAGAATAATTCGTAAAGTGGACAATGAGGAAATAAGCCTGAACGACATTTCAAATGATGATACTAAAACTTTTGAACTTTTACAAAAAGCCGATACAACGGGCGTATTTCAGTTAGAGTCTGGTGGAATGAAAAGATATCTTAAAGAATTAAAACCAACTCTTTTTGACGACATTATCGCAATAGGAGCACTATATCGACCTGGTCCAATGTCGGAAATACCACGCTTTATTGAAGGTAAAAATCATCCATCCAAGGTTAAATTTTTACATAAATCATTAGAACCAATTCTTAAAGATACTTACGGGGTTATGGTTTATCAGGAACAAATCATTAAAATACTACAACTTGTTGCTGGATACACACCCGGAGAGGCTGATTTAGTTAGAAAAGCAATTGGTAAAAAGAAACGTGACATTATGGAAGCAGAAGAACCTAAATTTATTGAGGGTTGTATTAAGCAAGGACTTTCCAGTGTTGATGCTAAAAAACTTTGGGATCAAATACAACCATTTGCTGATTATTCATTTAATAAGGCACATGCAACTTGTTACGCTCAAATATCTTATTGGACAGCTTATTTAAAAGCCCATCATCCTTCAGCGTTTATGGCTGCACTAATGACTAGTGATTTTGATAATACAGATAGGTTATCGATCGAGATATCTGAATGTCAGCACATGGGACTCAACGTACTATTACCGGATATAAATGAATCATTTTATGAATTTGCAGTTGTACCAGATAGTAAACAGATTAGGTTTGGGTTAATTGCTATTAAAAATGTTGGCTCAAGTGCGGTCGATGACATCCTAAAAGCCAGAGAAGATGGAAATTTTAAGAATTTAGAAGATTTCTTTGGTAGAGTTAACCCACGGGTAGTAAATAGAAAAACATTAGAAAGTTTAATTAAGTCTGGTGCCTTTGATAGATTTGGAGAAAGAAATTATTTATTTAATAATTTAGAAATTTTACTAGCTTATTCAAGTAAACTTAATAAAGATAGAAACAGTGGTCAAACAGATTTATTCGCTGATTTAGAGGGTGTAACGACATTACCTAATGTTGAACTTAAGCTAAATGAAACTAGTATTGTTGCTACTCAACAAGAAAAATTATTTTGGGAAAGAGAATTACTAGGAATTTACTTGAGTGAACATCCATTGGATGCATATAAAGAAATTCTTGCAGAAAAAACTGTACCAATTAATAAGATTGAACCAGAGCATCATAATAAATCCGCAACAGTCGGTGGAGCTATTAGTGCAATTAGATCAATTACTACAAAAAATGGTCAGAAAATGGCATTCGTAAAAATAGAAGACCAATATGGCGAGATCGAGTTAGTATTTTTCCCGTCAGTTTATCAATCATATGCTGATAAATTGGTTAGGGATAAGGTATATATTGCCACTGGTAAATTATCTACCAAAGACAGAAGCGGTAATCTTACATCTGAGCCTAAAATACTTGTAGATAGTATGCTTGAAATAGATTCGGAAGAAGTTGCAAATTTTAAACCTAAAAAAATTAGAAAACCTAAAATTAAATCCGTATTGCCAACTACATCGGATGCTAGGGATGAGATAACAGAAAAAAGACTATTTATTCGACTAGCAGATAGTCAAAATCAGGAGCTACTGAAAACACTTAAACAAACTATTGATGATAATGATGGACCAACGGATGTATTATTAGTACTAGGAACTGCCAAAGATAAACAAGTAATAAAATTACCTATGAAAATTAATTACGACGAAGATAGTAAATCTAAACTGACAGAGTTAGTTGGAGCAGAGAATATCAAACTTCACTAACGTATGAAGCCAATAGTTTGACCTAGACTAGCTACTCCGATAAGTATTGAAACTAGTGCAATATCTAGAAACGGATGCTTAACAATTAGATCTTCACTTTCGAGCGCCCATTTTCTAATTATTAATCCATGTCTAAGTATTAGGAAACATCCTACAATACCAATTGCTAGACCAGCAATAAAAACAGTAATTTTATTATTGCTGTTTGTTATAGACTCTGCTCGTACCACCGTTTGATTACTTGGTTCAGACAATGACGCGCTAGTAAATGATTGAGGAGATTTTTGAGTCGGGATTATAGCGCCTGCTTCCTGAGTTGCACCATATAGAGCCACTACTATAGTTTGAGGTCCTTGACCCTGGAAATCAGGGGTCTTGGCAATTCCGAAGCCAACATTGTTAAAACTTTTGTTTATCATATTAGCTTTATGTCCAGCGCTGCTCACCCAAGCTCCAAATAATTGTGATGAAGATGAAAATCCATATGCAAGATTTTCACCAGCAGTCTGAAATTGGAAACCTGTAGTTTTAATAATCTGCCATGGTGTTTGGCCATTTGGACTTATAGGAGACCAATAATTTCTCACCGCCATGTCATTTGCTTTTTCCTGTGCGGCTGTTGTTAGTTGTGGATTTATCTGTAGGGGTGACAGACCTGCCGATTTACGTAGTTCATTTGTCTTATTAAAAATTGCTGGACTGGAAATACTAGCTGAAGTAACAGGCGTCACTGGTTTATTAAGAAGTATAGATATACTAAAGGCAACTCCGATAATAACAATCACCAAAACTGGTAAATAAGGCCAATAGACCTTTAGATACTTGCCACTATGTTTGTGGTGCAGTCCATGCTGTTTTTTATATCTAGTTTGTAATTGTCCGGGTCTTTTTTTCTTTGCCATTTTTTTATTCGTTTACTCTATAAAGATTATACTATGAAATAATTTATAAATAAACTTAAGTGTTAATAGTCAAAGTATCGAAAAGCGTATATTGTCATTGCTGCTGCCTGAACTACGTTAAAAGATTCTTTTTTACCTAACATTGGAATTGAAACAATAGAATCTACCTCATTAAGTATTTCTTCCTCTATTCCTTCAACTTCTCTGCCAACTATAAGTGCAATTTTATTTGTTATTTTAAACTTATTTATATCTATTGCATTCTCAGCTTGCTCTAATGCAACTATTTGATACTTTTTGCGCTTCAATAAATTTAATACTTCATTAATTGACTCTTCATGTACCCATTCAATATATTTTTCTGCTCCGAGGGAAGTTTTTTTGATTTTTCTATCTACTCTATCTCGTATATATGGAAGTCTTTTGTCTAATTTATACTTTGGGTAAGGAGTATAACCGGATAAATAAACGGTTTTTACTCCTAAACCATCAGCGGTCCTAAGTAAGGAACCAACATTGTTGCAACTTCTAAGGTTGTGAGCAATTAAAACTATTTCATTAGTCATCTTGAATATATGATAACAGCCTTACTTCTCCTTTAGAGAAAGCACTGCTTATGGTTTAATAGATGCATGACCGAGAATCTTAGACAGGACGATGAAGCTAATACTCTACGACGAGCAAGAATATTAGGACTACAGTATGTCGATACCTCCAAAATTGAAAACAAGCAAATCAACAGAGATCTATTATCTGTCGGTGATCTTTATCAGTTACGTGTCACTCCGATAACCTTTGATGCGCACAATATACTGTTTGGTATTACTAATACAACTTCATCGAATACACTCTCACATATAAAACAAAATTTTCCAGACTATAACGTGACTTTCGCGCTAATTTCTGATCCTGGATATAAAGATTACATGCGTCTATACGATCCACCTAAAGAAGTTGTGTACCATGACATAACCATAAATAAGACAAACGTTGCCGAACAGGTAAGTTCTATATCTAGTATTTTAGAGCAGGTGAAGGCTGATGACATTTTAGCTTATCTCGTTGAGCAAGCTCATAAGTTAAATGCTTCAGATATACATGTCGAAACTGAACAGGGTTCAGCCAGAGTTAGACTTCGAATAGATGGGGTACTTCACCCGGTAGCACAACTAAACATGGATAAGTACAGAACCCTAATTGGTGCTATAGCAAATGCTGGAAATATTTCTACTTCATCTGATGAAGCCCAACAAGGACATATTACACAGATAGTAAAAATGGCAAATGGTTCTGAAGTAAATATAAATATAAGACTTGAGAGCACTCCGACGATTAACGGAATGGACGTAGTAATGCGTTTATTTAATATGGACGCGAAAATGTTTACATTAGATCGACTTGGACTTTCAGCAACCGAGCGAGCAGTGGTCGATGACATTATTAAAAAGCCTAGCGGTCTAGTTTTAGTAGTCGGTCCAACTGGTTCTGGTAAGACCACTACACTCTATTCAATCCTAAATACCCTATCTAGTCCTGAAAGAAAAATTATAACCATAGAAGACCCAGTTGAATTTCAATTTCCGGGAGTTACCCAAATATCCGTAAAATCTTCTAATAGTGTAGAAACCAACTTTGCTGAAAAATTACGAGCAGTACTAAGATTAGACCCTGACATAGTTATGGTGGGTGAGATTAGAGATAATGATACAGCTAAGACCGCATTACAGGCAGCTCTAACGGGTCATTTAGTTTTATCTACTTTCCATGCCTCATCAGCTTCAGCGGCTCTCACAAGGTTACTTGATATTATTGGTGAGAATCCACTTTTTATTTCTTCAATACGTTTGGTTATGGCTCAAAGATTAATCAGGAGGTTGGATGATAGTCTTAAGGTTGCATATATCCCAAACGAAAAAGAGTTGAGTTTAATTAGGGAAGTAGTAGATAGTTTGCCGTCAACTGTTCCAAAACCTAGTCTTGAAAATATACAAATATATAAGCAAGGAGCATCGACTGAAAATCCATATGGTTTTAAAGGGCAATTGGCAATTAGGGAACAATTTTTAATGTCAGGCGAAATATTAAAATTACTCCAAACAACAAAAGTATCAACTACCCAACAAATCGAACAAGCCGCCGTTAACAGTGGAATGTTAACGATGCTGCAAGACGGAATTTTAAAAGTTCTTGCGGGTGACACTACTCTTGAAGAAATATTTAGAGTAGTAGGTTAAACTACCTTATTACGTTCGCAATTGCAGGAACAATACCTTTATCAAAAACTGATGGAATTATCTTATCTGCGCTTGGATTTTTAACAAGTGCAGCTAGTGCTTCAGCGGCTGCTATCTTATGGCTGTCAGTTATATGTTCTACTTGATTGTCAAGAGCACCTCTGAATATACCTGGAAAAGCTAATACATTATTTACCTGATTAGGAAAATCGCTCCTACCAGTTGCTATTACTAAAGCACCAGCTTTTTTTGCAACATCAGGCATAATTTCAGGGTTAGGATTAGCAAGTGCAAAAATAATTGGATCTTTAGCCATTGAAGCTATATTTGCTGAATTTAACATGTTTGCCTTTGATACTCCAATAATTATATCGGCACCTATTATTGCATCACTTAATTTAGTCCCTGAATTATTAATAGTGTTTAATGTTGAAAGAAATTTCTTATGTTTATTTAGATCAGTTCTCGATTTATTAATTACACCCTTACTATCTACGGCAATAATTTCTGGTTTTGCATATTTATAAAGTAGTTTTGCGACAGCCACACCGGCTGCACCTGCTCCAATTAAAACTATTCGACAATCACTCAATTTTTTATTAGTTACTTTCATGGCATTTATTAAGCCTGCTAGTACGACCACAGCCGTACCATGCTGATCATCATGCATTACCGGAATTTTGAGGGCTTTTTTAAGTCTATCTTCAACTTCAAAACAAATTGGTGCAGCAATATCTTCTAAATTAATTGCGCCAAAACTAGGAGAAATTGCCAAAATCGTATCAACTATTTCGTCTGCAGTATGTACATTAAGAATAATTGGAACTGCATCTATATCCGCAAAATTCTTAAACAACATACATTTACCTTCCATTACAGGAAGAGAACCAAGTGGACCAATATCACCTAGACCAAGAACTGCTGAACCGTCACTTATAACTGCTACATTGTTATTGAGCCATGTGTAATCTCTAGCCCTGTCTTCATGTTTAGAAACATAATCTGATACTGCTCCAACGCCAGGTGTGTAATAAATACTTAGCTTATCTTGTGAATCAAGTTTATCTTTAAGCTTTATCGATATTTTGCCTTTTATTTGTTTATGTAACTGTATTGATTGTTTATTTATATCCATAAAACTATTGTACTTTATTTAATTCTTAATTAACGTTTCAACCAACCCTACTATTATTGATTAGGTGGTGGTAGATCATTAATATCAATGCTGTCATCAAGTTTCCAAAGCTCAGCTTCTGTCCTTCTTGCCCGTCTAGTCACATCAATAGTAATATTTTTTCTGATTTCAAAGACATCTAATTGGTCAATTCTTTCAAAGCTAGCTTTACTAAAAGTCATATTAGTGAATCCACAGTCCCTAATTAAACCAAGTACTGAAACTGCAGCTTGCTCAATAGCATATCCATCCGTTAATACAGATGCTTTTCCTATCCATTCAACACCTAATATACCAACTTCTGCATATGTATCTTGTCTAGTTGTCTTTATTGGTTGTGCAGCTATTAAGTTAGGTGGAGGATCTTCTATAAGTTTTTGCTGCCAAATGGCTGTAAGTGCTTTGCCTCGTTTTTTCTGATTATCAATAATTCGAAATCTTGGGTCATCAAATTCAAAAATAACAGAGCATGCTATTAGGGGTTCTGTTTCATTATTTTTTGGCAATTTTTCACTCATCAATTTAAAGATATCATAGCCTGCAATACTAAGAAACCACAAGTACAATGAACATTAATACGACCTTATAATTAGCAATAAAAGTAGCACTTATTTATTAAATATAATATGAGGATAAATGTTGTTATTTGATATTCCAAAACTAGGTAAGTTATGTTATACTTTACGAAATTAGTTAATTATTGGGCAGGTTATTTAAGTGTCTCACACTACAGTTGATCAAATTAATAAGAAATACATGAAACCGCAAGTTGTTGATGTTCATAGTGGTGATACTGTTAGAGTTCATCAAAAAATTCGTGAAGGTAATAAAGAAAGAACTCAGGTTTTTCAGGGATTAGTCATTCGAGTTGATCGTGGCAGTAGCCATACTCATAGAATTACTGTTCGAAGAATATCAAGTGGTGTTGGTGTTGAAAAGAGCTTTTTACTACATAGCCCACTAGTTCTTAAGGTTGAAGTAACCAAAAGAAGTAAAGTTAGAAGAAACTATCTTTCATACATGCGCGCACTGACCGGAAAAGCTACAAGACTTTCAGGAGTGGACTTTGACAGTCAGACCGTTAACACGATTCCTGAAATAAAGCCCGAAGTAGAAACTGAAGTAGAAGATATAAGTAGTGAAGCTATAAATACAGAAGAGCCAAAAGAATCAAAAGAAACAGAAACGAAAACAGAATCTAAAAATGATAGAGATTCACCGGAAACAGAACCTAAACAATAGTACTACAAGCAATTTTCAACTATCATTAGCTCAATATGGCTAATGATTTTTTAATTGTTGGATTAGATGAAGTGGGCAGGGGTTGTTTGGCGGGGCCAGTTGTTGCTGGAGCTGTAATATTAGGCAAACCAATTGTTGGTCTTATGGATTCGAAAAAACTGAATAAAGTGAAAAGACAAAAATTGGACATAATTATAAGACGTGATGCAATAGCATTTGGAATAGGTATAACTAGTATTGAAGACGTAAATATGCATGGCTTAACTTGGTCTATTTCTCATGCTATGAAAAATGCTCTCAATTCAATTAATATTAAATTTGATAAAATAATTATTGACGGTAATTATAATTTTCTACCAAAAGAAAGTAATGTTGAATTGATTATAAAAGCAGATAATACAATACCAGCCGTAAGTGCAGCAAGTATTATCGCAAAAACCCACAGAGATAACTTGATGATTAATTTGTCAAAAGAGTTTCCGGAATATGGCTTTGAAAAACATGTCGGATATGGAACGAAACTTCATTTCGAAATGATCAATAAATATGGTCCCTGTATTCAACACAGAATGTTTTATAAACCATTAGCTAGATATGTAGTTTAGTCGTTTGTTCAAAAAACGTTTTAACTTCGTTAAGTGATCTTGTACGCCATGCACTCTGGAACTCCATTATTTCTAGGCCTTGCTTATACGATCTATCCATTGATGGGTTTAGTAACGGCTTAAAAAACTTCTTATATTCATGTATGAAAGTATCTTCACTAAACGAGCGGGCTGCATAAATTGGCATCCTATAAAAAGACAAATCATTTCCTAGATTTTTTTCTAACCATTTCCAGTTATCTTTAAGCCATTCCCAGGTTTGATGTTTAGAATAACGGTTCATAAAACTAAATGCGATCCAATATGTCACGTCTTGAAGCCTAACATTATCTGACTTTATTTGATCAAGTGAATTTTTTATTAGACCAGGCTGTTTAAAGGCAGTTAAAGCTCCAACTAGAGTGGTACGTTCTTCACTCATAGTTGATTGATTATGAAGTTTTAATAATTTATCATATTCTTTTTTTCCACCTAATCGAGCTACCGTTCCGAATACTGTTCCACGCAAGTCAGGATCAAGAATTCCTCTTTTAACTTCTCCAGGTCTTGGCGAGGCACGCAGATCTGAACTAACATCATTTACTTCTTTAATATTTTTAAATATATCTAAACAATATTTAACAATTTTAGGTTCATCAGCTGCTGCTGCCATGCTTAGTATTATCGGACGTAGTAATCTATCAAAATGACTGTCAACTTTTTTACGTTTTATACCAAGTCTTTTTAATTCAACACTAACCAGTTCTCTAATATAGGGTTTCATGTCTTCTCGCAAAGCTTCGTCATCCATTACTGCTCTAATACTACCGATTGAAGAAGAAATGATATCCCAAACAGCAAAATTATCTTCGTTCTTAAAGAAAGTAAGGAAATGTAGCGCTTCTGCGGTATCAAATTTACCAGCTTTCGCGGTTTCAAATACATCGCTCAATATACCCAGTCTATCGATTGGTTTTAACTTTCCTCGTTTAATTAGTTCTCCTAATTTTTCAAGGTGAGTTGGGTTATATATAGTTCTATAAAAACCTGTTTGACCCATATTTAATTTAAAGTCACTGTAAGTTTCCTTAAAAATTTTATGTCGAACATTTAAATCTTTAGAAAACTTGTTATTACTTGGAAATAAAGCAACCGGCCAAATGGTGTCGTCGCTTATTTTGGCTTTTGGATTAATAAAGAATCTTTGTTGAGCAAGAGTAATATTTTTATCGGTAACATTACACTCTACCATCGGGAAACCAGAAGATGTTGTCCATTTGTGCATGAAGTTTTTGACAGGTTTTTTCGATACATCCTCAAGCGCTTTCCATAAATCTATCGTATCAGTATTTGAATATGCATGTTTTTCTAAATAATATCTTAGCCCAAGTTTAAAGTTTTCTGGTCCGACAAATTGATGAAGCATATGAATAACACTTGCCCCTTTTGAATAACTTATTGCATCGAAAATAGTTCTAATTTCATCTGGGTGTTTGACCTGAACTTCTATAGGGTGAGTATTTTCAAGTGCATCCAAGCTAAGTGCTTGATGTTGTTCGTCAACAGCAAACTGTATCCATAATTGCCACTCTGGAAATATTGTGTCAATTGCTAGATATTCCATCCAACTTGCAAAGCCTTCATTTAGCCATAAATCTGTCCACCAGCGCATTGTTACTAGGTTACCAAACCATTGATGTGCGAGTTCATGTGCAACTACCAACGCAACATATTGTTTACTAGCTAGTGAAGTATTACTAGGGTCAACTAATAGTGCCTGTTCTCGAAATGTGATACAACCCCAATTTTCCATAGCACCAGCGGAAAAGTCAGGAAGTGCAATAAGATCGCATTTATCGAGCGGATAGTCTATACCAAAGTACTGATTATAAAAATCTAGGCATTTAACCGCTACATCTAATGCAAAATCTACATATTCAACTTTATCTTGAGTAGCATATGTTCGAACTACTACACCTTTTTTGGTTTTAGCTTCTTTGTACTTTATGTCTCCGAGCACAAATGCCAATAGATATGTACTCATTTTAGGTGTTGTTTCAAAAGTTGTAGTTTTTTTCGATTTTTCAATAACTTCTGTAGCTATATTCGTATTAGCAATTACTGTATCTACTTTATTTGTAGTCATTATTAAATCAAAAGTTGCTTTGGCGGCTGGTTCATCGATGCATGGGAAGACTTCTCTTGCATGATGGCTTTCAAATTGTGTAGCTAGTAGTTCTTTGTCTTTGCCATTTTGTTTATAGAAACTAGGATACATACCATTCATTTGGCGAGTTATTTTTCCTGTAAAACTTAGTTCTATTGTGTATCTACCAGATCGAAGTTTATCTGAACTATGAAGTCTTAATTCTTGTAATTTATCTTGTTGGTTGATTCTAGATATCTTAATATCATTTGTTGATTTCTTGTCAAGATAAGTAACGATAGCTTTAGTAATTTTAAGACCAGATTGATGAAAAACTAATCTTTGACTTGTAGGCCCGATTTTTAGACCTTCGATAGTAACTTTGCCTTTGAAAGTTTTATTGGATTGGTCTGGCTCTAGACTAAGTAGATAGTGTTTAGGTTTGAATTGGTCATATAACTGTTTCACGGAAGTCTTCATTCATTTAATTCTAGCATGGGTTCTGGTCTACATTAGTTGCAATAAACACTACGCTGAGATATAATTACTATGTTCAGGTCGGCCAATCGGGTCGGCTTTTTTCATAAAAACCCGGAAAGGAAATTATTTATGGAACTTGATATGAAACAGCTAGCAATAGCTATAAAATCAATTGCTGAAGAAAAAAATCTGCCTGAAGATGTAGTTCAAGACGCGGTAGAACAAGCACTTGCAGCCGCCTATAGACGTGATTATGGTGAACGTGAACAAGAAGTCCGAGTAACCATGAATCTTAATACTGGTCAAGTTGACGCATTCGTAACAAAAACAGTTGTAGACAATGTTGAAGACGAAGTTGTAGAGATAACTCTTGCTGATGCGAAAAAAATAAATCCTGAAGTAAAAGTTGATGAGACAGTTGAAGTACATGAACAAATTACTCAGTTTGGACGTGTAGCTGCTCAAACCGCTAAGCAAGTTATATTACAAAGACTACGTGAGGCTGAGCGCGAAATTATAATGAATGAATATGAAGATAAAATTGGGACTGTTATTAACGGTATCGTTGCTCGAGTAGAAGGCCGAATAGTTAGAGTCGATCTTGGAAAAGCTCAAGGAATTATGCCTCAAAGTGAACAGATACAAAATGAACGATATTATCCAGGTCAAAGAATTAAAGTTTTTCTTAAAGATGTTGAAAGAGGCTTTCGTGGGCCACAATTAGTTGTTTCTCGTGGGAGCACCCAATTTATTGAATGGTTATTTCGTGCTGAAGTTCCTGAAATGGAATCTGGCGCTGTTGAAATCAAAGGTATTGCGCGAGAAGGTGGTGTAAGAACTAAACTTGCTGTAACTAGTACAGTACCTGGTGTTGATCCTGTTGGAACTTTCGTTGGTGGACATGGTACACGTGTAAACGCAGTTATGAGTGAAGTCGGTGATCAGGAAAAGATTGACATAGTTGTTTGGGATGGAGAAACTATACCCTATATAACTAATGCGTTAAGTCCTACTAAAGTAACTAAAGTAGTTCTAAATGAAACAAATAAAAAAGCTGAAGTGTTTGTACCTGAAGATCAGTTAAGTGTTGCTATTGGTAAGAATGGCCAAAATGTCCGATTAGCTAGTAAGCTTACTGGTTACGATATTGATATAACTTCTGACGAACAAGCATCAGTTGCACCGGATATTCAAGACGAGAAACCATCATCGGACACAAAAGTTGAAGCAAAGCCTGAGGACAAACCTGTAACTCAAAAGCTAAAGAAAAAAGAACAATTAGAAAGTAGTTTACTTGATGCCATCAATGAACATGGCGAAGAAGTAGAGACAACAGAAGATAAATAATCCCCTAAGGGTGAAGACCTCGCATTCCATCACCTATGTAATTAAAAATTGTTTGATCGTTTTTTGATACTGCCCAGAATCCAATACCTATAAAAGCTGTTAATCCAATAGCTATCTTTGCACTTTGAATTCTTTGATGCCAATTATATGAATTTTCTGGATTAAGATGATCTAAATATAATTCGGTTTCTTCGATTAATTTCTCTGGACCTTGACTTAAGAAGACCTGTGCATCATAAACGCCATCTTTAGAGTATCTTTTGTTCGTAGGTATATCCATTTGACCATCCCGATTAATTTACAGACTGTTATTTAACCATAAAGTTATACATCAAGCAAAGTTCAAAATAATAATGAATTACTCTATAAATTAGCACTCTTGACTCACGAGTGCTAAATGATATTATGTATATAGTGATATTTCAAAATAATTCACAAGAAAAGGTGGTTAATAAAACTTATGATACCTAATTCACCAGATTTTCAAGATTTCATTAATCATTTAACTGATAATGCACTGCAAAGCCTAAAACACGCAGATGCAATAGCTCGTGGTTTTGGAAGTGCTTATATTGGTACAGAACACTTACTTTTAGGAGTTTTAGCTCAAGAAACGTCAATGGGTGCAAAAATTTTAGAAGGTGCTGGAGTTACACTAGATCGAGCTAGATTAGCTCTTAATTTAACACCGAAGACACTTGTAATAAATCCAGCGACTAAGAATCTAAGTGAAACAGCTAAGCTCACTCTAAAGATGGCTCAAGAATTTGCACAAGATTATAACCAGGAATTTACTGGAACAGAACATATTATTTTTAGCATTCTAAGTCAAAAAAATGCACGTGCAACCATACTACTTAGAGACATGAGTGTGGATGTAGATAATTTAACAAATGAAGTTCAACAATTTCTTGATCGTCAAAACTATGACGATTCTAGTGAATATGCAACTGAAGGTCGTAGACATACTAAACGTCAACGTAAAACTACCCTAGATTTCTATGGCGTCGATATGACACAACAAGCTCGTGCCGGTAAACTTGATCCTGTAGTTGGTCGTGAAGCTCAGATTCGTCGTGTAGTTACTATTTTGAATAGAAGAACAAAAAATAATCCAGTTTTAATTGGTGAACCTGGTGTTGGTAAAACCGCTATAGCTGAGGGTTTAGCTCAAAGAATAATCTCAGAAGATGTTCCTGATTCATTAATAGATAAGCGAATAGTAATGCTTGATCTTGCCGGAATGATAGCTGGGACTAAATACCGTGGTGAGTTCGAAGAACGTCTTAAAAAAGTCATGAACGAACTTGAAAATGATAACAATACAATTTTATTTATTGATGAGTTACATTTAATAGTCGGCGCTGGTGCTGCAGAAGGTGCTATGGATGCTGGTAATATTTTAAAGCCGGCTCTAGCCAGGGGTAAAATACAAGTAATCGGTGCGACAACTACTGATGAATATACTAAACATATAGAAAAAGATGCTGCGCTAGAGCGTCGTTTCCAACCAATACAAGTACCAGAAGCTACACTTCCAGAATCAATCGCCATTTTAAAAGGACTTCGCAAACATTATGAAGAATTTCACGGAGTAAAAATAAGTGATGAAGTAATTGAAGATACAGTAAATTTTGCACACAGATATGTGAATGATCGTTACATGCCAGACAAAGCAATAGATCTATTAGATGAGACTTCAGCATATATTCGAATCGACAAAGGTAAAACGCCACCAGATGTAAGACGACTTCAGAAGGAACTAAAACTAGTAAACACAAGAATTGATGAGGCCGTAGAAGCTGAGAATTATGAAAACGCTGCTAAGTATAAAACGCGTGCTAGCCAGATTAATGACGATCTTAAAAAGCTACAAGCTGGTAATAAGGGCCGAAGTAAACTCAGTTTAACAAGTGATGATGTAGCAGAAGTAGTAGCTAGAATGACAGGAGTTCCAGTTAAGAAAGTAATTCGATCAGAAGCTAAATACTTATTAAACCTCGAGAAAACCATCGGTAAACACGTTATAGGCCAATCTGAAGCTGTTGAATCGGTCGCAAAAGCAATTAGGCGTAATCGTGTTGGTGTTGGTAGTGGCAAAAGACCAATCGGTTCATTCGTTTTTTTGGGACCCACTGGTGTAGGAAAAACTGAACTAGCAAGAGTACTCGCTAAAGAATTCTTTGGTGGTGAATCAGCATTAATTAAGATCGACATGAGCGAGTTCGGTGAAAGACATACTGTAGCCCGACTTGTTGGTGCACCAGCTGGTTATGTTGGATATGATGAAGGTGGACAATTAACAGATAAAATTAGAAGACAACCCTATAGTTTAGTATTGTTTGATGAAATAGAAAAAGCTCACCCAGAAGTATTTAATATGCTACTACAAATTCTAGAAGATGGTGTTCTGACAGACGCTAAAGGAAGACAAATCGACTTTACAAATACTATAGTTATCATGACTAGTAATATCGGTGCAGATAAACTCCAAAAAGAAGCTTCTCTAGGATTTCAGGCATCGGCACCAGATGAGTTAAAAGATCTAGATAACTTACATGCAGCAAATAAAGACAAAGTTCAAGATGATCTAAAAAAGATGATGCGACCAGAACTTCTTAATCGAATAGATAAAATTATTGTTTTCCGAGCTCTGACTAAAGCCGACATCTTAAGAATTATGGATCTTCAAATTGATGAACTTAAACAAAGACTTATTAAACATGGCATTTCAATTAAATTAACTGAATCAGGCAAAAAGTACTTATTGGATAAAGGTTATGATGCCCATAATGGGGTTAGACCTCTTAGGCGACTTATACAAGACACAATAGAAGATGAAGTAGCTTCAAATATTTTAGATGACAAACTTCCTAAGGGCAGTATAATTCAAGTTAGTGCGCAGAAAGATAAGCTAAACTACAAAACATTAACTGAATAAGGAAAATATGAAAAAACCTAGGTCAAAAGGATTAGGCCTATTAATAACTATACTTGTAGTCATTGGCTTAGTTTTTATTGGCTGGGCAAATCGATTTAATATATATAATGAACTCAGACTTTACGGATACAATCCACCAGCTTCGATAGTACAGCTTGCTGATCAAACAACCATGACACCATATGCGCGTAAATTATTTTATGTTTATCATCCAGCCGTTCAAAACAGCGAAAATTTTAATCAAAATTGTAAAGTAGCGGAACAAGCTGAAGTACTTGGTTGTACGGTTATATATAAAGGAATTTATTTATATAACGTTCAAGAACCTGAGCTTAATGGAGTCGAACAAGTTACTGCGGCTCATGAAACTCTACATGCAATATATTCACAACTAAGTGCTTCTAATAAAAAACATGTAGATAGTATGGTTATGTCAGCTTATTCACAGCTCTCATCAACTAATCCAACACTTAAAACCGAATATGATTTATATGTTAAATCGGAGGGAGTAAGTTCAATTCCAAATGAAATGCATTCGATTCTAGGTACTACTGTTGCGACCCTACCATCCGATCTAGAAGCTTATTACAAAAAATACTTTACAGACCGACAAACTATAGTGAATTATTATAATACTTATGAGGCAGCTTTCACTCAAAGGCAACAGGCAGTAAAAACTGACGACATCCAATTAAATTCTTGGCAAGCTACTATAACGGCAAATAGACAAACATTACAAACTCAAGGTCAGGCGTTACAAGCTCAACAAGCTCAGTTAAATTCACTTCGATCATCTAATCAAATTGCCGCTTACAATGCTGGTGTTAGTTCTTATAATCAGGCCGTAGATAGTTATGATAATTTAGTTGAACAAACAAAATCTCTAATTTCCCAATATAATGCGCTAATAGTTAGTAGAAACGCGATAGCAGTACAAGAAAACAATCTAATTAAATCAATAAGCAGTCAACCAAGTACTATAACTACTCAGTAACTGGTAAAATAATATACAAAGAGAGATTATGGCAAAAAAAGGTAGTATTCAATATGTATGTAGTAACTGTGGTGCATCTAGCAGCAGTTGGAGTGGTCGTTGTTACAATTGCGGGGAATGGAATACGCTTCAAGAACAGACCTTACTGGGAAGCTCTGAAACTTCTAAAGGACGAAAACTTCAAGTTGCCACAGTTCTAACAAGTCTTAAAAACGATTTACCAAGAATGGTATCCGGAATTGATGAAGTAGATAAAGTTATTGGTGGCGGATTAGTTGCTGGCAGTGTAATACTTTTAGCTGGTCAGCCGGGAATTGGCAAAAGCACGCTACTTATGCAACTTGCTAATGCTTTAGCAGCTAAAAACAAAGTTTTATATGTCAGCGGTGAAGAATCAGCCCATCAGGTGAGTATGAGAGCAAGCCGACTGGGTGCTGGTTCCAAAAATCTCGAAATTGCGAATTCTAATTCTACAGATGATATTGTTGCAACAATTAACGAAGACGACTATAGATTAGTCATCGTTGATTCGATCCAAACACTCACTTGTACTGGCGTAACATCAGCCGCCGGTAGCGTAAATCAAATCACAAACTCTACTTATTTATTAAGTGCAGCCGCTAAACGGACCAATACAGCAGTTATTTTAGTTGGACATGTGACGAAAGAAGGGAATATAGCTGGTCCTAAATTACTTGAACACATGGTTGACGTAGTCTTACAAATAGAGGGGGATCGGTACGGTGGATTTAAGGTATTACGAGCTTCAAAAAATCGCTATGGTTCAATAGAAGAAGCTGGCATTTTTGAAATGGTAGAAGAAGGTTTTCGAGTTGTTGAAAACCCATCAGCTGCCCTGTTATCCGAAAGACAAGTGAGTGATGGTTCCGTAGTACTTGCGACTATGGAAGGAAGTCGGCCAATACTCGTCGAAGTCCAAGCTTTGGTTAATAAAACAAGCTATGGTTATCCAAAACGTACTGCAAGTGGCTTTGATCTAAATCGATTGAATCTACTAGTCGCTATGCTTGAAAAGCGAACCAAACTAAATCTTTCTGGAAGTGACATATATATAAATATAGTTGGTGGTATAAAAATAAATGAACCAGCTGCCGATCTTGCTGTATGTATGGCAATTGCATCTGCCACAAAGGGCATGCAACTAAAAAGTGATGCTGTAGTATTTGGAGAAGTTGGACTCTCGGGCGAAGTAAGGCATGTACCATTTGTTGAAAAACGATTAGCTGAAGCAAGTAAGTTGGGTTTTGTTAGTACTATCGGACCGGTTTCAAAAGTTATAAAAAATAAATTATCTCATCATGGTGTAGCGAATGTTAGAAATGCGCTAAACTCATTCTTAGAGAAGGATTAAATTATGCAAATTATCGAAATTATCTTACTAGTTATTATTCTAGGAATATTATTAGTAAAACAAAAACCAAAAATAACTAAATCTAAAACTGCCAGGAAAGTAATACTTGATACTTGTGCATTAATTGACGGAAGAATAGTTGATCTTAGTAACACTGGGTTTGTACCTGACCAATTAATAGTTCCTGAGTTCATTATTAGCGAACTTCAAATGCTTGCAGACGGTAATGACTCACATAAAAGGGAGAGAGCTAGATTTGGACTTGATGTTGTTAAAGATCTTCAGGCAAGTAAATATTGTTCTGTAATCGTTGATAGCTCCTTTATGAGCGATAATATGCCTACTGACGATAAATTGGTCGCACTAGCCATTAAACTAAACTGTCCACTTTATACTACAGATTTTAATCTGAATAAAGTTGCAGATATTAAAGGAGTAAAAGTACTTAATGTTAATGAACTCGCTCAAGAACTACGCCCATCTGTTCTTCCGGGAGAAAGAAAGAGCATTAAGATATTACAAAAAGGCAGCAACCCTTCACAAGGAGTTGGTTACATGGATGACGGCACTATGATAGTTATAGAGAACGGAGCTAGATTAATGGGCAAAACAGTAGAGGTTGAAATTGAAAGATCTTTTCAAACCGTTGCTGGAAAAATGTTGTTTGCTCAGTTAATCGACAAACCCAACTTTAAACCAAATATTCGCAGACGAAAATAACCTACTGAGTATTTTTTATAATCAGCCAACTGTGTTATGGTCCACTGACTGTGATTTGAGTTACTGGACTTGAATCTTGATCTGAGTTGTCTATAATCTGAATATTGTATTGACCAGGAGCACCTAAATTACTTCCGCTACAACTTTGAGAGGTAGTAGTACAATATGTTGTTCCGTTCGCCTGTACAGTGTACGGTCCACTTCCTCCGGTCCAACTAATTGTTGGATTGGAACCGGTTGTTGTTGGAGAAGTCATTGATGGTGTATTGATTATTACTGACGCAGTATTTGCAGAATATAGAACACTGTCTACAACTTGCAATTGAATTGTATGTTGACTACCTAAATTATACGGGAAAGTACATTGTCCTGTCGCCGCACTTGCAGGACTAGATCCGTTTATATCTGGTGTAAAGCTACATGTTCCAGCAACTGACTTGCCGTCAATTAACACATTTATTTGTATTGGATATTTATCGCTTGAAAGTGGGTGTGTGCCTTGCGCGACATTAACTCCTGCAGAACAAGTCGTACCATTACAAGTTATATTGGCAGATTGAAGGCTAATTGTTGGAAGTTGATCACCACATTGGTGTAATGTATCGTTTTGAGCAGTATTAAAGGTGCTTACAGTGCTGGGTTTATTTACAAAAGTATCAATCGAAAAGATATTAGAATTAGCCGTTGCACCAGCTCCCTTTTTTGCAAGTGTTGGCGTACAACTAGTAGCAAGATTTCCTGACACGATATCAATTGTGGCAGTTTTCCCGCTTAGTGAAGGGGGATTATACCATCCAGGATATATATCTTTACTTGGACTAGGTTCAACTGAACCAACACCTACGTGACCAGTCACAACATAAGCTGGGTCAGTTTTAATATCTGCAGGGGCAACCCAGTTATTTGGTTTAAGATCTTTATGTAGATAAGTCATCATTCCTCTAGCAAGTGGTTCAGTTAAGTACTCCATCCCACCGGCAACTAAGGCGACCTGACGAGTATGATAACCGACCCAAGTTCCTACTGCGTATTGTGTAGAGAAGCTCATCATTAATCCATCGTAATTATCATTTGTTGTACCTGTCTTTACTGCAAAATCCCATCCGTTAGTATGCTGGAACTTATATGAAGCTGGTAAATAACTAGCATTTGGATCACTCAACATATTGTCGACAATATATGAAGCATCTGGTTTAACTACCTGTTGAGGCTTTGGTTGAGTCCAGGTAAAAACGTTCTTATTGTTAGCATCAGTAATTTTTAGAATATAAGTTTGAGGAATGTAGTTCCCAAGTCTAGCATTTGTCGCAAACCCATTGACGTGTTCATCGAGTCTTAGGTATGCTCCGTCACCAATAGCGGCTGAAGCATAACAAGGTGCTTTTTTAGTTAGTGCGGCATCATAAAAACAATTATAGCCGCTCTTTAGACCCATTTGCTCCGACAGATTGATTACTTTTGATTCCCCAGTAATTAACATGGCTTTTACCGCCGGAACGTTTCTAGAACCAGCTAATGCATATCTCAGAGTTAGTGGTCCGGGATACTTGAAGTCATAGTCCTCTAAGCAATTACCGGTGCCCTTAGGTGCTGGAAGAGTCTTATCGGTACATGGATAACCCGGAAGAGGGCCTTGCGTGTCATATAGTACTGAACCTGCTCCAGCATTATTATTGTAGTTAATTAAACTAGTGTAGTCATATAACTTATAGCTAGATCCCGGATTAACTGGAATTGTGGCGTAGTTAATCTGACCATAACTCGGATTATTAAAGTCGACTCCACCAACTAATGCAGTAACTTGTCCAGTTGGAACATTTTCCACCACCATAGCTTCTTCATCACCAGCGTAATGCTTAACATTGGGTAAGTTTTTAGCTACTAAAGACTCAGCTTCTTGTTGTTGCGTGATATTCTCAGTTGTAATTACTTTCCATCCACCACGATTTACAGTGCTAGTACCAAATTGTTGCTGAAGTTGATTCTTGGCGGCTAATACAAAATAAGGAGATTGAATACCGGAATATTTAGACTGTTGTGGTTTTACTTCTGCCACAACATTTTCAGCAAGCGCAACTTTTTTCTGTGCACCAGTAATATAACCCTGTTTTTGCATTTCATTGAGTATGTATTCTGATCGTCCAGCTAGAGCTTGAGAATTAAAATTAGGACTATATGGCGAATAATAGTCTGGTGATTGGGGAATTGCGGCAAGAAAAGCGGCTTGAGCGAGGTTAAGTTGCGACGCATTTATATGGAAATAATCCTGAGCAGCAGTTTGAACTCCATAATCTACACCTCCGTAGGGTGCAATATTAAGATAAGCTGCAAGAATGTCTGGCTTGGAATACTCACGTTCTAATTCTGATGCAAGTACAACTTCTTTAATCTTACGTATAATCGTTCGGTTATTAGTCCAATTTTCATTCAATTTAACCAGTTGCTGTGTAATTGTCGAACCACCTTGTAGCGCACTGCCTGAACTGGTCGTATCATGATAAGCCGATCTAAGGATTGCTTTAACATCGAAAGCACCTTCATGATAAAAGTTTTTGTCTTCAATCGAAACGGTAGCATTCTTCATAAATGGTGATATGTCAGCTCCCGCAACAGGAACACGCTTAACGGCACTGTAATCTTGCCATAACACAGTTTTACCGGTGCTATCGTAATAAGTGATGCTTCCACCTAAGTTTTGACCATATATATTGTTAATTTGTGGAAGATCTTTTCGTAGATATGCAAAAGCCCCTACAAGCAATATAAATAAAACTACAACACCTATACCAAATACTTTGAGCGCCATAATAGCGCCTTCACGACTGAACCAATAATGATAAAGATTTGAAGGCTTCATTCTATATAAGAAACGCTTCATGTGAGTCTTGGGCATGCCCGCTAGTCGAGCAGCTTTATGGGTTTTCCAGGTATCTTTAAACCCCTTCATCTTTTGCGACATATTTTGATTTAATTTAATAGTCTGCCCACTTTTGGTTGTATATGTGTTACGACTGCGCCTACCAGTACTTGTACTCTTTGAACGAGAACTAGATTGTCTTGGTTTAGCCATTAATAGTTAAACACCTCTCGAATAAACGTATTCATTATAGTAAGTAATTATAGCAAAAACTTTCCTATTTCGCTTCAATAATCATGCCTTATAAATGTAAACTTATAAGAAAAGTTACGTTATACTGTCTAATATATGAGTAATATGACCCTTTCAGAAGAGTTAACTTGGCGTGGTTTTGTAAACCAAACTACTTACCCTAAGTTAGAAGATATTAACGTTGACAATTCAAAGTTCTATCACGGCTATGATGCTTCAGCTGATTCACTAACTATAGGAAATCTAGCTGCAGTAATGATGGATAAATGCTTCATAAGACATGGACGAAATGGTGTCATATTAGCTGGAGGAGCAACAAGTTTAATTGGTGATCCAGGCGGCAAAGATAGTGAACGACCATTACAGTCAGAAGAAACCATTCGTAAGAACGTAGCTAGTGTTAATTCTCAACTCAAAAGTCTTTTAGGCGAACAATTAGAATTTGTTAATAACCTAGATTGGTTTAGTGAGATGAACGTACTTACATTCTTAAGGGAGGTCGGTAAATACTTTTCCGTTACTCCATTAATCCAACGTGATTATATTTCAAAAAGAATTGGTGAGGGTGGTAGCGGCATAAGTTTTACCGAGCTTGGTTATACGCTATTACAGGGATACGATTACCTCGAGTTATTTGAAAAGTATAATGTCAGATTACAATTGTCGGGCAGTGACCAATGGGGTAATTCAC
The DNA here is from genome assembly GCA_038317055.1 of Saccharimonadales bacterium (SeqCode). Lineage (GTDB taxonomy): Bacteria > Patescibacteriota > Saccharimonadia > Saccharimonadales > DATKHC01 > JBBQBA01. The sequence goes on from JBBQBA010000002.1 coordinate 58,533, forward strand.
TTTCAGGCGTGGAGTTGGTTAAAAAAGCCAAGAATCAAACAGTAAATGTTTTCACTTGTCCACTTATAGTTAATAAGTCAACTGGTAAGAAATTTGGCAAAAGTGAATCAGGGGCAGTATGGCTAGATGTTAATAAGACTCCTGTTTTAGATTTCTACCAATTTTGGATTAAGCTAGATGATGCAGGAGTAGAGGGCTATTTAAAAGTTTTTACTGAACTAGATAAAGACTCAATTGACGAAGTAATAGTTAAACATAAATCAAACCCATCAGGAAGACACGCTCAAACTGTCCTTGCTGATGAAGTTACAAAACTAGTTCACGGTGAAGTTGAGGTCGAAAAAGCCCGTCAAGCAACTAAAGCACTAGTTACGGGTGGAATGGATCACGATGGACTATCTCGGATAACAACAAAACTACCTATAACAATTATTGAGCTTTTAGTAAATTCCGAACTAGTATCATCAAAAAGTGAAGCACGCCGTTTGATCGAAAGCGGTGGTATATATGTGAATGGAACAGCATATTCAAAAGATGAGATTGAAGTTGAAGATTTTAAAGACAGCAAATTAATATTAAGACGTGGAAAAGCAATTAATAATTCAGTGGTAATTGAGCTTGAAGCGTAATCTGATATACTACTTTTTGTATCTATGACAAAAACTAAAACATTAACCCGTAAAGCTGACCAATATAACGACCCAAACCATAATTATCTAGATTACTGGAAGGGTAGAGAATACGAAAATGCAGCTGAGGAAATTGCTATCAAGCGTTTTTTAAAAGGAAAACATTTTAAGCATGCAGTCGATGTAGGTGGTGGCTATGGACGACTATGTATTCTTTACGAGAATTATGCCGATAAAGTTACATTAGCAGAACCCTCCGACCAACAATTGGATCTTGCTGCCGACTATTTAAAGAATAATCCTGAAATCGAGCGTAAAAAGCTTCAAGCCAACAATCTACCTTTTGAAGATGGTTCTATTGACCTACTGTCTATGATTAGAGTTATGCATCATTTACCAGATCCTATGCCAGAGTTTCGTGAATTTGCCAGGGTTTTATCGGATGATGGATACTTCATATTAGAGATTGCAAATTATACTCATTTTGAAAATCGTATTAAACACATGTTACAGATGAAAAAATTTCCTGATGAACCAGTAGATATTCGATCACGTAAAAATAAACGTGAAGAAGAAATTGCTTTCGTTAACCATAACCCCAGAACAGTCCTAAAGCAACTAGCTCATGTTAATCTCAAAGTTGATAAAATTCTATCAGTATCTAATTTGCGTAGCCCTGGACTGAAAAAAATTATTCCTCGCTCGTTAATGCTTAAAGCGGAACAAGTTATGCAACCAACTTTAGCAAAATCTTACTTCGGCCCAAGCGTCTTTTTTCTTATAAAAAAAGCACATTAAACAAATTTTAGAATTTAAAACTTTGTAATCAAATAATTTTATTCAAACGCAATATTCAGAGAACAAATAATTGATAACTTATGCATGAGTATTTTAATATTTTATCTCTAAAACAAACATTGCATTCAAGCATGTGCGTGTTAACATGAAATAGTGAAGTAGTCAAAAATAAAAGGAAAACTATGAAAAAAATTAAAATTATTCTAGGTAATGATAGAGGATTCGGCCATCACTACATCCTAGGAGTGATTGTCATCGCAGTATTAGCATTAGCTGGTGTCCGAGTTTATCAAGCTTCTCATGCTTCCCCAACTTCTGTACATAAATGTCTGGGTGATCCATCAGTACAAATTGAAGCTCTACCGGCCGGTGGAACCTGGAACGGTAATGGAAAATGTTATAAATTAGCAAATGGAAATGGTATAGCAGTAAAAACTTCTGGAATTACAATTGAAAACGCTACCATACTTGACCCTATAAGATTTAGAAAAAATGTTTGCGGTGATTGTTTACATATATCTCCGATTATCTCGGTATCCTATACAGCTAGTAACGTTACGCTCAGTAACTTAACTTTAGAAGGTAGTCGAAATATTACAGGATACCGTGGACGTCCATGGGTTGGTGAGGAAGGTATTAAATTAAATGGTCCATATAACACGACGATTAACAATGTTATTACGGAAAATACTTTCGGAGATGGGCTAGAAGTTGGACTTGCTCCACACAAGAGCGTGACTACTAATTTAATCGTAAATGGGCTTACAGTTTATAAAACTGGACGAGACGCAGTTACTCTAGCAGCAGCTGATCATGCAACTTTTAATAACATAAATCTAGTTGGTCCTGTTCCCTTTGAGGCTTGGGGATTTCAGAGCGACATACCATATGGTGTAAGTAATGTGACTGTCAATAATGCTACCGGGCCTGCCGGCGGTGTTTACATGGACGAATTACTCCAAGGACCGGTTACTTTTAATAATGCTAATTTACCTGGTGTACTAATTACAGGCAGTGCAGCAGCAAGTTCAGGACAAACTGTTACTTTTAACGGTGGCAAAATAAATGAAAGATGCGATTCTCATCGAACTTCAGATATCGAAATGGATAGTAAAGTGTTAGTCAAGGCGAGCAGCCAGGTTGTTAAACCTGCAACGCTATCTTTAAATAATCTAACATTGGATCGTCAAACTTGTAACGTTGGCAAGTCGCCTAAATCTCCCGCATGGTTTGTTCAGCAAGGAGGTACTATAAACCTTTCAAACGTAAAATACGTCGCTCCTATCGGTGGGGTTGGTGACAATCAATCACATATTAAATTATCGAATGTCGTGCAAATCCCTTACACTTCTGGGGTACAAGGAACATACACCACACTAGACACTCCAGCAGCGCTAGACGGTAACTAAATAATTATAAAGTGTTTTCGAAAATACTTATGTAAAGTAATTACATGTCAGTTTGGGTGAAGGCCAAAGGCCGGGGGTGAGGTTGTGTGAACTCATAGGAGTACGCAAAACCTCACCACCCGGCGAACTTGGCTAGCCGAGTACTTAGGCCGAATATGTATCTATGAAGGGCTTCTGATAAGCAGGATGCCTCGGTGGTCCCGTTAGAATGGTGACCTTGACGGTCCATTCACATGATCCTTGTGGATGTTGGACACCGCAGGTATCTTGCTTATTAGGTAGCAGTGCATACAGATGAACTGAACCGAATTCCTTTTGAAACATATGGCTACCACGACCACCTTGATTGCTAGTCCACGAAATGTGTACCTGCCACCATGATCCAGAAGAAGCCTTTGGCAATGTGACAATTGCTTCTTCGGACTGGTATTGGGTACTGAAAGTGAACTGAACTGGTTGTGTGGCGGAGGGTTGAATCGAAGCAGCTTGAGCAGGATTTGCGTTTGACAGTAAGACGAACGACACAATTGATATTGTGGCAACAGACAGCAGTAATTTACGCATTATAATCATGATCTCTCCTTTGTTGGTTTCAGATACTTGATATATTCATGCACCTACATTCCACTTCCTCTAGGATGCGGACAGCGAACTTTTATTTTGAAAGCTCATTGACCGCACCCTAATCCAAACTGACATGTTAAGGTACCACCTGAGAAAATCTCTCAGAAGTAGTAATATAAGTATAACATAAAAAAGGTAAAAAATCAAGAATAACTGTAACTTATATAGTGTCAGGTGAGCTTTGCTATAAATCAGTTGAAACGAAATTAGCCAGGTATAGAATTTAATTTATTGTAAACATCGTGGGTAATATTTAATATATTAAGGTGTTTTATTCTTTCATTTATTAATTCAGACACCAATTCAAAAGCTAATCATTTTAATTATATCTGGTACAAATAATGTAACATGCTGTGATCTACTCGAGATTTTTGATTAATCTTTATTTGATTTAATCTCTAAACACTAATTTCGTAAGAAATCCTGGCTTTCGATTAATTGGAAGTACAAGGATAGAATTAATATGTGCAAAATTGGCACCTATCGAATCATTGATAATTCTATCTCCGACCATAGCAATGTGAGTAGGTTCAGTATCGGCAAATTTAATAATTTTTCTATAGTAACTACTTAGTGGTTTAAATGAAAATATAGTTGGGCGGATGACTTGGGTATTGAAATGTTTGGTAATAGAATCGAGGTTTCGTCTCGAATTACTTCCAATAATGATTCTTATACCTGATTTATCTATTTTATTTAAGTGAATAATATAATCTTTAGATAAAGTTGATTTTCGTTTAGGTACTAGTGTTTCGTCTATATCAAAAACAATGTGTGTTATACCAAGTTTAAATAGATCACTTGGTTTAATTTCTAAAACTGATGAAACGACGTAATTTGGATAAAATATCGATGATTTGTTAATTTTTCTCATGCTCACCTAATAATAACCTAGACAATAATATATGTTAACGGAACTAAAATTATGAAGTTAAGAATTGTAAATCAATGATTACGGCCACTACATACAGATTAGTCTATACTTATGAATACAAATGGATTTATCGGACAAACTTACAGTATTATCTGGAATTGGCGAGGTAGTTGCGCGTAATTTTGCAACACTTGGTATAAATAATATTGAAGAACTACTTACGTATTTCCCTAGGAAATATAATGATTTTTCGCATGTTGTACCAATTAATAAAACGAAACCAGGTCCAGTCACTATCAAAGCAAAGATAACAAATGCAAGAAGTAGACGAGCACGTCATGGTCTAAATATTACCGAGGGTATTGCTAGCGATGAAACAGGTAGTATTTACCTCGTTTGGTTTAATCAACCATATCGGGCCTCTAGTGTTAAAGAAGATGCAGAATATTATATATCCGGTGAGTTTGGTTTGCACCATAAACGAATGAGTATGATAAATCCATCTGTTGAAATGGTAAGTAGTTTTCCGATTAATACAGCTCGAATTGTACCGGTATATAAAGAAACAAAAGGATTAAGTTCACTTCAGATAAGACGAGCAATCAAACCAGCTTTAGCATACCTAAGGCTTATTAATGAAAGTTTACCTAAATGGATGTTAGATGAATATAAATTAATGCCAGTTATACAGTCGATAGAAACTATGCATTTCCCGATATCAAATGAAGAATTATATGAAGCAAAACACCGAATTGCCTTTGAGGAAGTATTTGACTTAAGTTTAGCTGCCCTTATGAACAAAAATGAACTACTAAGTGAAAAAGCTCTTAGCATTAAGTTTAGCGAAAAATTAGCTAAGCAGTTTGTTAATAATCTTCCATTTAAACTAACTTCTGAGCAAAAAATAGTCGCTTGGCAAATTCTCCAAGATATTGAAAAAACGGTCCCAATGAATCGTCTACTTGAAGGAGATGTAGGTACTGGCAAAACAGTCGTAGCGACAATGGCTGCACATATGACTATGAACGAAGACCTACAGGTAGCTCTTATGGCTCCGACTGAGCTTCTTGCTCGACAACATGCCGACACTATTCATAAGATCTTAAAACCATTTAAATTAGACCACAAGGTTGGATTATTAATAGGTAGTCATAAATTTGCTCAAAAAACTCAAGTTATTGAAAAACTAAATAGCGGTGAAATAGGTTTTATAATTGGTACACATAGTTTAATCCAAGAAAAAGTAAGTTTAAAAAAACTCGGACTAATTGTAATTGATGAACAACATCGGTTCGGTGTTAAACAGCGCCAAGCTTTAATGCTGAAAGCTGGGCATATGCCACATTTACTTTCTATGACCGCTACACCTATACCCAGATCGCTCCAGCTTACACTTTATGGTGACCTAGACATATCTGTAATAAGAAAAAAACCTTATACCGACCTGGCGGTAAAAACCAAAATAATAACTCTTAACAAAAGAACAGAACTATATGAAAGCCTTATAAATATACTCAAGATTAAAAAACAGATATTTATTGTATGCCCACTTATTTCTGATTCCGACAATATGCCTTTTCGATCTACCGAAAAAGTATTTAATGAACTTTCTAAGGGAGTATATAAAGATTTTAATGTAGGAATATTACACAGCAAATTAAAAACTGAAGATAAAGAGAAAGTCATGAAAGACTTTGTTGCACGCAAGATAGATGTCCTCGTGGCTACTACTATTATTGAAGTTGGTGTAAACATACCTAATGCTAGTGTAATGATTATTGAAAGTGCGGAGAGATTTGGTCTTGCTCAAGCCCATCAACTCAGGGGTAGAGTAGGACGAAATCATGAACAAGGCTATTGTTATTTGCTTCTTGACGACAATAATCAACCAAGTAGTCGACTCCGAGCACTCGAAACAACATCTGACGGATTTAAACTTGCTGAACTAGACTTAAAAATTAGAGGTCCAGGGGTAATTTACGGGGTTACACAGCACGGGCATGATGGCTTAGATCTAAAAGTAGCAAAATTAACTGACCAAGATTTAATAATCGAAGCTAGACGAGCGGCGACTGAGTTTATAGACAAAAAAGAAAATTTGTTACAATATGTACAGCTTAATAAAAGAGTAGAACGAATAAGATCAGTTACTAACCTGAATTAAATACTCTAATATTATTCAAACTAAAATGTATTCCGGAACAACCCTAACCCGCTTTTCTGGCAAAGTTATAGGTACTCACCAGAAAATTGATCGAATTGCGAGAAAACAGCTCGCGATCTTGGTTAAAAATCGCGATATTTTTCCTGGTGTTACAAAGATATTAAATTTTGAGGGCAAGAATGGTCCGGATGCAATTAAGCGTAAGAGTCCAGCTAGAGATGAGCCATGGCACTATTACAGCCCATTTGACGATGAGGACTCTAGATTAATAGAGTTAATCAACGAACATTATAAAAACCTAGTTAATGAGCTTAGAAATAAGAATGACGAACGTATAGCTTTTGAAGCAGCTTGGCTTGCTCATGCCATGGTAGATGGTTTGACTCCAGCTCATCACTATCCCTATGAACAAAAATTAGTTGAAATTAACGGAGGTGAAGGACTCGAGTCTCGGGATACAATTAGAAAAAAATGGATACCAAAAGGTCCTACCCCTGGTGGAACTGTAAAAAATACCTGGAAGATGTGGGGACCTAAGGGGTTGATAAGTACACATAGTTACTTTGAATTTGGAGTTGCAATTTTGCTTGCGCCTCTGTCGGTTGAAGCTGCCGATATATCACCAGCAGAAATTAAAAATCTTCAAGAAAAAGGGATTATAGAAGTATTTAAGAATACAGCGCGAGAAATAGCAGTATTAGACATTTACCACAATTATATTAGACGTGGATGGACCCCTAGATCGGCATATATTATCCGTCAAAAGCTATATCCAGCACTTGTAAAAACCGTTACTCTAGCTTGGTTTAGTGCTCTAATTGACGCAGAGATTGTTAAAGTTAAGAAATGAGGATTATAGCTGGCAGTTTGGGGGGTAGAAACTTTGCTTCAACTGCTAAGGCTACTCATCCGATGAGTGAGAAAATGCGTGGAGCAATTTTTAGCTCACTTGGAGACATTGATGGACTAAGTTTTTTAGACGTTTGTTCAGGCTCGGGTGCAATTAGCTTTGAGGCTATCAGTAGAGGCGCAAAAAGTGTAGTGGCAATTGAATCAAATAAAAAAGCCCAGGGCGATATATCGCTAAATATTAAGAAGTTAGACCTTGGTGACAAAATTAAACTAATTAGTGCAAATTTCTACTCTTGGCAACAATATAACTACGATAAATTCAACATAGTAATTATAGATCCTCCCTATAATGATTCTCAGCTTTACCAAATAGCTTATCTTGAAACTAAGCTAGAAACAGATGGCATATTGATATTATCTTTGCCGCCAGACTCAGATTTACCGGAGTTTAATAATTTGAAATTATTGTCTGAAAAAGAATATGGTGATAGTAAGCTAGTTTTTTATAAGAATACTCTGTAAAATAGTTGCATTGGGCGAGTGGTGGAATTGGTAGACACGCATGCCTTAGGAGCATGTGCCGCAAGGTGTGAAGGTTCAAGTCCTTTCTCGCCCACCAATTAGAATATTAATATATGTAGTAATTTAAGATAATTATTTAATTTTACTTCGTAAATTAGCAAACCGTTTATGATATAATTTGGATTAATGATATTAGTTTACTCTATGGGTAAATTAGAGGTTAAATAAAAATATGGTTGCACAGAGACTACCCACAACTGGCGGTGATAAAGGTAATTGGGGTAACATACTCAATGGCTTTCTTCTGCAATCTCATAATGCCGACGGAACTCTTCAGACTGGAGCAATAAGCCAAGCTAGTGGAATAGTTAAATCTCAAGTAGGATCATCTAATGGAGTAGCCGGACTTAATGCTTCGGGTACAGTTCCAACAACACAACTAGGTGCCGGTGCTGGTAGTACATCAAACTATTTAAGAGGCGATGGTACATGGGTAGTACCAAGTGGTGCTGGATCTACTGGAGCAACTGGTCCCTTAGGAGCAACTGGAGCAACTGGTGCAGGAATAACAGGAGCAACCGGACCTACAGGAATAGCTGGATCTACTGGAGCAACTGGTCCCTTAGGAGCTACTGGAGCTCAAGGTACAACGGGCGCTACCGGCGCTGGAACAACCGGAGCTACAGGACCGAATGGATCTGCGGGTTCGACGGGTGCTACCGGCGCAGGAACTACTGGTGCTACTGGTTCAGTTGGTGCTACTGGGCCAGGAGGCGGTGCTACAGGGCCTATAGGATTTACCGGAGCAACAGGTCCAATCGGAAATGATGGCGCTACAGGAGCTGGTACTACAGGAGCTACCGGACCTTCAGGAATAGCTGGTACAACTGGATCCACCGGTCCAGCTGGAGCTGGAACAACCGGAGCAACTGGGCCAAATGGTTCTACAGGAGCTACTGGACCTTCAGGAATAGCTGGTACAACTGGATCCACCGGTCCAGCTGGAGCTGGAACAACTGGAGCAACTGGACCAATAGGTGCAACTGGTCCTATCGGGTCTTCGGGGCCCACTGGAGCAACTGGTCCAGTAGACATTAAACTAAGTAACACTATTGGTGTATTAGGAGATTCGATTTCATCTAACTGTTGTTACCAATCAGGTGCATTAATGACCAGTTATGGTTATCTTACATGGGCACTTTGTATGGCGGGTGGGCATGCTCCAACTCTAAAATTTTTAGATGGAATTGCAGGCACTAGTAGTCTCAATTCAAACTGGCCGCAAAGAGTTTCAAGTATGATCACAGCAAATCCTACAACTTGTATTGTGGAAATCGGTACTAACGATTGCGTGAATTCTCAACTTAGCGGAACTGTATCAACTGCAGTAGACCAAATTATTAATGGTACAGGTCTAACCACTGGTTGTGGTATAAACCAAACAATCACTTCGCTCACAGCTGCTGGAATACAGGTAATTCTTAATACCATTCCTCCTCGGAATGCTCTCACAAACTCCCAACAACAAATCCATGACCAAGTAAATGCGTGGATACGTCAGCAAGATACGAGACCTGGTATTACAATATGCGACGCTGCAGCAGTACTTACTGATGTATCGATAGGAGTTTATACTAATTACAAACAGACATATGTTGGTACAACCACAGGCTTATCGGCTGGAACTATAACGACAATACCACTAACTGGAACGACACCAAATACGATTGCTAAAGGGAAGATTATTATGGTGGGAAGTGGTGGGACTGCGCAGTATTTTTCTACATCTTCCTCAACTGCTGCAGCTGCTTCGTCTATTTCAGTTACCTCAGCGACTGCTTCAGTTGTCTCATCTGGCACTATTGTCACCGTCTCAGAATATACAAATGATGGTATACATCCGAATAACGCAGGTGCACAAGCGTGGGGAACTGCGCTCGCAACTATTTTCACTCAATTGTTTCCATCTGGCTCACTTGCAAGTACTTACGCTGATTCATTCAACCTCCTACCACAGACGACAGCATCCTGGGTACAGTTCGGCGGTACTGTACTTAATCCTGGAACAGGTGGATTTCCAAATGGTGGACTACCCGCAACAGCCCCACTTTGGTTGGCAGCACCTGCTGGTGTAAGTCTCGCATATATTCCCAGAACGGACGGAGTTCCTGGTAGTGCAATGAGAATTACAGTCGGATCGGGGAAATCTGGTACACTTGCGTTGTATTCAAAGTCACGAACTGTGGGTTCTGATTATACCGGTAAATCACTTACCACATTCCTTGAAATACTTTCAGTTACAGGTACTGACGCTAACTTTAATGGTACTACCCCTGAAGGTCTTACTAGCTATATTAATGTTCAAGTTCCCGATTACTCTCAGGGCTATACGGGACTTGTTTTAGGTAACAATGATCCATACGTAATGCCTTCTTCCCCGATTATTATTCAGTCTCCACTTTATCTTCCGTCCGCTATTGCTTCTACATCAGTTGCCTATACTACTGCTGGAGGACCATACACCACAATCTCAATAGGTGCATTTAAAACGTCTGTACCTCTCACAAACGGTCAAGTCCTCCTTCTTAGTAATGTTGGTAATAACGCAGGTACTTATGTGACCGTGAACGGAAACCAATCAGCAGGTATAAGTACGATTAATGTTCAATCATTCACACCACTAATAAATATCGCCAGTGGTATAACACTCTCCTATACAACACCACAGAAAATACCAGCGTGCGACTCATATGCAACGCCGACAGACGTATATATTACTATTAGCTTTAATGGGGGCGGTGTATACACATTTGGTAGAGTAGGAATTATACCTGTACAGTAATTTTTAGTTAAATCCCTGTCTTTGTTTACTCATAAAAAGCATTATTATAAAAACACTAATAACTAATGTATAACATTTTTGTATTTATAAATTATTAGAATGTACTGTAGTACTGGGTCTTTGTTGATTGACAGATTGATTGCAGAGAAGTATCAAGTGATAGACATAGAATAGTGGCTTGTTTGTCACTGTGATAATAAGATACAAAGTCCTTTACAGCCCCAACAACGCAATTAGATTGTGCGTCAAAGTTTTGACCTAACATACAGGACGTTCTGGTTTGATCAACATTACTGCTACTATTTCCGGAAGCATCCCTCCCTAGACTCTGATAACAGGTGTCAACAAATTCAGAATCGACAACACTACATTCTGTAAATACCTGAGAGAAATTATCACTTGCTACACGTAAGGCATGAGAAGTTTGCATTAAATAACATTGATTTTTATATTTAACGTCAACGGATGTACAGGGGAACATTGGATCACTAGCTTTAAAGAATGCAGTGTGATGATCGGGATTAACCTCATCCATTTCGTTCTCCATAAATACTCCACCATAACATGATTGTCTCTCCCAATCATCGGTGAGTAAATCACAAGTTGAAAGCGAAACATACAGCTTACTGTCAGTTACGTCCATAATTCCATGTCCAATGCCGTGAACACAGTTATAGTGATAAAAGGAATATGGTTTAGATTTTTTAATACTTGCACAAATTGTTGGAATCTTAGCGTCAAGGTTTTTCGCACCGATTTTTGTAACTATAGACTCCATTACTCCATGGTAATAGCCCGACCAGCAAAAATTATCACCTTGTGAATATGCTATATCGACATTATTAACTTTGTCAGCCTCTGTTCGTCCAATCACATGGGCTAGCTGGTGACAATATGCCTGGACTGTTTGACTTGAAGAATATGCCGCTTTAAGTTTTGTGAATGCAGCTGAAACACCCTGTTGTTGGGTAATTGTTTGATATTTTTTCTGATAACAGGATAAACTCTCTTGACCAGCACTACAACTATAATTAAAAGTGTTATTCTCAGTTGATTTAGCAGCATTTGCGCTCATAAAGTGGTAAGCAACAAATCCGATTAATATTACAACTACAAACATGACGCTAACTACTATAGCTATACTTTTTAGATTAGTAGTTTTTTTATTAGTTGCCGCCCGACGTTGCATTATAAGCATTGTACACTGACAATTCGTATTATTAAAAAAATAAGTGTATAACTTGCTTTTACGTGTCATTTTATATAAGCTCTAAGCATAAGTTCTAAAGAAAAATAATGAAATATTACAAAATAAATAAATTGAATTCCAAAGGTTTCAGTCTTCACTATCTTTTTCCGTTAATCGTGATTGTAGTTATAGCTATTGCTGGTGTGAGGATCTTAAACGGATCCCATGCATCAAGTCCTATTTCAACTAAGCTTGCATCCCAAACGACTTCTTGTGTTGCACCTACTAATTATCCTGGTGCACCAAATGGAGGAATGACATACGTTAATTGGACATTTAATCATCCAGACATAAATTCGCTAACTAACTCAGTTAAATTAGTAAATAATCCCGGGGTTTCTACTCAAATGTTCTTACAGCTGTACGACTTCAACATAGACAACACAGCTCAATATTATGGCATGCAAACTTCTGGTTTAATCCTTTGGAGTGAGTTTGGAACATCAAACCCTAGCAACGCTATTGCGGGGGCTGGCTCGACTATAGTTGTTGGTTCTGGTGAAGGAAATTTCGTAAGTCTTAGACATAGCTTTGGTTCATTACCGGCAGGTTCATATACAACAAAAGTCTACCGAACAACATCAACTTCAACGGGTGATTGGTTTGCATATTATGTGAGCTTCCCAGGGAAAAGTTCGGTTTATGTTGGTTCGCTACTATTTCCGCGAGCAATGGCTGGAGTTCGGGCATCTTTTAAGGATGGTGGCGGAACTTGGATAGAAGATTACCAAAATAACGGTTCGGTTCTTTATCCAGTACCCGTATGGAATGTAACAATTGGGATTAAAGCAAACGGGACAGTTGTTCCAATTCACGCTCGTAGCGCTTATTCTGCTATGCCAAACTCAAACATAAAAAATTCCGTCACAAAAGGATCTGTAAATATGGTAGTAGGGGGTTCTACTCCACGTTGTACACCAGCTGGTAATCTTTACTAATCAATAATGATATAAAGTTATACTTAAAATGTAATAAGTAAATGGTCAAGTTAAATAATATATTACCAAAACTAGAACCTCAAAAAGCAATTAGTATTATTGTCATTTTAATAATTACAGTTATTGGTGTTAAATTATTAACTTCAAGTAGTGCACAAAGTCCATATGTATCTTTGGAAGCTGAGAAGGGATCGTTATCGGTTCCAGCTGCGGCTCAGTCTGATAGCAGTTCTTCGGGTAGTTCTTATGTGAATTTTGGTGGTTCAATCCCATCTAAAGTAATAGGTGCTTACTCGGGTTATCAAGCAATAAATGCTGCAAAATCAGTTGGTGATCAGATAGGACATCCGCTTACTTTCATCACAGAATATTTAGACTTTCGTGATCCAGTCAATAGCTGGAATGCTAATGGCGAGAGCATAGCAAATCCCTACTATATAAAACAATGGCAAACTCTTCAAACTGCCAACAATACCAACTTTAGAATGATATGGGGTGTACCAATGCTTCCATACAATGGTCCTGATCCTATCACCGGTACATCTATAAATTGTTTAACTTCTGCTTCTGCTTGTTGGGCGGCAGGTGCAAAAGGCGACTATAATCAATATTTTAAAACAGTAGCTCAAAACATGGTTAATGATGGTCAAGCTAATTCTTTAATTAGAATTGGTTGGGAATTTAATATTGGCGGTTTTCCCTGGGCGGTACATGGTAATGCTACACCAGCTCAATACATTCAGTATTGGCAAAATATAGTAACGACTATGCGTTCGGTTCCCGGTGAAAAATTTGTTTTTGTCTGGAATCCTAACTTTGGAGGTGCTGCAACTGACCTACAAAACTATTATCCTGGTGATAGTTATGTCGATGCTATTGGCTTTGATTTGTATGACAATGGTTGGTATACAAATACTAGCAATACACCTCAATCTCATTGGAGCTGGTTTATGAATGCTCCAGAGGGGCTTAACTGGCTTGCTACTTTTAGTGCTAACCATAACAAACAGATGTCTTTCCCTGAATGGGGTCTTGGTTGGACTGATTGTTCTAACGGTAAAAGAATTATAGGTCTTGTTTGCCCAAGCGGAACAACGAATAATGGCTCAATAACGGGCGGCGATGATAGTTATTTTATACAGAGTATGGCTACCTATATAGCTACGCATAATTTTATAGAAGCTGGAATTTGGAATTGGGGTCTCGCACCAGTGCCTAACTCAACGATTTCACCTAACGCTACCGCTGAGTTTGTAAAAGATTTTAAATAATAGAAATTAATTTTGTATTGGAGCTTTAACAATAGATAATTCACCGCCATCAGCGAGAGTAAATGCAACACGTCCAAGTTCAAGGTATAATCCATTACCGACGTAAAGATCTCTCTGTTTTTCTTCTGGTTTTACAAAACTAATAGTATTAAACAAATCAAAAGTTGAACTTGGGCTTATTTCTGTTACAGGGTGTTTATATATTCCTTTCGAAGCAGCATCATAACTACTCGCATCAAGTGCAGTTTGGCCGATCTTTAATTGATCCATACGTCTAGGTCGTACGCTATAAATAAGAGACTCTGTAAGCTCAATAGCAAACTTATATTCTAAATCTCGAAAACTCTCAGTAAGCTTATTTCCAATTTGGGCACTTTGCTCCCAAGCAACAAGAGCCATACTTAATTGTTCTAAATTTGCTTCTTCAAACTCAGGATTTATCTTGATCATATTTTAATGGTAAATAGGGTGCCTTTGAAAGGCAAGCTTAAGCAAAAAACTTTACTTTTTTAGATATTTTGTAATGCCAAGACGCTCGGAATAATAAAATCCAAGTATCAATACTAGAATTACGCCGTAGAAGTACCATACATACTGAAACCATCCTCCGTGCAAATTACTGCCGAGCTTAAGTCCATGATAAAAAATTGCAAGCATCGCTAACTCATTAGCGTAAACTACATATTTCCACCAAGATCTATCTTTAAATAGTCTATATAACTCATAAGCTAGAAATGTTAAAAAGCTTATAGTTCCAAGAAGTACAACCCAACGGAGATTTGGCGCAACATAACTCAGCGTGCTACGAGGAGGCAGACCGAATCCATCTTTGAATCTTTGGTATGCAAGCAAACCAGGATGAAATAAAATAGCAATAAGTACAATATAGCCTGTTATCTTATAGTAGAACTTGAGAGAATCTTGGTTATAGATAGTTCTATTCAAAAAGCTAATTACATAGTGTGACCACATTACGCTAAATGCTATCAAACCGAATATAGGGAATATAAGATATATAGATAATCCACTAAAATGCCATTGTAGATTAGCACCCCAAACAGCTATGGCAAGAATAACTACTAAAGTCGTTAAGCTCCAGGCAATGTAGTTTAGTGGTAAGTTGTTTGATTTATTCATATTAATGATATAATATAGTTAAGTTACTTAATTAATATATCACAAAAGGATAATAAGTTGAATTTACCTACCTATATGAGCGGTGTACTATTCACCAAAGCACATAAGCTTGTGCGTATTAGAGTATACTCAGTTCTTGAAAAACACAATCTCAATCCTACATATTGGTCAATTCTTGGCGCAACAACTCAATCACCTGAAGGTATCAGGTTATCTAATGTTGCATCTATGCTTGGCGTTAAAGCTCCAGTTGTCACAACAGAGGCTCAGGAACTAATAAACAAAGGATTAATAAGACGAATACCTCATCATAGTGACGGTCGGGCAAAACTCCTAGTTATTACACCGAAAGGAAAAGAATTCGCAAAAATTATTGAGGCTGAACTCAATATCGAAATCAGTAGCCTATTAAGCGGATTAACACCTCACGAAATTGAAAGCTTCCAAAAAACATTACAAACCATTATCACCAATTCCGAAAAAAGTGCTTGACTTAATATTAGTTAAGTAATTTAATTAAGTTACATAACTAAATTAATGCCTAATCGGCAATAGGAGTAATCAAATGGAACAACCAACAAAAAATAATAGTAATAGTCATATAGGGTTAATTTTATTAACTCTAGTTATTGGCCTAGTACTAGGATTTGGGATTTCAAAAATCTCAGATAATCACGCAAAAAATGATTTAAAGAATCAGTTATCAGCAGCACAAGTACCTACATCAGATACTAAAGCAGCTGATCTTAGAGCTAATTTAGTAACATTAGGTGTTGAACACATGAGTTTAACTGATCAAGCAGTGGATGGTGCACTAGATGGAAGTCCAAATGCTTCTGCCACAGCAGCGTCTCTATATACTAATGGTACAAATATTGGAGCAGCAGTAGGAAGCGTATACGGCCCATCTGCTGAAGCGACATTTAATAGTGTATGGAAACTTCACCTTGATCAATTCGTAGCATATGCAGTTGCATCATCAAAGGGCGATGAAACTGGTAAGACAGCAGCTTTGAATGCTATTTCAACTGGCTACACTAAGCCACTCGCGCAATACCTTGCTAAAGCTAACCCAAACATTGATGAAGCTAATCTAGAAGCAGCACTTGCAGATCACGTTTCTATGACTGCTCATATAATTGATGATCATGTTCAGAAAAACTATACAGCTGAAGCATCAGATTTAATGGCCGCTAATAAGCACATTGAAGGAATATTTAGTATCCTTGCCGGTGCAATAGTTAAACAGTACCCAGCTAAGTTCTAACAATGAATAAACGTACAGGCATAATTGTCGCTATCATCGCAGTACTGGTAACAGTAGCTGCGGTGGTAGTTTTGAGTCACAATTCAAAAGATATGAAAATGCCCATATCATCAAGTTCATCAAACTCCCAAAATGCCGTTGCAACCAGTACTGTAACCATACAGAATTACAACTTTAGCCCATCAACTATTAAGGTAAAAGTAGGAACTACTGTTACCTGGACCAATCAAGATGACGTAAGTCACACCGTAAACCTAGACAGTGGAAGCGTAGGACCTAACTCGAAGCCTTTGTCTAAAGGACAATCATACAGTTATACATATAAATCTGCGGGTACATTTAACTATCACTGTGGAATACACCCTGATATGCATGGTAGTGTAATCGTAACTACTTAAGGATAATATATATGTTTAAACTTCTTAAAAACCCACTATACCTAGGAATTACTGCATTAGCCATCGGTGTAATTGTAGTTGTCATATTAGCCATACCTAATACCTCGCATGCATACCAAGATTATTGTAAAAATAAGATAGGAGTAACTCACCAAGTAGAATTTAAAGGAGATTACGCTTCTCCTGAAATAACTAATGGACATATGTGTGACAAGATCACTTTTACTAATAAAGATCACGAAACCCGAGAAATCGCTTTTGGACCACACGAAAATCACCAAGCTTATGACGGAGTCACCGAAAAAATATTAAATTATAACCAGTCTTTCACAATTACCCTGAATAAAATTGGTACTTATGATTTCCATGACCATATCCACGACAACGCAATAGGAAACTTTATTGTTACTAAATAGTCTAAAATTAAGTTAATTTTAGCGGATCGAATCAATTAAAGTATATAATATACTTCATGTCTAGACTCAACATTGTTCGCAGTCGAAAGGGTCGCTATTTTGCCTATTATGATGGCGACAAACAAATAACAAAAAAAGCAGATCTAGAACGTATTAGAGCATTACGTATACCACCAGCTTGGACTAGCGTAGCTATAGCTGGCAGTGAAAATGCCAAGGTACTCGCAAAAGGAGTAGATAAAGCAGGAAGATCTCAAGCAATCTATAATCCCAAGTTTCGAGCTAAACAAGAATCTTTAAAATATAAAAGAATCCTACTATTTGCATCTCACTTACCGCATCTTCGTCAACAAGTAGAAGAAGATCTTTTAAAACGTGGTCTACCTAAAGAAAAAGTACTAGCGTGTATTGTTAAACTTATTGATATCGCTTATTTCAGAATAGGTAATGAAGAATACGCTAAAGAAAATGATAGCTATGGAATTACTACTATGAGAAGTAAGCACATAGACGTTACAAATTACAGCGTAACTTTTGATTTCATGGGTAAAAGCGGTAAACGTCACGTCAAGAAAATAAATGATCGAACTATTTCTCGAATTATAAAACAATTGGATGAAATGCCTGGCTATGAGATTTTTAAATACAAAGACGAAGAAGGCAAGATGCACGACATATCATCTCTAGATGTAAACGAATATATAAAGACATACATGGGTGAGGATTTTACAGCTAAAGATTTCAGGACGTGGGGTGGAACCCTACTCGCAGTAGATCTCCTTGCAACTGAGGACATAAAAGACTCTGAAACAGAACGTAAGCAAGCTGTCACGGCTTGTGTTAGGCGAGTAGCTCAGCGACTTGGTAATACACCAGCCATTGCACGTGCTAGTTATATTAATCCACAAGTATTCAAACGATACATGGGTGGGGAAGATTTTGCTAAAGTTAAACAGACTATTTCCCGTATGAAACCGAAAAAATATATTTCCGAAACTGAATGGTGTGCACTAAAAATATTAGAAATGAATACTTAGTAATTTGTTATAAATGAACAAAAAGCTAACCTACCTACTGATTTCGTTATTAATTATTGGTATTAGTTCATATTTAGCTTCTAGAAAAACTCATACGCCAAATTCAAATACTACAAACCAACAAACCGTAAATGGTTCAAGTAGTGTC
The DNA here is from genome assembly GCA_038317055.1 of Saccharimonadales bacterium (SeqCode). Classification (GTDB taxonomy): domain Bacteria; phylum Patescibacteriota; class Saccharimonadia; order Saccharimonadales; family DATKHC01; genus JBBQBA01. Next base: position 77,108 of record JBBQBA010000002.1, read on the forward strand.
ATTGGCCAAAGGACTAAAACATCTGCTTGCATTGTAAATGGACCCCTACAGGATACTGCTTGTTCGCCTGGTGCTGTATTTTCAAACGTTTCCAAAGATCAAATATGTGTCAGTGGATATTCAAAATCAGTAAGAAACGTACCAAGCTCAGAAAAAGATGCGGTATATAGCGAGTATGGAATTGCAAGCCATACTTCCGGTCAATATGAAGTAGACCATCTCATAAGCTTAGAGTTAGGTGGGTCAAATGATATTGCTAATTTGTGGCCTGAAGCAGCCAATCCTATTCCTGGCTTTCATCAAAAAGATGCCGTGGAAAATTATCTGCATGATCAAGTATGTAGTGGTAATTTATCGCTAGTAACTGCTCAACAAGAAATATCTACAAACTGGATAAGTGTATATAATCAAATTCCGCATTAAGTTAAATAGTTAACTGACTCTCGGAATACGCAAACTCCGAATTGTTTTACAATTAAAATAATTGTACCGGCGTTAGAATATCGCCTAGCGTAAATATAACTTCATCCATTTAAAGCATTATAAAAGAAAAATAATTAGTCTATTTATTAATAAAATAAGACGATTAAGTTTTAATTAGGTTAAAATAGTGTTCAGGACAACAAAAGTGATAAAAATCCCAACCAAACTTCGTAAACCTGAACTAAACAAAATAATTGCAATTTTACTCATATTTGTTTTGTCATTTGTTGGTGTTAAGCTTTTAACTCAAAGCCATGCTCAATCTCCTTACGTAAATATCGAAGCAGAATCTGGAAATTTAACCACACCCGCCTCTATTAATGGCGATAATTTATCATCAAACGCTAAAAATGTAGTTTTTGGAAACGTAAATGATCCATCGGGTCAAAGTGTACCGATTGGAAATCAAACTAATTTTAAGCAGGTTTTTTACGATAACTTTGCTGATGAGAACGTCCCGCTTGGTAGTTTTTCTGGTTGTGTTAGGGCTTCAACACAGTATTGCAGCGGATTACCAAAAACATGTAACACTTCAACAGGATTTTGCTCGAGCTTACCAACAACCGGTCCACAATCAAAATGGTGGGATTATCCAGATGGCTGGCTTGATACACAAAAAGATTGTCAATATATGCCTTCGCAAACAATGAGCATATCTAGTGGAGTAATGAATATGTTTATACATACAAACAGTGCAGGTACTTGTATGACAGCCGTACCTGAAGCAAAAATACCAAATGGTTCGCTATCCGATGGTCAATTATACGGTATGTACAGCGTTAGATTTAGATCAGATCCAATTCCAGGTTATAAGACGGCATTCTTACTCTGGCCAGATAGTGAAACATGGCCCAGAGATGGTGAAATAGATTGGCCTGAGGGTAATCTTACTGGATCAATGGGAGCACATATGCATAAACAAAATGCTACATCAGGAAGCCAACAAGATAATTTCTCCTCTACTGCAACTTATCCATCATGGCATACAGCAACAACGGTTTGGACACCTACATACGTTAAATTTATAATGGATGGAGTAGTAATCGGTATATCAACTTCTAGTATTCCCAATACGCCCATGCACTGGGTACTACAAACAGAGTCTGAGCTCAATACAACTACTAAACCAGCCGCAAGTGCCCAGGGCAATCTACAGGTTGACTGGGTTTCTGTGTGGGCTTACGATCCATCTATACTTTAAAATATATAATTAACAACTTAGTCACGGTTAACACTAAAGCTGGCACCATCGACATTTATAGAAGTTGGTGTAGAAATTGGCACATTTGATTGATCGACCATTGTTACGGGTTGAGCTGAAGCACTATTTAAATTCAAAGCACTACCACTAGATATTGTTGAACCTCCAGTAAATGTAGCTATGCCGTAGTTATCGAATGGAATTTGTCTATATGATGAGTAGCTAGGGTCTTCTTCTATCCATTCAGCAGAAGAGTGTGAAGAGTTATATGAAACTGTATTTGAGTAAGATTGTCCGTTTGAATTATCAGTAATATTTATAAGCCATTGACCGCTAGATATTTCTGTTATAGATGCTGACATAGAGTCTCCAGGATTAACGGTAATACTAGAAATATTTATTGATGCACCTGGTAATAATTCATAAAAAGCTGAAGCTGTGACTTGACCATTACTAGATATAACATTATCTGTGCCTGTTTGAATTAAATCTCCACTAGTTACACCACCGATACCGATCCAAGTAGCATCAGCTGAAGTTCTCCCTGAAATACCGGTCGGATTTGTAGCATGCCATGATCCAGAAATTGTTGTGTAGTTACCAACTGTTGCTAAATAACCCGACCAATTTGTTGACGTGTAGCTGGTTGTTGATGAAGGCGCAGACCCACCAGAACTTGCCGGAGAAGTTGGTGAGGTTGGTGTAAGAGTACTAACACTACTGGCAGGTGATGGAATAACAACCGGAAGTGACTTTGATCCAGTAGTAACACCCGGGGGCGTTGGCTTAACTACTGTAGTTTTGGTGTCCGGAACAGGTGTTGGAGTAGAAATTATAGGAACAGTAACAGTGGTTACTACTTTTGTGGTTTTGGTAGTAATTTTCTTAATAACTTTGTGTCTTGGTTGAGTTTGGTTATTTGTGGTGGAACTGAAATAAGTATATGAAACTAGACTTAAGACTGCTACACCAATAAATATAGGTGCTATGAATTCACGTATTCTAGATAAAATGGCAGTTAAATATATAGTCTTAACCTAAACTTTTGATACTTTATTTATTTATTTTTAAGTTAACATTACTATTTTATCAAACTTTTTGATAATATTGTCTACTTTTAAACAGGTTTATAATATATGTATAGGAGAAATAAGCTATGACAAATGAAATTATCAAAGATGCATTTAAGCGAATAAGTGAAGTAGTACACAATACAGTAGACGGCTTAAGTGATAATAATCTCGTTTTTAGACCTAATGAATCTGCTAATTCTATTGCTTGGTTAGTTTGGCATTTAACTAGGGTTCAAGATGATCATATAGCAAAAGTCGCTCATCAGTCTCAGGTTTGGAGCAGGGGCTGGTATGAAAAGTTTGATTTACCGCTTAGTGAGGACGACACTGGATATGGTCATAAATCAGACGATGTAGCTTCAATAAAAGTCAGCGCCAAACTTCTACTTATATACTTTGATGAAGTACACGAAGAAACAATTAAATATATTAATAGTTTAGATGATGAAGATTATAAAGAAGTAGTAGATGAGAATTGGGATCCACCAGTTACACTTGCTGCACGTATAGTTAGCGTTATCTCCGATGATCTTCAGCATGCTGGGCAAGCGGCATATGTAAAAGGTTTGCTATAGGGGTTACTACAGTATAATTATAACTATGTCTGACCGCTTAACGGTAGCTATAATTAATCTTGTTAATTACCGCCACAATATTAGGACTATTTTAAAACAACTTGATAAAGGTGTTAAATTAATGGCTATTGTTAAGGCTAATGCATATGGCCATGGACTTGAGGAAATCGCCAAAGCATCTATTGAAGCTGGGGCAACTTATATAGGAGTGGTTAGTTTAGGAGAGCTTAAACGAGTAAGAGGAGCCGGTATAACAACCCCGACCCTAATACTTAATTATATTGATCCAATATCAATAAGTGAGGCAGTAAAACTCGATGCCAGTCTTACGCTAATGAGCCTTAACACAATAGTAGCAGCTCAAAAAGTAGCTAAAGATCAGTCCAAAATAATAAACGTACATATCAAAATAGATACAGGGATGCACCGCGCAGGTAGTACACCTGAAGAAATATTAGAACTTTCTCAAAAGGTTGTCAGTTCTCCAAATCTAAATTTAGAAGGAGTATTCACACATTTTGCAGAATCGGAAGCAATTGATGGCTTATTCACAAAAAAGCAGTTACATATATTTAATAACTGTCTTGAAATTCTTAAAAATCATCAAATTAATCCACCATTAATCCATTGTGCCAATAGCGCTGCAACTTTAACTTTTCCTGAGTCACATTTTAATATGGTAAGGCCAGGAATAATTAGTTTTGGATTAACTCCTTTTGATCTTACTCACCATAAATACAATTTTGTTAAAAAACAGCTTAAACCAGTACTTTCACTTAAATGCCAAATAGCGATGTTAAAAATAATTAAATCTGGTGAAACAGTTGGTTATAATCGTCGATGGAAAGCAAAACGAACAAGTAAACTAGCACTTTTGCCAATAGGCTACGGTGATGGTTGGCGAAGATCGCCAAATAATGCTGGTCGGGTATTAATAGGTGGTGAATATGTACCTATAGTGGGAAGCGTTTCTATGGACCAAATAGTTGTTGATGTGACCGGTTTAGACGATATAAAAATTGGAGATGAAGCAGTTTTAATTGGGACTCAAGGCAAATATTCTATAACTGCAGATGATGTTGCTGATGCATACGGGACTATTAATTATGAAGTCGTAACAATGTTATCAGAACGTATTGTAAGAAAATATATTACTTAGTTGAATATTTTATCCTTTCTCTAATTACGGTCCATCGGTACAATTTATAATTTATCTATAGAGAGTCAGAAGGGGTTATATGTAGTTTTGTTGATCAAAAAAATATATCTGTATTCTACCTATAAAAAAAGCGTTATATTAATTATTTAGAAAATTGTAAGAATAAATTATTGATGGTTAAATATGCTTGAAAATCTTTCTGGAAAGAGCATAATTGTCATATATAGGAGACGAAAATGAAAAGAAAATTGGTAAAAGAATTTAGACTTTCTATTGGCTCAGTTTTGGCAGATCAAGCTGAACAAACAACTCGCATCGAACCAAAACAACGGATAGTTTTATCTGGAAATACTGAGGGTCGGAAAATTGATAATCGTACATATATTTATGTTGGAGAAACCGGTCTAAGGCCAGCCGTATTTTCCTTTGATCAATTATGGGGAATAACTGAACGAGCTAGACTACCTCAAAAAATTGAGAGGACAGGATATTTAGCCTTACAATCTACATATGGTCAAAATAAGAGTTTAACAAGAAGATGGTTATTTGATAGCCCAATGGGGCCATCATATGGAATATCCACATCAAGAGAACTTAAATATGGTGATGAAATTGACGACGCTATGACTTGGTTACAAAAACCTCATCTTGCAACTAAAGAAATCGGTAGAATCGCTACACTATTACCTGAAGAAGAAGCTATATTACTAGAGCTAGATGAACATTATATTATGGCTAATGAACAGATAATTGCCCAACAAGAACTTGAAGGTAGAGCAAATAATATAATCCACAAAATTTTAATTTAATCATATAGAACTAGCAATAATCATTTGATTTTGTTAAAGTTGACACCTATGCAGGTAAAAAGAACTGATAAATCCGAAAACGAAGTTGTACTACTTATTAGTGGTGACTTAGTCGAATTAGAACCCCTTAAAGAACATATCCTTAAAGATCATTTTGCAAAAGATATTAAAATTCAGGGCTTCCGACAAGGAAAGGCTCCACTTAATTTGGTTGAGAAAAATGTAAACCAACAAGAATTTCAAACTAAATTTTTAGATGAAGCTCTAAATAATCTTTATTCAACAGCAATTCAGCAAGAAAAATTAAGGGCCGTAGACCAGCCTAAGGTAGAAGTTAAAAAATTTGTACCATATACATTGGTTGAGTTTGAAGCAGTAGTACCCGTACTTGGAAAAATAACTCTACCTGATTACAAAAGTATTAAATTACCTAAAGAACTAATAAAACCAGTTGGCGCAAAAGAAGTTGAAGAAGTAATAAAAAGGCTTCAAACTCAAGTAGCTGACAAAAATGATGTAGATAGAGCTATTAAGTCAGGCGACCAGACTTTTATCGACTTTATTGGTAAAAATTCTGATGGCAAACCAGTTAGCGGTGCAGAGGGTAAGGACTATCCACTAGTAATAGGTAGTGATAATTTTATCCCCGGTTTTGAAAAGAATCTTATTGGAATGAAAGCTGGAGACGAGAAATCTTTTACTCTTAAATTTCCTAAAGACTACACAATAAAAGCGCTTGCAAGCCGTGATATAACTTTTACTGTAAGTATTATAAAAGTTCAAGAAGTCGTAGAAGCTAAAGTAGACGACGAATTTGCTAAGAAAGTTGGAAAGTTTGAAAATGTAGCTGAACTTAAAAAAGATATAAAGAACCAGCTTACTCAAGAAAAAGAAAACACCGAAGATAGAGATTACGAATCTAAGCTACTGGAACAAATCAGTTCTAAGAGTAAGGTGAAAATTCCCGAAGTATTAATTGAAAAAGAACTCGAAAACAGATTAAAAGATTTTAAATTAAATCTTAGTTACCGCGGTCAGACAATGAAAGAATTTTTGGAAGACGAAGGTCAAACAGAGGCAGAATATATAGAAAAAGTACTAAAACCAGAAGCAAGTAAACGACTTAAAGCTTCTATTATACTTTCAGAAATATCTGAACTTGAGGACATACCACTTACTAATGAAGAAGTTGATGCACGATTACAATTAATGCGGGCCCAATATCAGGATCCTCAATCTAAAGCAGATTTAGATAATCCAGATACAAAACGGGATATAGCAAGTCGTATGCTCGCAGAAAAGACTATATCGAAACTCACAGATTATGCTAGTCGCTCGGCTAAATAAAAAAGCTTAAGATATATGAATAAATTTAGATCAAAAAAAGAAAAAATAGTCTATATTCCTATGGCTGCCGATATATTACATCGTGGACATATTAATATTATAAAAGAGGGGAACAAGCTTGGTTTAGTCATAGTAGGACTATTAACTGACGAAGCAATCACGGCCTATAAAAGAGTACCAGTGATGGAATACAAAGAAAGATTGGCGGTTGTTGAGAATATTAAAGGTGTATATAAAGTCATTCCTCAATCCGAATTGGACTACAGGGTCAATTTAATCAAATTAAAACCAGAATATTTTATGCATGGTGATGATTGGAAAACTGGCGTAATGAGCAAGCCACGAGAACTAGCTATAAAAACAATTTCGAAATGGGACGGAAAATTAGTTGAACCTGAATATACAAAAGGTATTTCAAGTTCAGATATAATTAAGAAAATAAAAGATAGTAAATATTAAGTTAACTCATTTTTTTCATAGTAATGTAATTTCTATAGATTTTAACTCCAGGTCTTTTCATTTTATAAATTAAGTTACCAACCCTAATAGTAGAATATATTGCGCCACCTAAACCATCTAATTCGGCCTGTTCATGAACTTTTTTAATTAAAAGACTTGACAGTTTTTTACCTCTAAATTCTGGTAATACAGCTATTGTTTTAACTATTAATTGATTCTTATATGGATAAGAAATAATAAATCCAATCGGTTTATTGTTATCTTCTAAAAAAAAGCAGTAATTATTATTAAAAATATTATCTTTACCTTTTAAATTATATGATCTTTCTTTAAAAGATATTTTGGGACAATATATACTGTTTACTGGAAAAATCTCGTTCATAATTTCGTGATATATTTTTAGGTTTTCTAACGGTCTCCTTTTACTAAAAGATTGCACCTTATAATTCATATTATTCTTTGAAGGATTTTTAATAAATAATCTAATATATCGTTGATAATTATTTAATTTACCCGAAACATATCGGTTATAAACTTTGAAGCCAGCTTCTTTAAATACATTTATATACCAGGTCGGATTTATGGGTTCTCCGGGTATAAGGAAGTCTTCTTGTAAATTAAAGCGGTAGTCATTGGTAATTGTTCCATTTATAGGCCCATAAATTACTTTTAAATTGCGTTCATTTTTTAACCATTCAGTTGCTTGATTTAATACTTTTACTCCAGACTCATAGTTCGTACAGCCAAAATATCCAACAATGCCTATTTTTGGTAAGCGACTGTCTATCATGGCAATTACGTGAGCAGACTGCCCACCTTCACTTAAACTAAATACTTTAGCATCTAAAATATTCCATATAGGATTCTTCGACTGTAAATCTTTATTCCATCTATATAATGCTGGCTCCCTAATGTTCTTGTTGTAAGTAATTCTAGAAATATTAGATAATTGAATACGACTGGAACTGAGGAAGCTTAAATCACGCATGTTTTGTATTTATAACTAAAAAGATTATCGCATATACAATCTCAAGTTGAGCAAATAAAGGATGAGGTTTTTTAATAAGTTTTGATGAAACCATCAAGGGAATCATGATAACTAATATAAGTAGTGAAATTTTAGATTCAAATAATAGGCAAAGTAGTAAAGCATATTTACTAAACAGCACAGGCAAGCCGGTATAGTATTTTGACTTTTTTTCAACATAGCCAACTACAGTAAAACGACTCAATCTAAGAATAGAAGCTAAACAAAAAGTAGTAGTAATTAAAAGACTATACCATTGCCAATTTGCTTGAATGTTGATAACTAGGGCAGGAAATAATACCCAGCCTAGTACATCATATAAAGTATCAAGTACCTTTCCATATATAGAAGCACCAAATCTTCTCGCTATGTAACCATCCAAAAAGTCCAAATACATTGAAATAAAAGTTAGTGCTATAGCTAGATATAGTTGTCCTTGCCATAACAACCAGAAAGAATTAATTATTAAAAAGACAGCAAGCATGGTTATATAATCAGCCTTCGATAACTCAGTAATAATGTGTTTTTTAGTCATTAGCCAACAACTCAACAGATTGACTTGATGTATTGATTCTTACATTCATGCCGTTCTTTAAATGTTGAGTAATGTCCTCAACTCCGATTATGCTTGGGATACCAAGTTCTCTAGTTACGATTGAAGCGTGAGATAGTATTCCGCCGTGTTCGACAATTAAACCTTTGGCTAATGCAATTAAAGGTGTCCAGCCCGGATCCGTATGAGAGACTACTAATATATCGAACGGTACTTTTGGAATAATTGGATGTTCTAGTACGATTACCTTACCTTCTATTGTGCCGGGAGACGAAATTGTACCTTTAAAAGTATGTTTATTCGTAGTGTTTATAGATTTATGCGTTAGAAAATCAGCTGGAACTGTATTGGTTAAACCTGTTGTTATAAATCTTGCGGGTGGTGATAGCTTTCGGTAACCGCTATATTTTTGCTTTCTAAAACTTATAATTTGCTTAAGATTATTCTCAAAACCTGTACCATCAATTTGTTTAAATAATTCTTCAATCTCTAAATAATAAATGTCTTTTGCACTCTCGATTAAACCCAACTTAGTAAGATTTTCTGATACTTCGATAAATAGTTCACGTAAATATGCGTAGGCTTTACCCCTTAATAACCTGTTTTGTTCCCTAATTCTGAGGTGCTTCTTTAGGCGACTAATTAACAGCTTATATAAGATTCTTTGTGATAGTTTTAGGCTACTTTGTAATTTAATACTCCTTTCGCTTTCAGCATTCATTGCTATATTACGTCTATCAGAAATAGTTTTATTGTTGAGTTTAGTATAGCTTTGAATTAACTCATAAAAACCAGATAATTTTAAAAGTGGGTTAGCTACTTCTAACTTTTGATCTTCTGCGAAACGATGCAAAAAAGTATCACGATACTCTATCAATAAGTCTTTTGCATTGCTATTTAATATATAGTTGTCTAATTTTATATAATTTGTATTTTTAAGTAAATTTGAAGCCGTTTCATCATTTTTAATATATTCCGCTATTTCACTCAACACTACTGCTTGACGTGCACTAATTACGTTATGAAGTGAACCAAGAAAGTTCGAAGCTTCATCTTTAGAATTGTTTAACCAAACACTTAACTTCTTTTTCAATATTCCATGATAAATCATTACGAAGAAATCATTATCTGCACTACGTCCCATAATTGGAATCACTTTTTGCTCAATGAATGCATAACGGTCCATTTGACTAAATAGATCATTTCCGTGAGGCATATTCTCAAAATCCTCGTATTTCGATTTAAGTTGACGCCAATATTTTCTTTTCTCAAAATTAAATAATATGGTTCTTCTCATTATTCTAAAATAAAAATTTATCCTATAACTTATTGGATAGTTACTAGGAGGTAGATATACTGCATTACCAATAGTTTGTAATTGATCATCTAAATATTTTTGGTTTTGATTGTTGTTAGGAAAAAAACCTATAAATTTGTACCAACTACTTAAGTTGTAATACATTCTGCCTGCGAATATTCCAACCATTGCATTAAAAGTACGTTGGTTTTCTTCTAACTGATACCAATTTAATCCTGCAGCATAACCTTGAGATTTATATACAAGTTCATAGCCCCGCCTAGAGATTGAAAATGTAAGAGGTAGTACGATTCCAGGAAAGCTCTCACCAAGGTTAGCGTTGTCCCATAAACGCAAATGATTAATTACGGTTATTGGTCTTGTTTGTAAATAATAAAATTTGTCACCAACTAAAGCCCATTCGATATCCTGAGGAGTTGTAAGTTCTTTTTCAATCAACAATACTGCATTAGTTAATTCCTTGATCTTTTTTGGAGAAATCAGATTTTTGGATATATTATTTGCATATCTTATATCCCCACCTGGTCTATTGACATGAATTGAATTTGAATCTTTACCATCTACCACCTTACTTCCATGACCTTTAACGGCATTAATTAACATTTCAGACTGTCCGCTAGCTGGGTTTACACTAAAAATCACACCCGCTATGTCAGGCTCTATATATAATTGAACTATTGCATTTACAGAATATTGCTTGGCCAATTTATAGCCTTTAAAGGGTTTACTCGAGGCAACTTTACGTAGTGCTTTTATAAAATCTGTACTATTGGTTACAGGCATAACACTAATAAATTGACCGGCATAGGATTTATTGTCAGAATCTTCTTCTTCAGCAGAAGATCTAACTGCTACACTCATGCAATTGTATTCTTTAGACCATGACTCAAAATCACGAATTAATGACTCAATTATATTTTCATTTAGGTTTTGTATTGTTGTTGACGGAATAACATAAAAATCAGGAACGTTTAACCCAATATTTTTTAATTTCTGTAAGTTTTTAGCTTTATTACCATACATAACTATTGAAAATACAATGTAGCCGCCGCAGCAAGATACATTACAAGGGAAGTACCATTTAGAAGTTCGGCATTTTTCATTATTGGCTTTCTCTTATATTTATATATAGACCAACCAACTGTTAAAAGGCCTATAATTAATATGTACCATTTTGTATTACCTCCTAAATATTTAATAAGGAAAGCTGTGTATATAGCAGATCCTAACGTAAAAAATACAAATGATGTTAAGGCTACATTTACTCCTAAAAAATATGAATATCTATCTTTGGCTGCCTTGCCATCAATTCCGCCAATTGTTCTTGATGCTTCTACCATACCAATCATAATGATCACAAAAACGAAAAATAATAGTTTCTGTCTAATGGGCTGAATACCTAGTACAGTTAAAATAAGCCAATCAAGAATTAGCAATTGAACATAATGAGAAAATTGATAAGTTAGAAAATGTTGTCTAAGCCAATCTCTCATAAAAAACTCGTGTCTTGTCAGATACGAGTAAAATTGTTGAAGACAGGCAAGCATGAAGACTTCTAGTGAACCGGTTAGTGCAGATAATATAAAGAATAAACATATAGTAATAGTTTTTAATTTCGATAATTCTTTAAGTGTTATTACGCCTCTTTGAACTGGTCTATCAGGATAAAATTCATTATCATGTTCAAAATCTTTAGGTTCGTCAGCTAGCCGTATCTGAAGAAAATATAGCACAATCATAAAAGTGGCGATCAATACTTCATTCCATTTATAAGACCCACCTGACTTTGCTAAAGTTGCTGATAGAGTAAAACCTATGACAGTCATTATTATTATTGGTATGCGCTCAGTCTGAAATATCCAAAATCTATGAGAAAAAGACCATTTATTATACGGTGGTTTTAATTTACTAGATTTATAAATTCTATCGAGACGTTTTTTTTCGTTTTTTCCCATGTTGACTAAAGTATACTAATTTATGTACGGATGTTAAAAGAAAATATACATAGAATACTTGCTCTCCTAGTTTTAGTTTTATTTAGCCTTATAACCGTTAAATATCACTTTCTCTGGCCTGTTTTGATTTTTATTGGCATTAGCTTAATCCCAGCACAACGGACAAAGAAGTAGCATGATTAGACAGTCACTCAAATTTGCCAGAATTAGAATTATCGCAACATGTGCTTCGATATTGTTTTTAGGTAGCGCTTACTCAGGCAGTATCACAATAAAAACTTTACTTGGACTTGTATTAATTGTTGGATTCACGATACATGCTAATTCGATTAACGATTATAGCGATAAAGAGATCGACAAAATAAATTTAAAAAATGCACACGATAGACCTTTAGCAACGAATCATATTAACTCAAAGCAATTATGGATAATCAACGCTGTAAGTGGCTTATTAATTCTATTGGTGTCTCTTATTTATGGATTGGATGTATTTATACTTAGTATTTTTATATTACTTATAGACTACGCTTATTCACTTAAACCTTTTAGAATTACAAATAGAACAATCTTAAGTCCTGTTCTACTATCGGTATCATATGTATATTATTCCTTCTCAATTGGTTTTTTGTCCACACCAACCACCAGTAAATATCCCTGGTTGTTGACTATAGGCTTAAGTTTTGGATTTTTTGCAAGATTGTTGTTAAAGGATTTCCGTGATGTGGTTGGTGATAAAAAATTTGGAAAAATAACTTTTCTAATTCGTTATGGACAATCACTAACCTGTCTTACAAGCGGCATATTTTGGGCGTTTGCTTTATTTTTAATTATTAAAGCTAGCTCATTCAATCTTGCATTAGGATTGGTACTTCTGGTTGCATTTATAGAATCGACAATTTTATTAAATATACTAGCAAAGGAAATTAAGTATAAGAATCAGGAAAAGTTAATTAGTTATATAGCTAAAGCTGCTAATTACACAATAATAACAATACTTGCATATCTACTATGCGTCGCTGAAAATGGTATTACGAATAGACAGACACAAGTCATAACTGTTCTCGTTGGTATGATATTACTTACTTATAACTGGTTAGAATATAGGATGAATTGAAATGACTAAACAGCACGATAATGTTCTTGCGTATTACAAATCAACAAACTTCGATTATGAACATTTTTGGTCTGGTAAAAATGCTTTAGCACTTCATTTTGGATATTATGATAATTCAGTTAAATCACATCAACAATCATTAATGAAAATGAATGATGTCTTAGCAAGATATGGAGATATAAAAGATACTGAATCAGTGCTTGATGCTGGCTGTGGTTATGGTGGAAGTTCATTATGGTTAGCAGAAAACATAGGATGCGATGTTACCGGAATATCAATTGTCCCCTATCAAATAAAAAAAGCCCGAATCGAAGCTAATAAATCCGGGCTAAATAAGCGATTGAAGTTTATAAGGGGGGATTATGCGAATACTGATCTTCCATCAAAATCTTTTGATGTTATTTGGGGCCTCGAGAGTATTGTCCATTGTGAAGATAAGTTAGCATTTACGAAAGAAGCCTTCCGTTTATTAAAACCAAATGGTCGATTAATAATATCTGAATATATGTTGAGGCAAAAACCGTTACTTTCTAAAAAAGAACATTCAAAAATGGAGCCATTTTTGAAAGGTTGGATGATGCCGGATCTGTTAACCTTAGATCAATATAAGAAGTATTCAAAATCTGCTGGATTTAATACTTTTAAGGATTTTGATCTTTCGAAAAATGTAGATAAATCATTGCGTGAATGTCGTAGAAATGCTGCGATGGCAAAGCCATTTGTGGGAATATTAAAACAACTTGGTTTAATTAATCCGATTCGTCACGACTACACCATGGCGAACTATCTACTATACGACTTATTTAAGGAAGGACTTTGGAGCTACAGAGTGTTAATTGCAGTTAAGTCTTAATAATTCGGTTTTATAAATTATATATGTATTTCATAAGGTTTTCAGGAGATCTATTTATTCCACCTGAAATCGGTTTGCCTATGTAGACATGGCAAGTCCATCTGTTAACCCAGTCTATTTTTACCGGTATTAAGAAAGTGCTATTTTCTTTAGCAAGTACTGAAATACCTGATTTTACTATTTTCTCACGAGTTCTAGAACCAGAAGGAAACATAAGAATTGTTTGACCTGTTTTTAGTAAGGTTTTGGCTTTGTCTATGCCATATCGTTTATTTTCTATAAAATGCGCAGGGAAGCCACCCAGTGAAATTAATAAGAAACCAATAAATCCATTCAGTTAAGTATTTTCAACAAAAAAACGAAACGGCAATAGTCGATATATTATATTAAAAGGCATTGATGCGGTAATTATAAAAGGATCAAAAATACTTTGGTGATTAGAATAGACAATCAATTTAGAATCTTTTGGAAGATTGTTTAAGGATAGAATATTTTTATCAAAACGTAAATTACTCCTGACTATTAAAAATCTAAATATATAGAGAAACATTGCAATGATAATTTGAGCTAAATAGACCAATAACTTCTCAGTGCGGTATATATTTTTAGTTTTCATCTAAACTAGTATCCCATATTCATATTTTAGTATTAATTAATTGTAACTGCTTGTGTTAATATTTTCTTAAAGCACATTAATTAAGGGGACGTAAAATGAGTGTTTCATTATCAAATTTAATAGTAGATTTATTCTTTATACACGCTACTTTAGCAACGGGCATTATTGCGTGGTATTTTTTAACAAAAAAGAAAAAAGTATTTAAGGATTTTGGTTGGGGTATGCTTGGTTATAGTTTAGGATTAGCATCTTGGACCGTTTTAGTTATAACAAGACCGAATGATCTTAAACCTCTTATTATTATTGGTGTAATCCCGTTTTTATTAGGTGCATTAGCTTACGCTCGCGCCGCTTCAGATAAGTTTCCGATTAATGGTAATACTTTATTAACATTGGTTCTACTGCTTATTGTGGCGACGTTTGTTACTCGCACCTACTTCTATCCATCAGATCCATATTTTTCAAGTAAAGGGCTACTATTCTTCGGCTTAGCACCAGTTCCTATAGCTCTTTATATAGCGACAATATCAGTAACATTTCTTCCAGCTATACGCGCAGTGATTGCTAGCATGAAAGATAAAGTTATGAAGTCAGTGTTGGGCGTAGGTTTAACGGTACTCTATGTGTGTTCTATCATTTTAATAAGCTCAAATGATAATACATTATTGTTAATTAACGGTGTAGTAATCACGGTATCTTTGTTAGTTATTTGGGTAAAGATTTTAGGTTCACCAAACAAAATATAACAGAGTGTAAGCATAATAAATTAGCACTCTTGACTCACGAGTGCTAATTAGCTATTATGTATGTATGACACAACGAACTAATTCGATCCTTATTCCTACAGTTATTGAACAAGAAGGCCAGATGGAGCGAGCCTACGATATATACTCTCGTCTGTTAAAAGACCGCATTATATTTTTAGGTACAGCTATTGATGAACACACAGCTAATTTAATCGTTGCTCAGCTTCTATTTTTAGATAGTCAGGATACAAAGAAAGACATTTCTATATATATAAATAGTCCCGGTGGAAGTGTTTATGATGCTTTTGCGATATACGATACGATAAACTTTATTAAATCAGATGTTTCAACAATTGCCGTTGGAATGGCAGCAAGCGCCGCAGCATTTTTACTAAGTAGTGGAACTAAGGGTAAAAGATTTGCACTACCTCATTCAAAAATTATGATACACCAACCTTCAAGCGGCACTCGTGGAAAAGTAACTGATATGGAAATAGATCTTGAAGAATCAATCAAACTTAAGAAACAACTCGAAGAAATATTAGCAAAGAACTCAGGTCAAAAAGTTAGCAGAATACATACAGATATGGAGAGAGACTACTATATGAGTGCTGATGAAGCTCATAAATATGGTTTAGTCGATAGCATTATCCGTACTATCAAGAAATAAAATTACTTTAATGGACAAAGAAGCGTTAGCTAATTCAATTGATGATCTAAAGATTCACAGAAAGAAGAATTTAAGAGATGGGTGGTTACTAGCTTCTTTATCAGTTTTTAATATTTTAGGTACTGACACAAGCAATAATACATTCTATAAATTTTTTGCAGGAAGTATGGCGGTAGCTGCATCCTTATATGCAACGCATGATTTTCTAGAAGCTAGAGAAGATAGACAATTTATAGATGGTCTTGAAATGGTACTAGAAGAACAAGATCATATCATAGAAAAAGACGATAATATCGAATAAATAGATTAATTGTGGGTTTTATGAAATTTATTTAGTACACACGTAATACATATATTGAACTTAACTAAAAAAGTCTTGACATTAGCGAAACTATTCCTCACACTATGATCTAAAGAAGTAGTATACGTCGGCGTGGTTTTAATTTATTTAAAATCCACCAAAAAATACCAATCGTAGTGATCTTCGTGCACGAAATTCAAATAAATCAAATTTATAAATCTAACTAATTAATTAAATATTGTTGGGAGTTAATTAGAGTATGGTAAAAAACGTTGCTACTAAAAGTGACCTTGTAAAGCGAACTTATTTTTCAAAAACAGACAATTTATTAGATGTACCAAACTTAGTTGATCACCAAAATCGTTCATTCCAGTGGTTTGTGGAAGAAGGTTTAGGTGAGATTTTTGCTGAAATAAGTCCAATCGATGACTACACTGGCACTAAACTATCATTAAGTTTTAAAGACTATCATTTTGAAGAACCAAAATTAACCGAAATTGAAGCAAGATCTAATAATGTATCTTATGACGCTCCACTTAAGGCTACTGTAGAATTAACTAATAAAGTTACTGGTGAAATTAAAGAGCAAGAAATATATCTCGGTGACTACCCATGGATGACTTCTCGAGGAACTTTTGTTATAAACGGCGCTGAGCGAGTGGTTGTAAGTCAACTTATTCGAAGTTCTGGAGTATTCTTCACATCTGAAGTTTCAGGTTCAGCTAATGTATATGGTGCTAAAGTTATTCCGAACCGTGGTGCATGGCTTGAATTCGAAACCGCAAATAGTGGTGTTATATATGTAAAGATTGACCGAAAACGTAAAATACCTGTTACTACACTACTTAAGGCCCTCGGAATGACTGAAGCTCAAATGCGAGAAGCCTTTGGTCATGTTGATCAAGGTGAACTAAGTTACCTAGATACTACCCTAAAGAAAGATCCATCACGTGGCACTAATGATGCATTAATTGAGATTTATCGAAGACTACGACCAGGTGATCTAGCTACTGTAGAAAACGCTCGTTCATTAATCGAGAACATGTTCTATAACTTCAAACGATTCGATTTTAGTCGAGTTGGTCGTTATAAGCTCAATAAGCGATTAAACCTTGATTTGCCCAACACAATCGAGAACCGAATAATGCGACTGGAAGATCTAACAGCTATTGTGGCTGAGATAATTCGTCTAAATAATACTCAAGATCCAGCAGATGACATTGATTCACTAGCAAATCGAAGAGTAAAACTCGTTGGTGAACTCGTTCAAAGACAATTCCGAATCGGACTTCTGCGAATGGAGCGAAACACTAAAGATCGAATGAGTATGAACGAAATTGAGACTGTAACTGCCGCTCAACTTATAAATGCTCGTCCTATTGTTGCTGCTGTTCGCGAATTTTTCGCAATTTCACAGTTATCACAATTCATGGATCAGATTAATCCATTATCAGAACTTGCCCACAAACGTCGATTAAGTTCAATGGGACCTGGTGGACTATCACGAGAACGAGCTGGTTTCGAAGTTAGGGATGCACATGCAACCCATTACGGTCGAATCTGTACCGTAGAAACCCCAGAAGGATCAAACATCGGACTAGTCCTAAACCTTGCTAGTTATGCAAGAATTAACGACTACGGTTTTGTAGAAACTCCTTATAAGAAAGTTGTAAACTCAACCACTGCTAAAGATGCTATTGGTCGCATCGCACGACACGACCTTGAAGATTCTAAGGGTAAAACTATTGTAAAATCTGGATCAAAAATTACAGCCACTCAAGCTGCTGCCCTAGGTAAGATTAAGGAACAAGTTACTTGGCCAATAAAACCTTTCGTTACTGATGAAATAGTGTATCTTGATGCTGCTGAAGAAGAAGTCGCAGTTATAGCCTCAGCTGACGCAAAGTTTGATGATGATGGATTCTTTATTAGTGATCGTGTTGGTGCTCGAAACCGATTAGTTACTGGAGAAGTTGATTCAAGTATTGTTACTCATGTTGATGCTGCCACTAATCAGACAATTGGTGCAAATGCCACATTAATTCCTTTTATCGAAAAAGACCGAGTTGACCGTGCACTTGTTGGCGCTAACCAGCAAAAACAAGCTGTGCCACTAGTTCGTCCTATGTCTCCAACAGTAGGAACTGGCTATGAGCGAACTCTTGCTCTAAATACCTCTCAGCTAATTGTTGCTGAAGATAATGGTGAAGTACTTAAAGCTACAGCAGATGAAGTAGTTATTAAGTATCCAAAATTGACTAAAACCTATACTCCGCTACATTTCCAGCGAAGTAATGAAGGTACCTCAATGAATCAAAAAGTTGTAATTAGCTCTGGCGACAAAGTTAAAAAAGGCCAACCGCTAATTGAGGGAATGAGTGTTCAGGATGGCGAAATCGCTTTAGGCCGTGACGTTAAAGTCGCATTTATGCCTTGGCATGGTTACAACTTCGAAGATGCAATCGTTATTTCTCAAAGACTTGTTCAAGAAGATGTCTTTACGTCTATTAATATTATGGACTTCATGGTTGAAGTTCGTGAGACAAAATTAGGTCCAGAAGTTTTAACTCGAGATATTCCAAATGTATCAGAGGAAGTTCTGCGACATTTAGATGATGATGGAATTGTACGAATCGGTGCAGAAGTTCATCCAGGTGATATTCTTGTTGGAAAAATTACCCCTAAGGGTGAGCAAGAACTAAGTTCTGAAGAACGATTACTCCGAGCTATCTTTGGTGAAAAAGCAAAAGAAGTTCGTGATACTTCAGAGCGAATGAGCAATGGTAAACACGGTAAAGTTGTCGGTGTTAAGGTATTCTCAAGAGATAATGGCCATGAACTAAAATCTGGTGTTATTAAGCAGGTACAAGTATTCGTAGCTCAAATGCGAAAAATACAAGTTGGAGATAAGTTAGCTGGAAGACACGGTAACAAGGGCGTTATTGCTCGAGTTTTACCAGTTTCTGATATGCCTTTCTTAGAAGACGGATCACCAGTTGATGTTGTACTAAATCCAATGGGTGTACCATCAAGAATGAACATTGGACAGTTATTTGAAACGCACCTTGGAATGGCAGCAAGTGCGCTTGGTATTAAAGTTGCTACTCCTCCATTTAATGGAGTAACAGTCGAAAAGATACAAGAACTACTTAAAGAAGCAGGATTACCTGAAGATGGTAAACAGCAACTATATGATGGTCAAACCGGTGAAGCTTTTAAAGAACGAACAGTTGTTGGTGTGATGCATATTCTTAAATTAGAACATATGGTTACTGATAAGATTCATGCAAGATCAACTGGACCATACACTATGGTTACCCAGCAACCACTTGGTGGTAAAGCCCAGAATGGTGGCCAAAGATTCGGAGAAATGGAAGTATGGGCTCTAGAAGCATACGGTGCAGCCGTATCTCTACAAGAAATGCTAACTATTAAATCTGATGACGTATACGGACGAAGTAAAGCATATGAATCAATAATTAAGGGTACTGAAATTGTCGGACCTAAAGTTCCTGAAAGCTTTAACGTGCTAGTTAAAGAACTTCAAGGACTAAGTCTTAAGGTTGACCTTATTAGCTCTTCGGAAATTATTGACGCTGAAGCAGTTCTTGCTAGCAATATTAAAGAAGAAGCTAAAAATCTAACAACTGTAGATGTTCCTCAACCAATGGTTTCTGATGTAGATGCCTCAGCTGATAGTGGAGTAAACGAATTTATGGAAGTTGGGCTTGGAATTGACGATTCTCTACACGACGATACTACGGTTGCAACTGACGACGTAACGATCGATGACGAAGATGCGGTACTAACCGTTACAGAAGAAGAAACAAAGGAGGAAGCGTAATGAGAAACTATACACCCGGTACAAATATTGCCGATTTTGACGCAGTCCGACTAGCAGTAGCTAGTCCTGAAGATATCCTTGAATGGAGTTATGGTGAAGTTACAAAACCAGAAACTATTAACTATCGAACACAGAAACCTGAACGAGATGGTCTTTTCTGTGAGCGAATATTCGGACCAGTTAAAGATATAAATCCACACGATGCTAAATATAAAGGAATGCGATCTCGTGAAGCTGCAATAGATAAGAACGGTGAAATTGTTACCAAATCTATTGTTCGTCGAGAAAGAATGGCACATATAGCATTAGCTAGCCCAGTTGCTCATATTTGGTTCCTACGTGGCACACCATCAGCGATTGGTCTTCTTCTTGGAATGACCGTAAAGAATTTAGAGCGCGTAGTATATTTTGCGGCTTACATCATTAAGTCAGTTGATAAAGAAAAGCGCGATAAGATTTTAGCTGATAAAGAAGCAGAGTTTGCAGCAGCTAAAGAAGCAATTAAAATTCGATATGAAGCTGCTTCAAAAGAAGAAAATTCAAATATTAAAGCTCTAGCCGAAATGCAAACTAAAGAAATCGAAGAAGTTACTAAAAACTTTAGTGAAGTTAAAGATCAGTTGACTGCTCTTGAAAAACTTAACTTAATTTCAGAAAACGATTTTAGAATGCTACCTGACGAAGTTCGCTCAACAATTACTGTTGGAATGGGCGGAGTGGCTATTAAAGATCTACTTGTAGAAATTGACCTTGGCAAATTAATTGCTGACCTATCAAAAGAAGCAGAAGAAGTTAAAGGACAAAGAAAGAAAAAAATAACGAAGCGACTAAGACTACTTGAGAGTATGTACCGAGCTGGAATTAAACCATCAAGTATGTGCTTTAGTGTGCTTCCTGTTATTCCTCCAGACCTAAGACCTATGGTTCAACTTACTGGTGGAAGATTCGCAACTTCTGATCTTAACGATCTTTATCGTCGAGTTATCAACCGTAATAATCGACTTAAGAAATTAATTGAATTAAAAGCTCCGGAGATTATCCGAAGAAACGAACAAAGAATGCTTCAAGAAGCAGTCGATGCATTAATAGATAATAACAGTGCTAGATCGGGTCGTGCAGTAGCTGCAACCGGTCAACACCGTCGACTTAAGTCACTTTCAGACATGCTTAAAGGTAAGCAAGGACGTTTCCGTCAGAACTTACTAGGTAAGCGTGTAGATTATTCTGGTCGTTCAGTAATTGTATCTGGACCAGAACTTAAGATTTATCAGTGTGGTCTACCAAAGATGATGGCACTAGAGTTATTTAAACCATTCGTTATAGGACACCTTATTACGAACGAATACGCTCACAACATTAGATCTGCAACTCGTATGATTGAATTAGGTGAAACAGCAGTTTGGGATGCACTCGATGAAGTCATTAAAGGTAAATATGTACTATTAAATCGTGCACCAAGTCTTCACCGACTTTCTATACAGGCTTTCCAACCAGTACTTATTGAGGGTAAAGCTATTCAACTGCACCCACTTGTATGTAAAGGTTTCAATGCTGATTTTGATGGTGACCAAATGGCAGTACACTTACCGTTATCTGACGAAGCACAAGCTGAAGCTAAGAACATCATGGCAAGTAACAAGAACTTACTGAAGCCAGCTGATGGTTCTCCAATTCTACATATTGAACAAGATATTGTACTCGGATGTTACTACTTAACATACGATCGACCTTCAGCCACTGAAGGAAAAGCAGTTAGAGTATTCTCAGGTATAGATGAAGCCATAATGAGTTACGAAGCTGGTGGAATTGAACTTCAAAGCAGGGTTAAAATACCTTTCCGAGGTGAAACTCGTGAATCTACATTAGGCAGATTCCTATTTAATGAAATCTTCCCAGAAGATTTTCCATTCCAAGATGATGCTATGAGTAAGAAGAAACTACAAGCTGCTATGGCACTAGTATATGCAACTTATGGTCAAGAAATTGCCGCAGAAATTGCCGATGATCTTAAAGATATAGGTTTTGACTACGCTACAACTTCAGGTATTTCAATGGGTATGGGAGACTTTACCGCAATTGATGGAATGGATGAGGCAATAGTACTTGCCGAGGAAAAAGCTAAGAAAGTTAGTGATCAATATAATGAAGGTCTTATAACCGACGAAGAAAGATACCGTTTAACTGTTGAAGTTTGGATGGATACAGATAATTCAGTTCAGGAAATGTTAGTTAATCAGTTTTCAGAACGAGACTCATCGATGTCAATTGCCGTACTTTCTGGTGCTCGTGGTTCAATTGGTCAGGTAAAAATGACCGTAGGTACAGTTGGAATTCAGGCTGATACAACTGGACGTGCTATTGAACTTCCAATTAGAAATAACTATAAGTCCGGTCTTACTCCACTTGAATATTTCACAGCCGCTCGTGGTGCTCGAAAAGGACTAATTGATACAGCCCTAAAGACTGCTGATTCAGGTTATCTAACAAGACGACTTGTGGATGTATCACAAGATGTATTTACGATCGATGATGATTCCCACGATCCAGGATTCTCGATGCACCGTTCTGATGCTAAAGAAATCGGTGTCCCATATGCTTCTCGACTATATGGTCGATTCGCTGCCGAAAATATCGCTAAATTTGTAAAAGCTGGTGAATTTATTGACCGAAAAGCAGCTGATGGAATTGATGCAGATAGCTCACTTGACGGAGTTAAGATTATGAGTGTACTAAGCTCAACTAACGTTCGAGGTGTACCTAGAAAGAGTTATGGACTTGATCCAGCAACTGGTAACTTAGTAGTTTCTCATCATCCAGTTGGTGTAATTGCTGCTCAGTCTATTGGTGAGCCAGGAACACAGTTAACACTAAAGACTTTCCATGCTGGAGGTACTGCAGGAGACGATATTACTTCTGGTCTACCACGTGTAGAAGAACTGTTTGAAGTTCGTAGTCCAAAAGGACAAGCTACAATTTCCGAACTTACTGGTGTTGCTAATGTTTGGGAAGAGGGAGAACATTACATAGTTCAAATTACTAGTGCAGATAATTCAGATAAAAAGACCTTTGAAGCTAACCTAGGCGTTAAGAAACCAGCGTTACAAAATGGTCAAACTGTCGCTATTGGTGACGTAATTGCTGCCGGAAAGACCGGTAAGAGCCCAGTCATTTCACCAATCCCAGGAATCGTTGAATATACTGACAAGAAAGTAATTGTTGTACCAACTGGTGAAACAGTAATAAAGTATGAAATTCCTGGATTCAAGCAGCTACTGGTTGCTGATGGTGATCATGTTGAAGTAGGACAGAAAGTATCTAATGGTTCAATTAACCTACACGAACTCATGACACTTAAGGGTGTTGAACACACACAAAGATATATCATGAATGAGATACTTGGAATCTTTGCTTCTCAGGGACAAACTATCGCCGATAAGCACCTTGAGATCATTGTTCACCAAATGTTTAGTCGAGTACAAATCGAAGAAGCTGGGAACAGCGACTTTGTTACTGGTGACATGGCAAGTAAACTTTCAGTAGTTGTTGCTAATGAGGAACTTGTCAAAAATGGTAAGAATCCTGCTAAATACAGTCAATTACTTCTTGGCATTACTAAAGCCAGTCTAACTACCGATTCATTCCTAAGTTCAGCAAGTTTCCAAGACACAACAAGAGTATTAATTTCTGCAGCTACTAGTGGTAAGGTCGACCACTTATATGGGCTTAAAGAAAACGTTATACTAGGTCGTCGAATTCCGGTTGGCACGGGTTATTATGACCCCGAAGCCGAAGAAGTTGCGACAGAGTTTGACGATTAAGAGTAAATCTGGTTAAATTATAGCTTATGCCAACGATCAATCAACTAGTTAAAAAACCACGCAAGCGAGCGACTACCAAATCTAAGTCGCCAGCTATGCACCGCGTGGTTAACAATTTAAAGACAAGAAACTATGAAAAAGCAGCGCCATTCAAACGAGGTGTCTGTATAAAGGTAACTACCAAAACACCAAAGAAACCTAACTCAGCTCTACGAAAAGTTGCACGTGTACGACTTACTAATGGCTATGAAGTTTGGGCATATATCGGCGGTGAAGGTCATAACCTACAAGAGCACGCAGTTGTTCTAGTACGTGGTGGACGTGTAAAAGATCTTCCAGGTGTCAGATACCACATTGTACGAGGTCACCTTGATCTCCAGGGTGTGTCAGGACGTAAGAATGGACGTAGTAAATATGGATCCAAGAAAGATGGAAAATAATGCCTAGAAAAAAGACTAAATCTCTAGTAAGAGAAGTTAATCCTGATCGAATATATAACAGTGTACCTGTACAAAAAGTTATAAATCGAGTCATGCTAGACGGCAAGAAACAAATTGCCGAAAAAGCCGTATATAACGGAATGCAAAAAGCTGCTGATAAAGTTAAGGTTCAAAACCCTCTTGAAGTATTTGAAAAAGCTATCCGAAACATTCAACCTCATATGGAAACTCGATCACGACGTGTTGGTGGTGCTAACTATCAAATTCCTTTTGAAGTAAAAGGCCAAAGACAACAACATTTAACTACTATGTGGTTTGTTGCTGCTGCACGAGCTAAAAAAGGTATGGGGATTGAAGATCGAATTGCAATCGAACTTGTAGATGCTTACAACAATACAGGCACTGCAGTTCGTAAAAAAGAAGATACTCATAAGATGGCAGACGCGAACCGTGCTTTCGCTCATTTTGCAAGATACTAAAAATTAATAAATTAGGTAAACATGGCAGAGAAAACTTATCCATTAGAGAAATTACGTAACATTGGCATTATTGCTCATATTGATGCTGGAAAGACAACTACTACAGAAGCAATTCTTTATAGAACTGGCCTTAAACATAAAATAGGTGCGGTTCACGAAGGTGGAACTACTACCGACTGGATGGAACAAGAACGCGAACGTGGTATCACTATTACTAGTGCAGCGGTTACTTGTTTCTGGAAAGACCACAAGATTAACATTATAGATACTCCAGGACATATTGACTTTACGGTTGAGGTTGAGCGATCGCTTCGTGTGTTAGATGGTGCTGTCACAGTATTTGACGGAAAAATGGGTGTCGAAAGTCAGTCTGAAACTGTTTGGCGTCAAGCTAATAAATATAATGTTCCACGAATTTGTTTCATTAATAAGATTAATCAAACAGGTGGAGACTTTAAAAAATCTCTCGATTCTATTCACCAACGATTATCTAAGCAAGCTTTTCCAATACATCTACCAATTGGTTTTGAACAATCAATTAGCGGTGTAATTGATCTAGTTGAAATGAAAAGCTACACATACAAAGAATTTACTGATCATGAACTAATCGAGGGCGATGTACCTGAAGATATGCTAGTTGAAGCAAAACGATATCGTTCACTACTTATTGAAAATGCCGTCGCTGAAGATGAGAAAATGCTCGAGAAATTCTTTGAAGTAGGTGAAGAAGGTTTAACTGTACCTGAAATCAAACATGCAATTAGAAGCGCAGTTCTTAGCGGTAAGTTCTACGCTGTATCTGGTGGAGATGGTCGTGGTGTTATCGTCGAAAAACTTCTTGATGCAGTTAATGATTATCTACCTTCTCCAATTGACCGTGGATCAACTTGGGGTACTCACCCTAAAACTGGTGACGAGACTGAGCGTAAACCCGAAGTATCACAACCATTCTCAGCCCTAGCTTTTAAGATTGCGACTGATCCTTTTGTAGGAAAACTGGCATTCTTCAGAGTATATTCTGGCAAAGTAAAGTCAGGTAGTTATGTACTAAATAGTTCAACAGGTGAAAAAGAACGAGTAGGACGAATTGTACGTATGCACGCAAATGATCGAGAAGATGTTGAAGAAGTTACTACTGGAGACATTGCAGCAATTGTTGGACTTAAGGGCACTACTACTGGTAATACAATCTCAGATCTAACTAATCCAATTATTCTAGAATCGATTACTTTCCCTGAACCACCAGTATCTATTGCTATAGAACCTAAGACTAAGAGCGACCAAGAAAAAATGGGTCTAGCTATGCAAAGGCTCGCTGAAGAAGATCCAACTTTCAGAATTAAAGTTGATCACGAAACTGGCCAAACAATTATTAGTGGAATGGGTGAGTTACACCTAGAAATCATTGTAGATCGAATGAAACGAGAATTTAATGTTGATGCTGCAATTGGTGAACCACAAGTAGCTTACCGAGAAACGATTCGAAAAGATGGTGTAGAAGCTGAAGGTAAATTCATACGTCAAACTGGTGGACGTGGACAATACGGACATGTTTGGGTCCGACTTTCGCAGAACGAACAAGGTAAGGGTTTCGAATTTATTAACAGCATAAAAGGTGGTGTAGTACCAAGTGAATATATTAACCCTGTTAGAAAAGGTATTGAAGAAGCATTAAATAACGGTGTTATTGCTGGGTATCCTGTAGTGGACGTAAAAGTTGAATTATATGATGGCAGTTATCACGATGTGGATTCATCCGAGCTAGCTTTCGGTATTGCCGGATCGATGGCAGTACAAGAAGGAGTTAAGAAAGCTGGACCAGTTATCCTTGAACCGATTATGAAAATTGTTGCCGTAACTCCTGAGTCTTACATGGGTGATGTTATTGGAGACCTAAACTCAAAGCGTGGACGAATTGAATCAATGGAAGACTTAACTCCTGGAATTAAAGAAATTACCGCTTTCGTACCACTAGGTGAAATGTTTGGCTACACAACAAGTCTTCGAAGCATGACTCAAGGTCGTGCTAGCTCAAGTATGGAACTTGATCACTATGCTGATGTTCCAAACCATGTTGCAGAAGCAATCATAAGCAAAAACGCAAAGTAATTGCTCAAACTCGCTTAATAATTTAGTCGAGCAAGGTATTTACAAATAGAGTTCTATCAGATACAATGAACTGTATAACTCATCGCGAGTTTAATATACTCGTGCTAAATATAATTTAAAGAGGACTATATAGAAGATGGCAGAATTCAAACGCGATAAACCACATGTAAACGTCGGAACTATGGGCCACGTTGACCATGGTAAAACAACACTAACAGCAGCGATTACGTCAGTATTAGCTAAAAAGCTTCCAAGCGATATTAACAAATCAATAGCTTATGATCAGATTGATAATGCACCTGAGGAAAAGCAGCGTGGTATTACCATTGCAACTTCTCACCAGGAATATGAATCAGAAAAGCGTCACTACGCTCACGTTGATATGCCAGGTCACGCCGATTACGTTAAAAACATGATTACTGGCGCAGCTCAAATTGACGGTGCTATCTTAGTTGTATCTGCAGCAGATGGTCCTATGCCTCAAACTCGAGAACACGTTCTACTTGCAAAGCAAGTTGGCGTTCCTTCAATTCTTGTATTCATGAACAAGATGGATCTTGCAGATCCTGAGCTAGTTGAACTAGTTGAAATGGATATCCGTGAACTTCTAGCTAAGAATGATTTTGATGACAACTGTCCGATTATAAAAGGTTCAGCTACTAAAGCTCTTGAAGGTTCTAAAGAAGATGAAGATGCAATCATGGAACTTGTTAAAGCTATGGATGATTACATTCCAGAACCAAAGCGAGAACTAGACAAGCCTTTCCTAATGCCAATTGAAGATGTTTTCTCTATTAAGGGACGTGGAACAGTTGCTACCGGCCGAGTTGAACAAGGTATTGTAAAAGTTAACGAAGAAGTTGAAATCGTTGGAATTAGAGATACACGAAAGAGTGTTGTTACTGGTGTTGAAATGTTCAAGAAAAATCTAGATCAAGGTCAAGCTGGTGATAACGTTGGAATATTACTACGAGGTGTTGAGCGAGAAGATATCGAACGTGGTCAAGTTCTTGCAAAACCTGGAACTATTACTCCTCACACAGAATTTGATTCAGAAGTATATATCCTAACCAAAGAAGAAGGTGGTCGTCACACTCCTTTCTTTAAAGGTTACAAACCACAATTTTATTTCCGAACAACTGACGTAACTGGTGAAGTAGAATTACCTGCAGACAAAGAAATGGTTATGCCTGGTGATACAACTACTTTTAAAGTTAAATTACTAGCACCTATCGCTATGGAACAAGGTTTACGCTTCGCAATTCGTGAAGGTGGCCGTACAGTTGGCGCTGGTGTTATCACTAAAGTAGTTAAATAAGAAAATAAATGTCAAATCCTGAATATCACATTTTCGAACAACAGGAAGAATTTGAAGAACTATTTCGTGTTGGAAATACCGAATTAGGTATCGGTGTAATGATCGATACAGAAGAAGCTGCGGGTAGAGTAGCTGACATGCAACAAGGTTTAAATACAGTACATATTAAGGGAATGCGAGTACATTCACATGCATTACTTGATAACCCAATTCTTAGAGATATGTGGTTAAGAGAAAGTGGAGAAGAAGAATAATGACAACTCCTGAATATTCACAGCCCGATTACGAACCAGTCATAGGTTTTGATGGCAAGGTTTATACCGCCGACGAAGTACGATTAGTCGAAGCAGAATTTGCTGTTGAATCAGCTGTAGCTTCTGAAAGACTTTTTAGTGATGGTTTTGGTGAAATACAAATTGCTGAGTTAAGCATTGAGGCAGTTAGACTTCGAGCACGTCAATCAGGAGGAGTTATATAATGGCAGCAGCAACTGAATCTAAAAAGACCGAAACTGGTAAACAACGAATCAGAATCCGACTTAAGGCATATGACCATCGTGTTATAGACCAGTCAGCGAAACAAATTGTAGATACAGCACTTAGAACAGGCGCAACCATTGCTGGACCAATACCACTACCTACGAATAGAACTCTGTACACCGTAGTTAAGAGTCCTCACGTCTATAAAAAAGGACGTGAACAGTTTGAAATGCGTGTACATAAACGTCTTATTGATATATTTGAACCTACTCCTAAGACAATTGATTCGTTAATGAATCTAAGTCTTCCAGCTGGCTGTGACGCCGAAATCAAGATGTAGTATAAACAACAGATTGACAGGAGTAACGCTATAGTGTTACTATTGGTAGAATTTGACGAGTATTTTGCTTGGTGAACTAGGCAGGTCTGTCTTTTAGAAAAAGACGGATACCACCAGTCACCAAGAATTTTATTGTCAAAACTTACGTTATTAATAACAGATGGGCAAAGGATAAAAGTGAAAGCTTTAATTTCTAGAAAAATTGGTATGACTAGCACTATCTCTGAGGCCGGTGTCTCTCAGGCTATTACTCTGTTGTCTGTTGATCCTAATGTAGTTACTCAAATAAAAACCGTTGAAAAAGACGGTTACAGTGCTATCCAAATTGGAAGCGAGAAAGCCAAGAAAACTAACAAACCACAAATCAACCATTTTAAAGCTTCAAAAATACTTCCAAAGATTGTCCGCGAATATAATATTAACGATGATGAATCAAACGAATTAGCTATCGGTGACACACTAACTGCCGATAGTTTTTCAATTGGAGATACTGTAAATGTTACTTCTACTTCAAAAGGTAAAGGTTTTGCTGGAACAATTAAACGACATAACTTCCACCGTGGTCGTAAAACTCATGGAGGTCGAAGCTATCGACGTCCTGGCTCTATTGGTTCAATGTACCCACAAAAGATTTTTAAAGGAAAAAAAATGGCAGGCCGAATGGGCCATGATCAAGTTACAGTCAAGAATCTAAAGATTGCTCTTGTTGATACTGAACTTAAGGTTATAGGTGTTACTGGTGCAGTTCCTGGTCCTCGTAAAGGTATTGTGATGATTAAGGGGAATAAATAATGCCCGTTACATCATTTACTAAGACTGGTAATAAATCTACAACTGCAGTAAAGCTAGATAAAGATGTTTTTGATATTGAACCTAAGAATCACGAACTTCTAAAAGCAAATTATGTAGCATACCTAGCTAATGGCCGAGAAAACCTAGCAGTAACTAAAACTCGTGGACTTGTTCGTGGTGGTGGTAAGAAACCTTGGCGACAAAAAGGTACTGGCCGAGCTCGATTTGGTTCTTCAAGAAACCCAATATGGCGCGGCGGTGGAATTGTATTTGGACCAACAGGAAATGAGAATTATTCACATAAAGTTCATAAGAGCGCGAAACGAACTGCTATTCGTCAAAGCCTAAGTCTTGCTAATAAAGAAAATAAGATAATTATTATCGAAGACCTAGTATTTGCAGATAACAAGACAAAAGCAGCAGTCGCACTTCTAAAAAAGATTGGAGCTATAAAGAAAACTTTGCTAGTAGTTGAAAATAAAACTCCCGAGTTAGAGCGTGCAATCAATAATCTATCTAATGTAAAACTAGTTCAAGCTAAATACATAAACATTTTTGATAGTATGAACGCTGATCACATCGTAATTACACAAGGAGCTTTGAAAATAGTTTCTGAATGGTTAGGCGGAGATAAGTAATGTATAAGCAGATCCTACTTAAGCCTCGTATTTCCGAGAAAGCTTATGCTCAGAGCCAGACAGATAATGTTTATGTATTTTCTGTTCCTCAAAGTGCAAATAAAATGACAGTAGCTCGAGCCGTAACAGCTCAATTTAATGTCGTTGTTATTAGTGTACGAATTGCACATCTACCACCTACGCCTAAACGAAGTATCCGTAATGGTGGTCGTAAAGTAAATAAAGGTTTTCAACCAGGCATAAAGAAAGCCTACGTCACCCTAAAAGAAGGTGAAGCAATTCCTATATATGCTGCTGAGGAAGAAGAAAAAGTTCGAACTGAGAAGCTTAATAAGCAGCTCGCGAAAGGTAAAAAATAATGGCTATTAAAGTTCTAAAACCAAATACACCAGGCCAAAGAGGCATGACCACTCAGGACTTTAGTACTATTACAACAAAGCGTCCTCTTAAATCATTGTTAGTTGCAAAAAAACGCGGTAGTGGCCGAAACAACCAAGGTCGAATAACTACTCGACATAAAGGTGGTGGAGCAAAGAAATTCTATCGTCTAATTAACTTTAAACTTGCGCCTGGAACTGTTGCCAAAATTGAGCACATAGAATATGATCCTAACCGATCTGCTCGAATAGCTCGAATTAAAGAAATCAATGGTACATATCACTACATTCTTGCAGCTAATGGTATGCAAGTTGGCAATACGATTACCGTTGCCGCCGATGCACCTATTGAAATTGGTAATCGACTTCCATTAAAGAGTATTCCTCTCGGTAGTGTTATTCACGCAATTGAAATGCAACCCGGTAAAGGTGCTCAAATTGCTAGATCAGCCGGAGCCAGAGTTCAACTTGTTGCTAAAGAAAATGGTTACGCACAGCTTAAATTGCCAAGTGGTGAAGTTAGAGCCGTTAGACTTGAGTGTTTAGCATCAATGGGTGCAGTAGGAAATGAACAACACCAAAACATTAAGATCGGAAAAGCCGGACGAAACCGAAATAAAGGTATCCGACCTGGTGTACGTGGAGTTGTTATGAATGCAGTAGATCACCCTCATGGTGGAGGAGATGGTGGACGACACGGAACCGCTAAGGATCCGAGAACACCTTGGGGTCAAAAGACATTAGGTTTTAAGACTCGAAGTCGCAAGAAAGTTAATAAGCAAATTATCCGTAGCCGACACGAAAGTAAGAGGAGATAGTTGTGAGCGCTAATCTTAAAACAATAGAACAAGAAATTGATCGTAGACAAAATTTCGTTCAAGGTAAAAAACTTGGAGAAATACTTGCAAGATCAGTTAACGACGACGAACTTCGTGATGTTGCAGTATTTATTGGTCAAATATTTAAAGAATCATCATTGCCAGGTGCAGCTATTCCATACGCAACTGCACAAGGCATGTGGTATGGTCTCGATTATCAGGAAGAAACACTAAGTATGATTACATCTAAGACAGCAGGAGCACAATAATGAGTCGTTCACTTAAAAAAGGTCCATTTATAGATCCTAAACTTGCAAAGAAAGTTGCGGCTCTTGGTAGTGATGATCGAACAATTATCAAAACATGGGCACGAGCATCTACGATTTCACCAGAACTAGTAGGTCGCACAATCGCTGTACATAACGGTAAAGTTCATGTGCCTGTATTTATTTCCGAAAACATGGTTGGACATAAGCTTGGTGAATTTTCTCCAACTCGTAAATTCAGATCACATGGCGGCAAGCTAGCTAAGGGTGGTAAATAATCATGGCCGTTAAAGCAATAGCTAGAGGCGTTCGTATGAGTCATCGTAAAGTTGGTGTTGTCGCAGCGCTTGTTCGAAATCATACTGTTGCAGATGCATTAATTATTTTAGAGCACACACCACGAGCTTCAGCTATACCCGTTAGGAAAGTAATAGAAAGTGCACGAGCTAACGCCGACTACAATCACAATTACAAACCTGATACTCTTCGAATCGTAGAAATAATTGTCAGCCCTGGTCCAAGTACAAAACGATATCGTCCAGCAGCACGAGGCCGAGCATTACCTTTTCTTAAGCGTACCTCACATATACATGTACTTGTTGATGGTGATAAAAGAGAACCTAAGAAACCTGTAGCTGCTAAGAAAACTACCACAAAGGTAGAGGAGAAATAATATGGGACAAAAAGTAAATCCAATAAGTATGCGCCTACAGCTTAATAAAGACTGGCGAAGTCGTTGGTTCGCTAATAAGCGTGACTATGCTGCTCAGCTTACTCAAGATTTAGCTGTTCGAAAATACATCCAAGATAAACTTGGTAGTCGTGCATCTATTAATAAAGTAGATATAGAACGCTCACCAAATCAAGTATCAGTTAACATATCAACTGCAAAAGCTGGTGTTGTAATTGGACGAGGTGGTACAGGTGCACAAGAACTTAAATTAGCTATCGAGAAAATCTACGGTATGCCAATTCGACTTAATATTGAAGAACTTAAGAAACCTGAGTTATATGCAAAATTAGTTGCAGAAAATATTGCCCACCAATTAGAACGAAGAATATCATTCCGAAGAGCTATGAAATCTACCGCTGCATCAACAATGCGTGCTGGGGCTAAAGGTGTTCGAATTGAAATGTCAGGCCGACTTGGTGGTGCAGAAATGTCACGCCGAGAAAAAGAAGTACAAGGAAGTGTTCCACTTCACACTATGCGAGCTGATATTGATTATCATGCATCTAGAGCATTGTATCCAGGTGCTGGAATTATCGGAATTAAAGTTTGGATTTACAAAGGAGAGGTTGTCTAGTCATGTTGATGCCTAACCGAACTAAGTATCGTAAAGTCAGAAAAGGACGAATTACTGGCCCTGCTACTAGTGGTAACACTATTGCATTTGGCCAATATGCTCTTCAGTCACTTGATGGTGAGCGAATTACCTCACGTCAAATTGAAGCTGCTCGTCAAGCTATGACTAGATACATAAAGCGAGGCGGTAAAGTTTGGATTAGAATATTCCCACAAATTCCAGTAACCCGTAAACCACAAGACGTTAAAATGGGCGGTGGTAAAGGTAATCCAGAGTTTTTTGTAGCTAAAGTCCGACCTGGAACAATTATGTTTGAGATGCAAGGTGTATCTGAAGAAGTAGCAAGAGAAGCAATGAGATTAGCTGCTCATAAATTACCAGTTAAAACTAGATTCTTAGTTCGTGAGGAGGCTTAGCTTATGAAAATTTCAGACATTCGTAAACACACAACAACTGAGCTAACTACAGAAACTACGAAGCTACGTGAAGAAATAGTTGAGCTTAGACGAAAGATTCAATTAGGTGAACTTCAGGATGTACGACAGTTGCGAAATAAGAGAAAAGATTTGGCCCGAATGCTTACAGTACTTGGCGAACAACTCTCAAAGGAGAAAATGTAATGAGTAAAATTTTAGTTGGAACAGTGTCATCGGAAAAGAACAATAAGACTATTGTTGTTACTGTAGTGACTAACAAGATTCACCCAATATATAAGAAACAATATGTTTCTTCAAAGAAATACCAGGCACATGACGAAAAAAATGAAGCCCATTTAGGTGATAAAGTTTCGATTATCGAAACTCGTCCACTTAGTGCTACTAAGCATCATAAATTAGAGAAAATTGTAACTAAAGCAGCAATAACCCACAAGGAAGAGGAGCCAGAAGTATGATTCAACAAGAATCAAGACTAACTGTCTGTGATAACTCAGGTGCAAAAGAAATACTTTGCATACGTGTTCTTGGTGGCAGCCGTCGTCGATATGCTCGAGTTGGTGACGTTATTGTTGCAACCGTTAAACAAGCTAGTCCTAATGGTACCGTAAAGAAAAAGACTGTTATAAGAGCGGTAGTAGTTCGTACTCGTAAAGCTATTAACCGTAAAGATGGTTCTACAATACGATTTGATGATAATGCTGCAGTAGTTATAGGTGATGACAAATTACCACGTGGTACTCGTATATTTGGACCAGTTCCAAGAGAACTTCGTGATATGGGTTACTCTAAGATAATTTCACTAGCTCCGGAGGTCCTATAATGGCTGAATCTACATACAAGATCCGTTTGAAAAAAGGTGACAAAGTAATGGTCAGAGCAGGTAAATATAAGGGTAAAACTGGTACGGTTTTATCTACCTACCCAAGAACAAACAAAGTCATGGTTGAAGGTATAAACATCGTTAAGAAGCACGTTAAACCAAATCGTGCACTTCCTCAGGGTGGAATTATAGACTTAACCAAACCTATAGATGTATCCAAAGTTGGAATCATTGAACCAACTAGCAAGAAGCCTTCAAGAATCAGCTACAAGATAAATAAAGAAGGCGTAAAGACAAGAATATTTACGAAATCTGGAAAGGAGATCAAGTAATGGCTACTACAACCGCTAAACCTACTGCTACTAAAGCGTCTAAAGCTAAATCAAATTCAAGTCGATTGAAGGATCTTTACTATACTCAGATTTCTAAACAACTTGTTGAAGAACTTAAACTCAAGAACGTAAACGAAGTACCGAAATTAGAAAAAATAGTTGTTAATGTAGGACTTGGACGCGGTAAAGACGACAAGAAACTAATTGAAGTTGCAACAAATACAGTTCGTAAAATTACTGGTCAGCAACCAATCCAAACCAAAGCTAAGAAATCAATCGCTACTTTTAAGCTTCGAGAAGGTAATGTTATAGGCATCAAAGTCACGCTTCGTGACGAAAAGATGTATGAATTTATGGATAGATTAATAAATATAGTCCTGCCAAGACTTAGAGACTTTCACGGTGTTAAGAATAAAGCTTTTGATAAGTCTGGTAACTTTTCAGTAGGTATAACAGAGCAATCAGTATTTCCTGAACTTACGTTCGAGGAAACTACTACTGCACACGGCATTCAAGCTGTATTTGTTATTAATACTTTAAAACCTGAGTATTCTAAGGCTTTACTTGAAAAATTTGGAATGCCTTTTGAAAAGATTAAGGAGATAAAGTAATGGCTAAGAAATCAATGATAGCTCGAGACCTCAAGCGTCAGAAAATGATCAAACAATATGCAGCAAAACGAGCTGAACTTAAAGCTATGGGTGATTTAGATGGACTAGCTAACTTACCTCGTAATTCAAGTCCAACTCGATGGAAGAATCGATGTAGTGAAACAGGACGACCACGTGCATACATGAGACAGTTTGGTCTATCAAGAATTTCGTTTAGAGAACACGCAAGCAAAGGAGAAATACCAGGTATTACTAAGAGTAGCTGGTAGGAGAAGCATATGACAACAATATCTACAGACCCAATAGCTGACATGCTAACTCGAATCCGTAATGCAATTGCGGTACAGAAAAACGAAGTTAAATTGCCTCACTCATCAATGAAGGAACAAGTAGCTAGAGTTCTTAAATCTAAGAATCTTATTGAAAGTGTTGAAGTATTACCAATAAAAGATTCTGTATATAAAGATCTAAAAATTGTAATTAATCAACCTGATGCTAATGCACGAATTACTGAAATTCAAAGAATATCTAAGCCTGGTCGTAGACTATATGCACGTGCGGATAAGATCCCTACTGTGAAAAACGGACGAGGTTTTGTGTTAGTTTCAACATCACGAGGATTAATGACAGGTTCAGAAGCCAAGAAATTAGGAATTGGCGGAGAGTTAATTTGTAAGGTTTATTAGTATGAGTCGTATAGGAAAACAACCAATAACAATACCAAGTGGCGTCAATGTAGTAATTGACTCAGACAATGTTGTGGTTAATGGAACAAAAGGCAGTCTTACTCAGTTTAGACTTGAGGGTATAGACATAGTTCAAGAAGGTGAAGAAATTTTGGTAAGCCGAAAGTCAGACGAAGCCGAATTTAGAGCACGACATGGATTAATGAGAAGTCTAATAAATAACATGGTGGTAGGTGTTAGTTCGGGATTCTCCAAGAAACTAGAATTAAATGGAGTTGGATATCGAGTAGCTTCAGAAGGTGCTGGCTTAAAACTAAATTTAGGTTTTTCTCATGATGTCCGATTCCCATTACCTCAAGGTGTTGATGCGAAAGTTGAAGGTAACTTAATTACCATTAGTGGTATTAGTAAGCAACAAGTCGGTCAAATAGCAGCTGAGATACGAGCATTAAAGAAGCCAGAACCATATAAAGGTAAAGGTATTAAATACGAGAACGAAAGAATTATCCGTAAGAGCGGTAAGAGCGGTAAGGAAAAATAGTATGAGTAGATTAAAAACTGTCCGAGACCAAGAGATACAACGAAAAATTAGAGTTCGTTCTCTAATTACTGGTACTAAAGAACGACCAAGACTAAGCGTTTCAATTAGTAACCGACATATCACAGCTCAAATAATTGATGATGAAGCTAGTAAGACAATTGTCTACGTATCATCAGTTGGTAAAAAGTCTATGGCCGAAACCATGACTGAAGAAGCGGCAGTTCTTGGTACTGATCTTGCAAAGAAAGCTAAGACCGCTAAAGTAACAAAGGTTGTTTTTGACCGAGGCAGTAGACTATATCACGGAAGAATTAAAGCATTAGCTGATGCAGCTAGAGAAGGCGGATTGGAGTTTTAATATGGCAGATCAAAGACGAAGAGACCAACCAAGACGGGACCGAAGACAAATGGATCCTGAGGAAAAACAGTTTGATGAGCAAGTAGTACATATTGACCGAGTAGCCCGTGTTGTTAAAGGTGGTCGCCGTTTCCATTTCCGAGCACTAACCGCAGTTGGTGACCACAAAGGTCAAATTGGAATTGGTGTTTCAAAAGGCGTAGACGTAACCTCGGCTGTTACTAAATCAGTTGGCGTAGCAAAAAAGAATATGACCACAATTCATTTATATAATGAAACTATCCCACATGAAGCTGAAGCTAAAGTTGGTGGAGCACATATTCTAATTAAACCTGCAGCTCCTGGAACTGGTCTAAAGGCTGGTGGTGTTGTCCGAGTAGTGCTTGATGTTGCTGGAGTAAAGAACGTACTATCAAAGTCACTAGGTTCGAGCAATAAGATTAATGCGGCTTACGCAACACTTACCGCACTAAAGCTTATTGAACCTCAAGAAAACTGGGTTTCAAGATACGGATATTCAAACGATGACAGTAAAAAGGTTGTAGTTGAATCCAAAGAAACACCAGTTGAAGAAACTACTGAAGAGGTAAAAGAAGTTAAACAAACAACTCCTAAAAAAGCTACCTCCAGCTCTAAACCAAAAGTAGCCGCAAAACCTAAAGCAGCTAAGAAAGCAACCAAATGAAATATAACGAACTACAAGTAAAGTCGAATAAAGCTAGAAACCGAGTAGGTCGTGGTATTGCTGCCGGCCAAGGTAAGACTGCTGGACGTGGAACTAAGGGTCAGAGATCACGAACAGGAAGTAGTCGAAAACCAGGGTTTGAAGGTGGTTCTAATCCTTTGATTCAAAGACTTCCTAAATTACGAGGTTTTAATACTCACAAAGAGCCTCCAACAGCTGTATACACCGGTCAACTCGATAAACTTACCGTCAAAAATGTGGATACCGAAGTATTGTACAAAGCTGGTATTATTGAGAATCCATATCTTCGAGTTAAGTT
This sequence comes from Saccharimonadales bacterium (SeqCode), assembly GCA_038317055.1. Classification (GTDB taxonomy): domain Bacteria; phylum Patescibacteriota; class Saccharimonadia; order Saccharimonadales; family DATKHC01; genus JBBQBA01. Next base: position 115,181 of record JBBQBA010000002.1, read on the forward strand.
GATAGTAAACGGTGAGCTTAAAAAAGCTCAAGACGTAAAACTTCAACTTGCAAGTAAGACTGCGATTGCAGTAGTAGAAAAAGCTGGTGGTAAATTTAGTATAGTTGAACAAGTTGGACGACCAAAGTCTGAAAAGACAAAATCTAAGTCTTCAAAATAGCTTGAACTTAGATATTTCTGTATACTTAATAAGATTTTAGCGGGTAATTAAGGGCAAAAGTTTTTTAGAAAATGAACTGGAACATAATATTAAAATCACTGAAAAGCAAAGATATGCGCAAGCGTATATTCGCTGTTCTTGGAATGTTACTTATATTCCGAGCACTAACTTATGTACCGATTCCTATCGGTAATACCGCTACTCTTAAAACTTTCATAGATCATTTATTTACTTCTACAAATACCCCACAATTACTTAGTTATCTGAACGTTTTATCTGGTGGTGCTCTAGCTAACTTCTCTATAATGCTGGTTGGCTTAGGGCCATATATTAATGCCTCAATTATTATGCAATTGTTAACCAAAGCAATACCTAAACTTGAGGCCTTAAATAAAGAAGGTGAATTTGGACGTAAGAAGATAAATCAGTACACTCGAATTCTTACATTTCCACTGGCTATTATTCAATCAGTTGGTGCAATCTATCTTATGAATGAGGCTGCTATACAGCTCGGTAGTCAGAGTATTATTGCCAATGCGTCAATAATGCAATGGATAATTATGGTGGGATCTCTAACTGGTGGTTCTATGTTGCTAATGTGGCTTGGAGAGTTAATTACTGAACAAAGTATTGGTAATGGAATTTCACTACTAATTACCGTTGGAATCGTCAGTCGACTGCCGCAGTCAATTGCTTCAATTGTGTCAGCACTCACAGTAAATAAAGCTAGATTAATAGTACTCGGTCACAAGACATTTATCGTAAGGGAAGCTGTATTTTGGTATATGGTCGTACTCCTATTCGTGGTAGTACTAACAGTACTGGTCGTAAAACTTAATGAAGCATCTGAAAGAGTAACAATTAATTACGCCAAACGAGTAAAAGGTAATCGGGCTTATGGTGAGGTAACTACGGTGCTCCCGATAAAACTAATTGCCGCCGGAGTTATACCGATTATTTTTGCAGTAGCTTTCTTAAGTGTGCCCAGTTTTGTGGGTCAATTAATGTCAGGTTCTAATAGTGCACATTTGCATCAAATTGGTACTGAACTAACTAAATATTTCCAAAGTCCGAGTAGTACAACTTTTGCAGCTGGCGGATGGATTCCGTATCTCTATCCTGGAATATACTTTATTTTAGTTTTTGCTTTTACATTCTTCTACACGGGTATTACTTTCAATGCAAAAGAAATTGCTGAAAATCTCCAAAAGCAAGGTGGCTTTTTGGAGGGAGTCCGTGCTGGTACTCAGACAGAAAAGTTCCTAAGTAAAAAGGTAAACAGATTAACATTATTTGGTGGATTTGCTCTTGGTTGTCTAGCTGTACTTCCTATATTGCTGCAAAGGTTCGTAAGTACAAATATTAGCGTTGGTGGTACATCTATTTTAATTCTTGTCGCTGTATCACTAGAAACTCTTCGAGCAATAGAGTCACGAGCACTAATGGTAACCTACGACCAATACGAACAACCAGATTTCTTTTACGATGCTGACGATGGAGCACTTGCGGCAACTGGAGCATCGAGATTGAGATTTATTCCAGGACGTAGTAAAATTAAAAATAATAAAGACAAAACCCTTTGACTTTAAAACAGGGGTTGTGATACAATTAGTCTCTGTTACTATTTATGGTCAAAAATAAGGAAGTTATAGAGTTATCTGGAACAATAGTCGAGGCATTGCCTGGGACTCAGTTCAAAGTAGAACTCGAGAATGGCCATCAAATAATAGCTCATGTCGCAGGGAAAATGCGTAAGCATTACATAAGATTAGTACCTGGTGATGGCGTGACGGTTGAATTGACTCCTTATGATCTTACAAAGGGTCGGATAACCTACCGCAAATAACAATTTTATATAAGCAGTGAGTCATTACTGTAAAGGAGTGATCCGCATGAAAGTGCGTGCAAGTGTTAAGAAAATTAGCCCCGATGATAAAATAGTCCGCCGTAAAGGACGAGTTTACGTTATCAATAAACTTAAACCACGTCATAAGCAGAGGCAAGGTTAATATATGGCTCGAATTTCAGGTGTAACTATTCCGGATAATAAGCAGATTCAAATCTCGCTTACTTATGTTTATGGAATTGGACCAAAATTTAGTAGAGATATTCTTGGAGCCGCTAAAATTGATCCTACTGTAAGGGTTAAGGATTTAACTGACACAGAAGTTTCTCGTATCCAAGACGTTATCAACGATAAATATATAGTTGAAGGCGATTTACAAAGAATCGTTACTGGTAACATCAAACGACTACGAGACATTAATAGTTATAGAGGCTTAAGACATAAAGCAGGACTTCCAGTTCGTGGTCAACGTACAAGAACTAATGCTCGAACCAAACGAGGTCGTAAGTTAACAGTTGGTGGAACAGCCAAGAAAGTAGCATCAAAGACTTAGGGTCTATAACGGAGAAATTATGGCAGAAGCAGCAGTACCACCAATTCCAATCGCAGTTAAGAAAAAGAAGGCTAAACGAGCAGTACCTTACGGTCAAGTTCATATTCAGTCAACTTTTAATAACACCATCATTACCTTTACCGACCAAACAGGTGGTGCATTATCTAATGCAAGCGCTGGTGGCTGTGGATTTAGAGGATCTAAAAAAGGTACGGCTTACGCAGCTCAAATTGCAATGGAAAAAGCTGGTAATACAGCTAAACAACTTCACGGTATATCAAAAGTTGATGTATTCGTTAAAGGTTTAGGTTTGGGACGCGATGCAGCTGTTCGTTCACTCCAGAATCTAGACATACATGTTGAAGTATTAAAAGACGTTACTGGTGTACCTCATGGTGGATGCAGACCACGGAAAGCAAGAAGAGTTTAGTTTATGGCACGAGATCTACAATCAATAGTTAAAATGAGTCGACGTGAAGGTTATGCGCTTCATCCTAAAGCCCACAAAGCTCTAGTAAAGCGAACTGCTCCTCCAGGTGGAATGCGAAGCGGCCGTCCTGCACAAAAAAGCCAGTATTCTACGCAGCTAAGAGAGAAGCAGAAGGTTAAAAGATTATATGGACTGCTTGAAAAGCAATTCGTGATTCTTATGAAAGAAGCATTGCGTAAGCAAGGACCTTCTGGAGAATTATTATTGCAATTTCTAGAACAGCGTTTAGATAACGCGCTATACCGAGCTGGATTTTCAACTAGCCGCCGAGGCGCACGACAATTAGTAACTCATGGTCACTTTATGTTAAACGATCGACGTGTTGATATACCATCAATTCGCTTGAAGGCTGGTGACGTTATTGTTATCCGACCAACAAGTAAAAAGAATAATTATTTTTTGAATTTAGACGATGTAAGCCCAGCAGCTGGAGATGTTCCAAGCTGGTTGAGTGTTGATCGAAAGAAGTTACAAATAACAGTTACTGGTGTACCGCTTCGAGAAGAAGCAGAACCAGAAATTAATGAGCAGTTAATAGTGGAATATTACTCACGCTAAGGAGGCAAATTATATGTCAAAAACTATCCACACACCAAGTATCGTAAACGTAGAGGATCACACAGATAATAGTGCTACATTTACAGTTGAACCATTGCACACTGGCTACGGTATGACACTTGGTAACTCAATAAGACGAGTATTGCTTTCCAGCATTGCCGGAGCTGCAATTACTTCTTTTAGACTTCAAGGAGTTAGTCATGAATTTACTACTCTACCTGGTGTTAAAGAAGATATCGTTGATATCATGTTGAACCTAAAGAATGTTCGATTCAGAGTATTTGGCGAAGGACCTCAGACGCTACGTATTAGTAAAAAGGGTAAAGGTTTGGTAAAAGCCAAAGATATTCAAACAAACGCAGATGTTGAAGTAGTTAATCCAACATATGTTATTGCTTCACTTGATGATGAGAAAGCTACTTTTGACCTAGAAATGGTTGTTGAAATTGGCCGAGGCTACCAGGCTATTGAAGAAGGTGTTTCACATAAACCTAGTACAGATATGATTGCTATAGATGCAGTATTTGGTCCTGTACAAAGAGTTAGATACAAAGTTGAGAATACTCGTGTTGGACAAATTACAGATTTAGATAAGTTAATTATTACAATTGATACTGACGGTTCAATCTCACCACGTGATGCATTTGAAGAAGCTTCAGCAATTCTTGTTAATCAATACACTGCATTAGCTGGCCAAACCAGAGTAGAACAAACTACACTTGTTGCTCTAAATAGCGCTGATGAAGAAAAAGAAGAAGATGAAGAATCTTCTAAACTTATGACTCCTATTGAAGAACTAAATCTATCTGCTCGAACTACTAACGCTCTAGTAAACAATGACATCCATACACTACGTGACTTATTTAGTCTAAGTGATTCAGAATTACGTGAACTTAAGGGCTTTGGTAACAAAGCGCTTGATGAAGTTAAAGAAAAGTTAGCAGAACTGGAACTATAAATGCATCGTCACGGATATAAAGGTCGAAAATTTCACCGCGAAACAGATCAAAGATCAGCTTTGGTTAAGAGTCTTGCGGAAGCTTTGATCATTAATGAAACTATCGAAACTACTCTGCCTAAAGCTAAAGAGTTAGTTCCTTATGTTGAAAAACTGATAACTAAAGCCAAAAAGAATGACCTTCATAATCGACGACAAATTATAAGAAAACTTCAAACATTAAGTTCAGCTCATAAATTAGTTGATGATATTGCTCCTAAACTTGATGGACGAGATAGTGGACATTTAAGAATTGAACGAACTCGGCTTCGAAGAGGTGACAATGCTCAACTTGCACGAGTTGAATTTGTTGATGATCTAAAAGTAGCACCAGTTGCTAAAGCTGTAGTGGCAGAACCTAAAGCTAAACCAGTTAAAGCACCTGTTGCTAAAAAACCAACTCCTAAGCCTAAGAAGGAGACTAAATAATGAAGACTTATAGCGCAAAACCAACCGAAGTAGAACGAAAATGGTATATTCTTGACGCATCTAAACTTCCACTTGGTCGAATATCTACTGTTGCTGCAACTTTACTACTTGGAAAAGGTAAACCAATGTTCACACACCACATAGATACTGGTGACTATGTAATTGTTATAAACTCAGATTCATTGATTGTAACTGGCAATAAACTAGAAGATAAAAAATACTACCGACATAGCGGCTATCCTGGTGGCTTAAAGACTTCATCGCTTCAAGAAAAAATGGAAGATAATTCTGAATTTGTAATAACTCATTCGATAAGAGGTATGCTACCAGTCAATAAACTACGCGACGCACGTCTTGCACGACTAAAAGTCTACAAAGGCGAAGTACATAACCATGAAGCACAGAAACCTGAAGTATTTAAGATAGGAAAGACAAAGTAATGGCTACACAGACTTATTATTACGGACTTGGACGAAGAAAAAGCTCGACTGCTTCAGTAAGACTACAAAAAGGTAAGGGAAGTATTGTAATTAACTCTAAACCAGCTATGGAATATTTTTCTGGTAGTAAGGTACTTGTAAATCGATTAAATAAACCTTTTGCGACTCTCGAAATTGAAAATAAATTTGATGTTAGTGTCAGAGTAAGTGGTGGTGGAGTTTCTGGCCAGGTTGATGCAATAGTGCTTGGAATATCTAAGTCTCTAGCTGTAATGAACGAAGACCTTAAACCAACACTTAAGAAAGCTGACCTTCTTGGCCGAGATCCTAGAGAAAAAGAACGAAAGAAATTCGGTCTTAAGGGTGCTCGTAAACAGCGACAGTTCACAAAGCGATAAACAATACAAAGTGCATATGCTTGCTAGTTAGAGTTATAAGAAGTTAAAATACCCCTAATGGAGCAAGCTCAATTAGATAAACAATATATTGAAACACCAGAATCATTGCCTTTAATGGATGAAGCTGCAATACTTGCGACTTTAAGTTATTTACAACTAGAAGATAATAGTTACTTTGTTATCGGCGGAGCAAACATGGTTCTAAGAGGTATTAAACATAGAACTAGTGATTTAGATATTTTAGTAAATCAAGAAACTTTTGATTGGATGACAACTTTACCGGATGTAGTTATAAAGGATCCGCCACAACCTGCAATTGAACGAGGTGCAGATAATAAAACAGCTTGGCTATATAATCTACATACCCTTGTACCCGTTAGTGCAACAACATCACTTGGTGATGGTTTTCACCCAATGTCTTTTAATAGTCACAAAGACAGAGTGGATTTGCAAACTGGTGTACCATGTGTATATTTAGGCGAAGTTATATTGTCAAAAATTGCTATAAAACGTAGCAAAGATTTATTTGATCTGAGAAAAATCGCAACCCATATAGGTATTAGCATAGAAACTATACTTCCTGAATTTAGAAATATTATTGCTAACTCTGAGATAGACGTTAAATATTAAATTATCTAATGTTACTTTAATTCAGTTATAATATATACAAATGAGTAAAGAAGTAATATTGACTGGCCTAAGGTCAAATAGTGAATTTCATTTAGGCAATTACTTGGGTGCAATATTACCAATGGTAAATCTGCAGAAAAAATTAGCTGGAAAATACCAGATTAATATGTTTGTGCCAGATCTTCATAGTTTTACAACTCCGATAGATCATAAAAACTTATATAAGCAAACTATTGATAATGTAAAAGTCTATGTTGCGGCAGGATTAAATCTAGATGATGAAAATACATACGTTTATAGACAAAGTTATGTTAGCGCACACTCTGAGCTAGCTTGGATACTAAGTTGTTTCTCATATTACGGTGAAATTAGTCGAATGACTCAATTTAAAGATAAATCTTCCAGACAAGATTCAACAAATGACGATGCAACAAAACAAAAATCCAATGTAACTGCTGGATTATTTAATTACCCAATTCTTATGGCTGCCGATATCTTGTTATATGATGCTAAATGGGTTCCGTTAGGAGAAGATCAACAGCAACATCTAGAACTTGCAAGGGATGTAGCTATCCGCATGAATAATAAATTCGACAAAGAATTATTTACTATTCCAAATGACTGGAAGACTCAACTTGAATTTATTAACCGGGATAAGGGAGCCAGAATTCGAAGCCTGAAAGTACCAGAGCGAAAAATGAGTAAAAGTATTGATGATCCTGCTGGCACAATTATGTTATCTGACAGTCCCTCAGAAGCCGCCAAAAAAGTAATGTCGGCAACAACTGACTCACTTCAATCGATAAACCTAGACTGGGAAAAACAACCAGGTATATCAAACTTACTACAGATAATTGCACTTATTGAAGAAAAATCTATTGCTAAAGTTGCGGGAGAGTGGCAAGGCAAAACAAATTACGCTGAATTGAAAAAGACTGTAGCGGACTTAGTTTCAAAACTACTTTTAGATTTTCAGGCGAAGCTAAGTGGTGTGAACGAATCGTCTACATTAGCAAAACTTGCTGCTGATGAGCTAAAAATTAATGTTATAGCTAACGCAAAACTTTTGAACATTCAAAAAGCGCTTGGATTACGAGAATAAAATTATGCCAATATTTGTAGCAGAAGAGAGCGAAACTGGCTCAAGGTTAGATGTATTTTTATCTAATAATTTGCCCGATTATAGCAGGGCTTTTTTAGCTTCACTTATTGATACTCAAGTTTTAGTTAATAAAAAGGTTTCAAGGGCAAGTTATAAAATTAGACTAAATGATAGCGTAGAAATAGATTTAAGTAAAAGTACCAATAAACAGATTGAAAAAATAGAAATACCTATTATTTATGAAGATAAAGACTGCATTGTAATTAATAAACCGTTAGGAATATTGAGTCATGCAAAAGGAAAATACAGTAATGAAGGAACAGTTGAGTCATTTATTCTTGATAAAATATCAGGATTTGAGGGCGATAGGGCAGGTATAGTTCACAGACTTGATCGGGGTACTAGCGGAGTTATGATTTGCGCCAAAAATCCTAAAGCCTATGTCTGGCTGCAAAAACAATTCTCAACCAGAAAAGTTAATAAGGGTTATGTTGCAATCGTTAGCGGTCATCTTAAGGATGATGAGGCGGTTATAGATCTACCGATTGACCGTAACCCAAAAGCACCTTCCACATTCAGAGTTAATAGTAATGGTAAATCAGCAGTTACGTCCTATAAAGTAATAAAGTTATCGCCACACTACTCGATGATTAGCTTACATCCAAAAACCGGTAGAACCCACCAACTGAGAGTTCATTTAAGCTATTTAGGTCATTCTATAGTTGGAGATACGTTTTATAAAGGAAAACCAGCTGACAGACTCTATTTACATGCTGAAAGCCTTGAAATTAAACTACCAGATGACCAAATTCATAAATTCGAAGTTAAACTACCAAAAGAATTCGATACACTATTAAATAGTGACAATGGATAATATACTATTTTCGGTAAAAAATAAGACAGAAATAGATCGTTTTATAGGTAATCCTGCTCACGCAGTAATGTTAATTGGTAAGTATGGATATGGTAAGCGTACCCTAGCTGAATATTTAGCCAGTAAACTGCTTGACGTTGAGTTAGTTGAGGAATTAGAACGTAATCCATATTATTTTGTGGTTGAATCAGAAAATAATGTAATTAGTATAGAAAAAATACGAAATTTAAAGAAAATATTTCAACTTAAGACTACTGGTAAAAATGATATTAGGCGAGTAGTTATCATTGAGAATGCTGAGACAATGAACGATGAATCTCAAAATGCTATTTTAAAAATATTGGAAGAACCACCAAGAGATAGCGTAATTATATTGACTGTTAAAAACGAAAGTCTGCTTAAGCCTACTGTTTTATCAAGAAGTCAAAAGATAAAGTTACTAAAACCTACATTAGATGAAGTAACTGAATTTTATAGTAACAAAGGTATAGATAGCCAACTGATTTATAAAAACTATATGTTTACTAATGGTGCACTTGGGTTAATGACTAGTCTTCTAGATGAAAATAATCAGACTGAATATAATAAATATATAGGTGACTCTAAGATCTTGCTAAGAGAAAATCTACTAGGTAAACTAATTTCGATTGATAGTCTTGTAAAAGACAAAGATACACTTCAGTATCGGCTTTATTGTTTGAAGCAGATAGCGAAATCATTATTAAAACAATCAATTTCTAAAAATCAAGATAAACTTACCAATTATTGGTTGAGAGTACTTACATCAATTCAGAAAAGTGAAGACCAAATGGCTAAAGGTGCAAATACTAAACTACTTCTGACCAACTTGTTTTTACACATGTAGTATACTAATTAGTACATATGTTGGAGCTAATCCTTATATTGGCATTTGCAGGACTTGTATTTTGGAGCCTAAACGCCAATTTGAAAAACAAAGACATTAAAGTCTTACCAAGAAAACTAAGTGACCGACTTGGTCAACTTTGGGATATAGCCCATGAAGGTATGCGTGAGAATAGATTTTTAAGAGCTGAGAAGGCGTTACTCACAATACTTAAGATTGATAGTAAAAACGCACCTGCATATAACCGACTTGGAATTTTATATGCAAAACAAAAGGAATATAAGGATGCAATTGATTGTTTTGAGATTGCATCGAGTATTGAGCCTACAGCTTCGAGTCTTCACAACTTGGGTTTAATTTACTATGAGACAGAAAACTATGAAAAAGCAGCTATTGCCTTTGAACAAGCGCTTAAACTAGAAGATAATCTAGCGACGCGTCATATTGCGTATGCGAAAGTTCAAGAAAAACTCGGCAACCACAAACTCATGATTGATGAACTAGAAAAAGCAGTAGAACTAGAACCTAATCAGGAGAGCTACTCTTTGATTAAAAAAGCCTACGAGGACTTGGGTATGGCTCAAGAAGCCGATCAGATTGATGAAAAAATAAAGAAACTTGTACACGCGCCCGCCAAACCAAAACGTGTTTTAAGACCCAGAAGAGTTGTCATCTAGTAATGACATTTGCTACACTTTGATCTGATACTGGAATAACGTTGAAATAAGCGTTTAAGTTAGCTCCTTTACAAACAAACATCTTTATGTAAAATATGATGTTATAATTTTCGTAATGAGAGAATGTCTAAACTGTAATAAGCAGAATATTAAAAAAAATTATACGTACTGTTCAAACAAATGCCAGCTTGACTATCAATATAAGGACTATATAGAAAGATGGAAGTCAAACAAGGTTAGCGGGAGCCGTGGTATAAGTGCAAAAAATATCTCAGGACATATAAAAAGATACTTATTTGAAAAATATCCTACCTATTGCTCGATATGTAAATGGTGTAAATTGAATCCAGTTACCGGAAAGGTTCCTTTAGAAATTGATCACATAGATGGTAATTCAGAAAATAATAATGAAAATAATCTACGTCTAATTTGCCCAAACTGTCATTCTCTAACTTCAAACTATAGAAACTTAAACATAAGACATGGAAGGGTATGGAGAAGAAATAAATATATAAAACTAACCTAATAGATGCCACCTTAGCTCAGTTGGTAGAGCAACACTTTTGTAAAGTGAAGGTCGTCGGTTCGAGTCCGACAGGTGGCTCCATATATAACGCAGGGGTAGTGAAGTGGTTAAACACAGCAGGCTGTAAACCTGCCCTCTCTGAGTTCGGGGGTTCGAATCCCTCCCCCTGCACCAATTAACCAATATATTAGAGAAGTTTTATTGCGGAGCTTTTTTTAAAATTATTATGAATTAATGAGGACTTAAAACTTATTATGTGTCATACTTTAAGTAATATATAAGGAGATTTTACATGTTCGCAACCACAATATTAGGCGTTACTTTAGGTACAATATGGTACATATTGATATTTTTTGCATGGGTAATTATTGCACTCTGGCCAGCTTCTATCGCTCGAGCTAAGGGTCGTAGCTTTTGGCTATATTTCATAATTAGTTTATTCTTTTGGTGGATTACGTTATTTGTAGTCCTATTTATGAAAGATACTGGTACAAAATCCACAGCTTCAGTACCCAAGGAATAAGCAGAGAGGTAAAATTTAGCCAAAAATACATATAAAATTCTGAATTCAGGCTTTACAGAGCACCAAATAGAACGAGCTTGGTTATGTTACATAAATCACTCTCGTTAAATCGTGAAATTTTTGGATCGATATTTAGATTTTGGATATTACAGTGAATGGTTCAATAACCACTAAAAGCGATAAAAATAAGTTAGTATTGTAGCTAATAGTATTATTTCTGAATAATAGTTCGAAAATATATCAATCTCAACCCTAACCTAAGCTATTTTAAATAAAGATTATTCTCCCGTACTAGTCTATAATGTACAGTAAATACTAGTGGTTAGGGGATAAACTTATAACGTAATGGCAAGACTACCGCAACCTGGGGGAGATAACGGCAATTGGGGGGAAATCCTAAATAGCTTTCTTGAAGTGTCTTTTAACGCTGACGGTACCTTAAGAGGCTCAGCAGTTGGAGCCACTGGCCCGCAAGGTACATCCGTTATTGGTGCGACTGGAGCTCAAGGTCCAACCGGCCCAGGAGGTGGTGCAACTGGGGCTACAGGACCAAACAGCATAGACATATACTCTACTCCTATAAACTCTGGTACTTCCGGCAGAGTTTTATATGATAATTCCTCAACTATCGGTGAACTCGCTACGACAGGTTCTGGTAATGTTGTTCTTGCTAACTCACCTCTATTAACTACGCCGTCATTAGGGGTGGCTTCCGCTACTTCGATTAATAAAGTTTCTCTTACAACTCCTGTAACCGGATCTGTCTTAACAATTGCTGACGGAAAAACTTTTACTGCAAACAATTCACTTACGTTTACTGGCTCTGATGGAACTACAATGAACTTTCCCGGTGCAAACTCAACTGTCGTAACACTTGCCTCAATATCGTTAATTACAGGTCCGAAAACATTTAACATTGCCGGAAACGTTGGTAACTTAATAATAGCCGGTAATACTTCTGGAACAATCAAACTTAATGCCGCAGATGTCGCAGGTAATAATACATTATCTCTTCCAGCAACTACTGATACACTTGCCGTCGTTGGAACTGCACAAACCTTTACTGCGACTCAAACTAGCAGTTTGTGGACACAAACACCGTCTACGATTATCGTTGCATCAAACGCGGGTACTGCCGATATTGCCCATGGGATTCAGAACTTTATTAATTCTTCAGCTGCCACAATGGCAATAACCATTTCTACATCTGGAGCTGCCGACGGCCAGCAGTTAATAATAAGGGTTTTCGATTTTTCTGCTGTTACTGAAACTATTGGCTGGGTAAATACCGAGAATTCCAGTTTAAATGTACCGACGGTTTCAAATGGATCTATTACTTCACCACTAACCGTTGGATTTATGTATAACGGAACTACTAGTAAATGGCGCTGCATTGCAGTAGCTTAGGAAATATTCAATGGCAACCCAAACAGTAGCAGCAGGCGGCGGTAACTGGAGTTCATCAACAACCTGGGCACCTGGTTCTATCCCAATAGCAGGTGATGATGTCATTTTAAATGCTAGTTCCGGACAACTAACTATTGACATAAATACAAATATTATTCGTTCATTAATATGTACTGGGTATACCGGAACCATAACACACAATGCTGTTACCCCTTTAAATATAGGTGGTGTAGTTGCTCCAGCGGGAAATGTTGCTCTAGTTTTTGTAGCAGGTATGACTTATACGCTTGTCGATGTGGCAACTTCAAATATTGTCATAACTGATTCATCGGGCGCAACAAATACTTACAACTTCAATGGTGCAACCCTTGGTAACTTGACCATAAATAATGGCACTACGACGACTACTCAGCTAGTCACTAGTGGCTTCACGCAGGGGGCAGCAACCACCGTTACCCTTGCCCAAGGGGGTTTGGATACAAATGGGCAAAGCTGTACTTGGGGAAGCTTTACTTCAAATAATACCAACACTAGAACACTTACAATGGGCTCTTCCTCCATTACACTTACTAATAACAACTCGATCGTATGGAATATAACCACAGGTACAAATCTAGTAATAACCAATAATACCGCAACGATTACTGGTTCAAGTTCAGCATTTGCACAAACTTATACCTTTTATGGACTAAATTATAATGGGGTCAGCCTCGTCTTTAATGCAACTGGTACTACTACGTTTAATAGTAGTACTGGTACATTTGCTAATATTACGTATAATCCTGCAACAACAAATGCTAACAATATTAAGTTCAATGCAAACATAACTATTACAGGGAACCTAACCCTAACCGGAAGTTCTTCTCCGCTTCGCATATTAGTATCCTCGGTTACCAATGGGACTCAGATAACCCTAACATGTAATGGTACTGTGACGGCTTCTTACGTTGATTTTAGAGATATTAAAGGTGCGGGTTCTGCATCATGGAATTTATCTGGTATAACTGGAGGCAGCGGCGATTGCCAGGGCAACAGCAGTATAACCCTTACCACAACACAGACCAATTACTTCAAAGGGTCAGCTAATGATAACTTTTCGAGAGCAGCTTATTGGTATTTGGCGACAAATGGAGGGGGTGGAGCTGGACGAGTCCCTTTACCTCAGGACAATGCTATTTTTGATGCTAATTCAGGCGTAAATACATATCAATTCGATACTCCGAGAATAGGTACAATAACGACAACTGGATTTACCGGCACATTATCATTCATCAGTTTAACCGTACAATGTTATGGCAATATTACTTGGGGCTCAGGTATTACACTAACTGCATCGCAAGTTTTTGCTTTTTGGGGACGTGGGTCTCAGACAATCACCACCAATGGTATAAGATATAATAATAATTACAATTTAAATGCTTTTGTTGGTACTTATACGCAGCAGGACAATCTAAGCACCAATACATTTACGTTTACTACTGGTACTTGGAGCACCAATAACTTTAATATAATATCTGCTATTTTCACAAATGCCTCAGCCGCAGGTTCGCCAGTTACAATAAATATGGGGAGCGGAATCTGGACAATCTATAATAGCGTAATCGGTCAAACACCTTGGGCTTTCGGCATTACAGCAGGACTCACTCTTAATTGCAATACGTCAACTATTAATTGGACACCGATAGGTAATGGTACTTGGTATTTCGTCGGTGGTAACCAAACATATTATAACTTTTCTTGGCCTGGTACTAACTTACAAACACAGACTTTAGTAATGAGTAATAATAATATTTTTAATTCGTTTTCTTACGTTGCTGCTGCTGCTTTAAGAACTATTCAGTTGGCGGCCAGTTCGACGCAAGCCATTGGAACACTTTCCCTACAAGGACAAACTGGATATATTCTAACAATTAATTCTAACCTTAGCGGTACAGCTGCGACATTTTCTGTGGCAACAGGGATAGTTAGTGCTAATAATATTAGCCTTACGGATAATACTGCTTCCGGCGGAGCCAATTTCTTTGCCGGGAATAACTCTACTATAGGCACCAATGTTACTGGCTGGAATCAGTTAAATTCGAGTTTTTTAAATTTTATGTAGTTAGGCTAATTTACCAAAGCAACAGGTACTGAATTATGTATTTCATTTTTTTGTTAGATATTCATCAGGTACTTACTCCGGATAATGGAGATCGTACTATTCTCAATATTAGAATTAAATGAGCATATTAAATCTTTTTATTTATACAATCTGACGAGTAATATATATAATGCTCTTGCTTGCAATTATATCTTTAGGCTCTACTATAAAATAATGCAGGAAAAACAACCAGACGTGGAAGAAGTCGAAAGTACTGAAACTACTAACATTGTATCAACAAGTACTAAGTCAAAATCCAATCAAAAAAAGAAATTATCTAAAAACAATTTATTTTTAGTAAGACTAGGTATTATTTTACTAATATTTATTGTCGGTGTTACGTTATTTAGGTATATAAGTACAACTGTAAGTAGTAGCAATAATAGTAGTGGTCGACTTCTTACTTACGTCGATACGAATAACTACTCTAATTTAATAGTAAATACTTCACCAACAAAAACTATCGCCAAATTAACCTTAAAAGGGAATGACAATACTTTTGAAGTTATCACTAATAACGGTCAGTCTGTAATTGTAATGGAAGGTCAAGGAGTTAATAATGGTACTTCTACCTCAACTATTAACAAAAAGTATTACCTAATTAATCACCAAGGTAAAATAACTACATTATCAAATGTCTTTGCATCAGCATTTAATAATTCTGTTTCCGGTGCATTTCTTGGAAGTAACAATAATTACTTCTACGTCAGCTGTACAGCACAACAATGTCAGTTAAATAACCTAAACTTAACGACTTACGCAAGTTCTGTATTAATGACATATTCAGTATCTCCCGTTGCGAATAGTGGAGGTGCCACTACCTCCTTGGATCTTGTTGGAGTATCACTAGACAACTTAGCTTATTTAATTACCTATCCACAAACATCCGGACTCGCTGATAATTTTAATATATATAATATGCAGACAAAGAAAATGAAAATAACTTTCGTATTACCAAACCTGGGTATAAACGTTAACCTTCCCGCGTTATCTTATGATCACAATCATCTAGTATACACAAGTAACCTTAGTCCAAATATTTCTGAACTAACCGATATTTCTACTACAAAGACCACCGCCATTAACCAACTAGTAAAAGGAACTAATTCAGGAATAAATAATTATGTATGGTCACCTGATAGTAAAAACATAGCTTATAAGGATACTGGATCAACATCAGGCGATAGCTCGTTGTCAACAATCATCGGATATATAAATGTAGACAGTCATAAGGATAATATTCTAAAAAATCTTGGTAATTTTACAAATAACGTAATAAACATAGATGGTTGGTCGGCTAATAATCAATTAGAGTATACTAATTTAAATCTTATAACTACAGGGACCACAACTAAAAGTCATCCAACTTTCTATGCTATTAAGGTACCTAGTGGAACTACAACTGCACAACCATTACCTAAGGGTTACGTTTTAGTAAACTAACTGTTTAGACCAATGGCTAGTCGCTTAAATAAATGGTAATAATATATATATGAGTTATGAATTATCTGATTTTACTTTTGATCGACGTATCAGAGGTGACTTTAAACCAGAAGACATTGCTAAAATAGAAGATCTTCTTGGAGATATATCTACACGTAACTATTTCGAGGTTGTTGATTATAAGGAAGAAGCTAGCAGGGTTGCAACAAGAGAAGACTTAGCATCTAGATTTAATACAAAATATCTTACCGAATACTTAATTGATGATATACCTACATATGTTGTTACTCATGCTGATTTTGTTTGTTTTTATAAATATGAAAAAAAACAAATCAGTCGAAGAAAAATTGAAAGTGCTTGGGGAGTATTAGACAAACACTTAACTATGCTCCACAGTAATCAATCAGAACTTGGAATCTCGTCGTGTTTAGACTGTACTCTTGTACCGGTATTTTATAATACACCGAGTAGTCATAGTCCATCTGAATTTAGCGGTAGATTATCTCTTTTTGGTATTACACCAGACAGCCTAGATGATAATGCTTCTAAGCTAGATGAGCTATCGGCCGGAAGTCGTCCTATAACTAGGAATAAGCAAAAAATAAATATTTTACCTGTGCATACTATAAGGTTATTTACGGATGGGATAAGGTTAGAAGTATGAGCGAACTTACACACGATGTTTATGAACCGTTATCAACAGTTGCAAGAGCAAGTAGAATTGGTGCGATCGCAGTTGGATTTTTTGTTGCGTCATTTGGTGTTGGGGAATTCTTATATGGTACGGATTTTGCGGGAATTCTCGCAGAAGGTCTCGCTGCATATTTAATTATTCCAAATTACGCAGATATTTTTTATGATAACAACTATGAAAGACCCGAGCTTGAATAACTATCATCAATCTAAAATTGCGCTTGGTGGCGAAGTAACTCTTAATCTAGTCAGTAAACTTGATATAAAATCTATAGATAAAATATATTTAGAATTATGGAGCTACATAGATAACTTTGAAATTAGATTTAGTAGATTTAAGCATGATAGTGAACTTTCACGATTTAATCGTGGTGCTGGAACAAAACAATATGTAGGTCAAGAATTTATAGATATCTTAATGGTTTCTAAAAAATATTATGAAATTACTAAAGGGCTATTTAATCCATTTATTCTACCCGCACTTCAAAAGGCTGGATATAATAAGTCTTTTGTAAATAAAAGTGAAGATAATTTGGATGATTTTTCGAAACGTGCAGTAATTAAGGCCAATCTAATTAAATTGGGTAGTGACTGGGCGATGATTCCTTATGGAAGTGCAATAGATTTTGGTGGCATCGGTAAAGGATATTTAGCTGATAAACTGACAGATATTATTAAAAACTACGATGTAGAAGGTTATTGGTTATCACTTGGAGGGGATATTGTAGTTAATGGGGTTAGTTCAAAAAGTACTAATTGGATTATTGATATTCAAGATGCAACAAAACCAAAAGAAATTGTTGGTAAATTAAAACTGCCAAAAAACTTTTATTCAGGCGTTGCAACTTCGGGAACAATAAAAAGAAAAGGTATCCATAATAATAAAAAATGGCATCATATAATTGATCCAAGGACACTAGAACCAGCAATTACAGATATAAAGTCAGTAACTATTGCTACTAAATCTGGTATTGAAGCAGATATACTGGCAACTTGTGCGGTAATTTTAGGATATAAGAAAGCTCTAATATTTTTAAAAGAACATAAAGTCAAGGCTGCTTTAATCCAATATGAAAAAGACAATTCAACACTCAGTTTGAAAACAGTCGGCAATCTTATAGAATTAAACAGGTAAACAGATATAAATTTAAGCCGAAGTAGCTCAGCGGTAGAGCATCGCCATGGTAAGGCGGGGGTCACGGGTTCAAGTCCCGTCTTCGGCTCCATAATCTGTTTACAATTTAAACTCAATCTGTTAAGCTTGGACAGTTATAAAGATATTAGAAAGTATATATGGCAAAAAAAGGCGATAAACGAAAAATTGTAGGAATGGTGTCAGAAGGATCTGGCCACCGTATATATTACACTGGAAAAAATACAATGAATTCTCCGGACAAACTTAGTCTTAAAAAATACGATCCAGTACTTCGAAAACATGTTTTATTTACAGAGACAAAGAAAAACTTAGGACGTAACGAAGTTAAACCCCGTAAACACTAAATTTAATTTTTCAAATCCTCTAAAACTAATATGGTGTTAATGAGTTCAGCGTGACTCCAAACTAGTGGTGCAACTGAAATTGATTCACCGCTGTTTGGGTTTATTTGTTCTGCTAAAATACCACTTTTGTAACTGTGACTAAGAGTCCAGTCAATATAGCTTTTTGCTTTATCGATGTCGCCAGTTTTAGCATAATACTGAGCTAACCAAAGAGTTGTAACGAACCATGGATTACCTTGGTAGGCAGTATCAGTTGCAAAGTAGTTATCGTGTTCGTATCTAGGTGAGCCCTTGGAGGGGGATTGGTCTAGTAGTATTTTCTCAGCAGCCATTGCAGTTTGATGAACGTGGTTTATGCCGACCGGTAATTCAAATGTCGTAGCTCCGTAAAAACTTGATATATCGAGAGTGTTATCGTTTTGTAATGATCCATCTTCTTGAAGTAGAAAACCTTTAATTAGAAGTTGACGATCTTCGCTGAAAAGCTGATCGAGTCCGGTCGATATTTTATCGGCAGCTTCCTTCCATTTAACTATGTCATTAGGATACTCAAACATTTCAGCAAACACTACTGCTGACAATAAACTTTTATATACAATCGACGTAGTGTAAGTGCTGGTTAAGAATTTCTCTTCCCATAGATCATAAGTAGCATGAGGTAAGTTTGTTTGTGGGTCAATAAATTCTGACATAAAATTACAAGCTGGTTGAATAAAGGTATCGTATAATTCTCTTATAAATTCTGAATCATTAGTATATTTATAATATTCACTTAGCATAAAAACTACAGTCGCAGTTTCGTCTTCTTGGATAGCTAGTTCCTTATGTTTTCCATGAAGTAAAGGGTGCCATGTGCTACCGATGGCTCTATCGGGCTGATATTTATGCATCAAAAAGCCGTCTGAGGTTAGTATGTCTCTACAAAAATAAAAGAATCGTTTAGGCTCATCAGTATAACCTAATTTTATTAGAGGCCAGATTGCATATGCTCCATCTCTTGGCCACACATAACTGTAATAATCTCGCCCGTAGTTATATATTGAAGAGTCACAAGAAGCTATTATTCCCCCCCGCTTATCTATATGAGCTTTAATAACCATTAGTGATTTTTTAGTAGCAATAGCATCACGTTCACTCAACTTTTTAAAAGTATCCTCAGCAATTTCAAACCAGTTATTCCAAAAACTTTTAGTTATATTTAATCTTTCGCTCAAGCTATTTGCTAGAACTTGAGAGTGTATTTTTTCACAATTAAACTGAGAATCAGCGGCAATTATCCAATAGTCTACAATTGTACTTGTTGAAGCATCTAGATCTCTACTAAATCTAATAACCGAATCTACACCACCGTGTTCAACTGGGCTGTTAGATAATTGACCATCCTCAGCATCCACGAATGTTCCTTGTTTACCTTCTATACCATAATTACCGATTGCAAACTGGTCGAATGGTTTTTTGTCTTCATCTTGTGCATAAATTAGTAAGCTGCATCGACCCTTATAGTCAAGGATGTAGTTTAGTTCGGGTTCAAATAATCCAGTATCAGCTCGTCCGGCTCTAGATATTTGAAATA
This sequence comes from Saccharimonadales bacterium (SeqCode), assembly GCA_038317055.1. Lineage (GTDB taxonomy): Bacteria > Patescibacteriota > Saccharimonadia > Saccharimonadales > DATKHC01 > JBBQBA01. The sequence goes on from JBBQBA010000002.1 coordinate 135,005, forward strand.
CCTGATGTAGAAATAGTCGAATTTCACGTTTTCTATCTGATTTATTTGTTATTTTTATTTGTCTTCCAAACAGATTTATTTCACTATCCACAAAATCCTGAAACTCCAAAGTTACTTCTAGTTTTGTATTTACCATCTTTATTTGGCTGATTAACGCATCGCTACTAAAATCTATGTCTATTTGCCACGTGTCGTCATCAACCCAGGAGAAACTATCTTCAACCCAAACTCCTATTTTATGACCGGTCATTCTAGCTGTAGACAGATTATCTAGGCCAACATAGGGAAAGTAAAAATCTTTAACCAAACCTTGCTCGTTAAGACCAACAGTTAAACTTCCGTTTCCAAGCATTACAGGACGGCCCATTAGTTAATATGACCCTTCTCCAGAAGTCTTAGGTTTAAATCATGGTAACTATTCATAAAATTAATAAAAGCCTCGTAGGGGGTTTCATATGGGCTGAAATATGAATGTATATCTCCATCGTTAAACCATTTGGTACACATATAATAGAAATGATCAGAGGTTTGCATATGACGCCAGTCGACAATTATGTCTAAGTCTTCACTATTAAGTACCTTATTTTTTAGCGAATATAGAGCCCTGATTGCTTCCTGTTGCATAGAATTACCAAGCCATGCCGACAAATCTCGCTCGGTGTCAGCCCAAGTTACGGTATGAGGCATATCTAGAACATCCTTTGGCTCAAAGCTGAGGGCAGCTTCTGATACTGTCATAAAACTATGATTTTCAAACTTCAGCCATTCTTTAGGTAGGTGTTCTAAAAATTCGAAAATTCCTGTGTCATCCCACTGATGTTCACCAAAAGTTTCGTAGTCCATAAAAAGATTAATATTTGTTGCATCACCAGCTTGATTAATCCAATTGATAAATTTTTCTGTACTTAGAGGATGTTCTTTCCAATTCCGATCACCAAATCTAAAAGCTATGTCGTCGCTCAATTTATAGTTTTTAGTAAGCAATCGTATATTTTCAGTGTCGGGTGGTTTATATACAAAATTTGGACTTCGCCATTCAAGAATAGGATCCCAACCTTCAGATAATATTCCAACGTAGCCGGCCTTATCCGCCCACTGTCCAAGCTCATTATTATATGCAAGCTCAGTATTTCTAAAAACTTTTGGTGTTTGACTGAATAAATGTTCGATTTTATGCTTGTGAGATTCTACTTGAGCTTCAAATTCTTCCTTTGAATAATAAAAAGCTAAACTGTGATAATAAGTCTCACCCAGTATTTCAACCCGACCAGTATTTACAAGTTCTTTAAAAGAATCTAATACCTCAGGAGCCCATTGTTCTAATTGTTCTATGAAAGTACCTGTTATAGATAAACTGACTTTGAAATCTGGATTTTCATTAAGCATTTTTATAAGTCTTTGATTGGTTGGAATATAAGATTTTTTGGCTACTTTTTCTAATATTCTTCGATTATTTGTGCGTGAATCATAATTATCTTCTTCAAAATATTTATGGTCTTCACTTATATCAAAAATTGAGTAATGTTTAATTCTGAACGGTTGGTGTGCGTGTAAATATAGTACGATTGCTTTTTGATCCATCACACTTTTTGTCCCACATAACCATTATATATCTTGAGTACATCCTTAGCTGAATGGTTCCAGCTTAATTTTACATATTCTTGATAAGCACTATTACTCAACTCTTCTGAAAGACTATCGTTTCTAACTATCGCTGTTATATAGTCTGATAGTTTTCGTATGTCCCAGTAATCAACTTTCAGACTGTTTTTAAATATCTCGCTTACTCCTGACTGTTTACTGATTATCGTTGGTACATGATAACAAGCTGCTTCTAGGGGAGTAAGACCGAAGGGTTCTGAAACTGAAGGCATAACAAACAGATCACTTGCTTGGTAAGCGTCGCGCCATCTTTTACCTCTTTGAAAACCAGCAAAAAGAACATTTTTACTGATGCCAAGCTCAGCACTTAATTCAATTAACTCATTTTGCATCTCACCATCACCCACAAATACAAATATGGTTTTAGGTTCGTATTTAATTACATTCTTTGCTGCAAACAGAAGGTTAGGGAGTCCTTTTTGAATAGTCATTCGACCAACGTTAGCTACGATTTTGTAGCCGTGTTGTTTTAGTTTTATTAGATATTTGTAGGCATTTTCATCAATATTTTCTATATACAAATCTTCTTGACTAATGCTGTTATAAACTACTTCTACTTTATCTGTCGGTATACCGTATTCACGAACTATGTCTTCTTTGGTACGGTTACTAACAGCTATAACCTTATCCGCGATTAACATTGCTGTTTCCTCAATTTCTCGCATAAAAGGGTTACCATAACCACCACCGGAACGATCTTTTTCTATTGAGTGGACATGAAGTATTAACGGTTTTCCTGTTATCTCTTTTGCTTTTAGGGCTGCCCTAAAGGTTAGCCAGTCATGCGCATGAATAACATCATATTCATTAACTTCCACCAGTTTTACAACTACCTCTTCATATTTATCGAGAACCTGTCCAATATTAACATGTCTTTTATCTGAATTAGTATATTCGTATTTAAGGTTATCGTAGGGTAAAAACTTTTCAATAACTTTATCATAATGAATCTTATTGACAGGGAGTACACTCATAAAAGATTGGTCATAATCTCCGTCATAAGGAATTATAAATTCTATATCGGCACCAACATTTGAGAGAGCTTTACATAGCTTGTAACAAGCTACGCCAAGTCCACCACTGTTGTGAGGGGGTAATTCCCACCCCAACATTAATACCTTCATTTCACACTGTTTCTTTTTAAAGTTTGTCTTGTATATTATATCTATATATGTTGACTATTAACACAATCATTTTAATACAGATTGTAACTCTTATCAAATATTTCAATGACAATAGTCAGACACTTAGGTATTATTATATTTAGTGTTTGTCAGTTTAAAGGGGAGTAGCTCAGCTGGTAGAGTACCGGTCTCCAAAACCGATGGTCGCAGGTTCGATCCCTGTCTCCCCTGCCAATATGCTTATGATTGTGAAATTACTTGAATGTAATATGATACTAATATGACTGAAAGACTTAGTGAAAGAACAGATATAGGACAATTAGTTAGTCCAGACGACTTAATTAATGGTTTTCGTAGACTTGAATCACTTTTAACAACCGCAACAACAGTCGCCGGTGAAGGTGTTGGCATAGGAAGCGAAATACAGGACATTATAGTAAAACCGGACGGAATTGTTAGTTACGAAGATCTGACTAAAGATGATGAAGCTACAAATGAATTTATACTTAAAAGTTTAGCTTTTCACGTAGCCAATAGAAGTGCAAAGGAAGCATGGAGGCAGGCTTACGAACAGCAATATTCAGTTATATCCTTATTAGGTTTAACTAGGGGTATGAAAGTTAAGGTTTCTGCGTTACGAGACGAAGAACGACCAATTAAAGCAACAATGTCTGATGGATCAGTGGTTTCAATGAATAAAGTAAAGGGTAAAATTGCTATGTCGAATCCGCTAAGCGAGCGAGGTATTTTAAAACTTGAAACAACAACCTTTAGACATCCCTTTAGTGTAGTTGACTTTAGTGTTTATCTTTTCGATAAAGCGCTTCGACCAAAAGTAAGTATGGAATTCATGTAATAATTATTTGGGGGTGGAAATTTAGATGTATTCAGGCTCAAACTCGGACAATTCCACATTATTGGAGCTAGTTATAATTTCTGTATTACTTATAGGTTACTTAATTATATTTATATACAAACGAAGTACAAATAATAGAATTGGTCCAGTTCTTGATGATGCAACTGATACATCAATAATTTTAACTATGTATACTTCAGGTGTAATTCTTCAGAAAATAGCTGAAGGAAGTTTTCAAAACTATAAATATAGTTTGTTAATAACTTCAGATGAAGTTCTCCCGACCTTAGATACAGAATCTTTAGGTATTGATAGAGCATTAGCACCGCAAAAATCTAACAATTTGGAGATGGGAGCAATTAAAACCCCCGAAGGTCTAATCATAATGAAAATAGATTTACCAATCGTTAGTAAAGTGCATATTTTAGGTTTTACTACTCAAGATAAAACTTTCCAATCATTACTAGATAACTCTAATCTAGGAGCATTATTAACAGAAGTGAATCTTGAGGGAAATTTTCCAGATTATTTCAAACTTTATACAAATAAAGATCAAGAAATAGATATAAGAGAAGTACTTGATCCGACCGCAATGGCATTTTTGATAGATTTCTGCAATAAAATGAACTGGGAATTAGTAGAGAGCAGTTTATATTTTGTTGAAATTCGTTCATCAGGATCGCAGCCTAACAATATGTCTACCGTAGAAACAGCCGAAGACTTTGTTCAGAAAATACTACCTACACTAATAAGGATGACAATACCTACTAATGTTACTCAAAATGATAAAATCGTCAGTTAAACCTAGATTCAAGTATTTCCACTATGCTATCAGCAACTAATATTCTTGAATCTAGATTATCTTCGGTTAGTACAATAGGTATAAGTTCTGTGTTGTCTTCATTTGCTTCCATCAGTACAATTTGATTAGACCTTAAATAAAAACTAACTGTATTTTCTACAGGATGTATTTCTCCATCGTTTGAAACTTCTCTAGTCCAAAGATCAACTGTTTGAACTCGTCTTTTTATAGTATTTTCTTTTAAAATAAGTAGTCTTCCGTATATTGTTGTACCAGTTTCCGAACTCCGGCTTAATATAACAGTTTTTGTTTGTTCTACTTGTCTTGATACTCGAGAAGTTTGAACTCCATTAACGATATTCTCTACACGATTATTTAGTTGCCGTAAATTATCACCAAATTCTTCAAATATATCAGGCACAATTAACGGATCTTCGCTAAGCAGGTCCATAACAGTAATAATTGATTCTTTTTTCATGGTTGTTAGATAATCTCATATAATTAAATATTTGCAAGCTAAAGCATGTTAATATTGATCCCGCTATTGGTTGCGGTAGGATAGCTCAACCTTTATACTTTTTTCTATAGACGGGGTTAGTATGGTAAAGACAAAAGACAAATTTTTAATTGATAACTTGAACGCAAAAGGTCGTTATATTGAAAAGTTTGATCGTTTAGAAGAGATTGTTAAAGCTCTTCGTGTAATTGGTGCAAAAATCGTCTTAACCCAAGGGACTTTTGACTTTATTCATGTTGGACATTTCTTATATCTCGAAAGAGCAAAATCACACGGCGATATATTGATTGTCGGCGTAGACAGTGATGAAAAAGTTAGAAATAGAAAGGGGCCAGACCGCCCAATAGTCAACGAGAATGAGCGTTTAGATATGTTAACCCACGTAAGACACGTTGATTTAGTAGCATTGAAAACAGCTAAAATGCCTCATTGGAATCTAATTAAAATCATAAAACCGGACACATTAATTGCTACTAAAGAAACTTATTCAACTAAAGAAATTAAAGAGTTAAATAAAATTTGTGGTGAAGTTATTGTGCTAGCTCCTCAGGCTACAACCTCTACAACCGCAAAGATTCGACGATTAAATATAGGATTGTCTGAAAAGATTAAAAGAGCAGTCACTGAATCTATAAATGATACTTTTGAAAAATTAGTCGATGAAGCGTGAAAATACCAAAAAGATATATTTAGCTGGCTATATACCTGTAATTCATAAAGGATACATAAAACTATTTAAAAGATTTAAAGATGTCGATACTTTTTTAGTGTTCGATCAAGATTTAATTAAATCAGAAGATTATCTTAGGAAGGATATTCGAGCCCTTAAACCAAGCGAAGCTGTATCGTTAATAAGTAGCACCAATTATTTTTCAAATGTTGAGCTTTTAAATAAACAAAAAATAAAAATTCTAGATAGACCGTCTAATAAGTTTGTTTTTCCAGATGATGATATTAGTCACTCTATAGCTGAGGCTTATATTAATAAAGCAAAAGTTGAGTATTATCCGGTTTTTCTACGTTGGGATCGAAGAAATATTGGTAATTTAGATTTACCAATTCCAAACGAAACTATATCTAAAAATAAACTGGACGAAGACCTAATGAATATAGCTCTAGATATTTCAACAGGGAGTAGTGACATTTGGAGGCGAGTTGGAGCTGTTTTAGTAGATAGATGGGGAAAAGTACTAGATAAATCAGCTAATACTAGTGAGCCATCTCAATATTCGCCGTGGATAGAAGGCGAAACTAGGCTACTCAATAAAGTAGGTGAAGGAATCGATTTAACAAATTTTATGCATGCAGAAGCTAGACTTATTGCTAGAGCATCAAAAAATGGCAAATCTATTAAAGACCTATCTATGTACGTGAGTACATTTCCTTGTCCAACATGTGCATTGCTGCTATCTGAATCAGGCATAAAAAAGATATATTATAAAGATGGATATGGAGTATTAAATGGCGCGGATATATTAGCAAAAGCTGGTGTAGAATTAATCAGAGTACCGGTTAAAGACTTAAAAGATAAAAAAGGCGAATGGGAAAACTATCCAGTTAAGCCAAAAATCAATTCTTAGGTTGACTACTCATTTTAAACCTGACAGGGTCTTTATCTTCTGAATCTTTATCTCCTACAAGTAATTGAGCATGTAAATGTTCCACACTACCACCGTTATATCGCATATCACCAGATCTCATACCTACCCCGTAACTGGTTAAACTATATTTAACTTCAACAAGTGCAACTATATCTAAAAATTCAGACCTAGCAGACTTAGAAAGACTATTAATTGTCTTTACGTGTTTTTTTGATATCAGCAGGAAATGATACTTAGTGTTTTTATATGGAAAGTCGTTATTTTTAACATACCAATTGTCTGTTTCAATTATTATTTTTGATGTTGTTTCAGATTTAATGTTTTTTGGGCAAAAAGCACAAACTTTTCTTCGGTCGAGATCAATCATTCGATCCAATTGTTCTTTAGCGCGTGCAGCATCAAAGTTATATTGAGCCATTACATCTTTCGTAGCTCAATAAAATCATAATCAAATTGGTTTTTCTCATCATTTTTATATTCTTGTTTGTTTATAGTTTTCCATTCATGTGGGTTTAGCTCAGGAAAAAAAGCATCACCATCAATTTTAGTGTGTACGGTAGTTAAAAATATATGGTTAACAATTCCGGCATCAATAGCACTCTTATATAGTTGTCCTCCACCAATAATAAAACAAAAATCGTCACTTAAATCGATAGATTTACCTAAATCTTTGATTGATTTAAAAACCTCAAAACCATCCGGTACTTGAGTAAGTGAAGTCGATATTATTAAATTTCGGCGATTCGGAAGTGGTTTACCTAGACTGTTAATAATTGACTCATAAGTCTTTCGTCCCATAACAACTGTATGATTTTCAGTTATTTCCCTAAAGTGCTTCATATCGTTAGATAATCGCCACGGTATAGTGTTAGCTTTTCCTATTACATGATTCTCTGATTCGGCAACAACTATTGTACTCATGTCGCTACCGGTATTTTTAGGATTGAAGGATGAGGATCATAATCAGAAAGTTCAAAGTGTTCAGATCGAAAATCAAATATACTATTAATTTTTAAACCTTCCTTAGTTAGTTTTACGGTCGGAAGTTTTAGTGGTTTTCGTTTAATCATTTCTCTAACTTTTTCAATTTGATCTTCATAAATATGAGAATCTGAAATAGTGTGAATGTATTCGGTTGGTTCATAACCAGTTAAATGACCAATCATAATTAATAGTGCGGCATATTGAACCATATTAGACGGTACTCCAATTGGAACATCACCTGAACGCTGAAACATATGGAGATATAATTTGCTATCTATAACACGAACATGAACCCAACCATGACACGGTGCAATAGTCACTTTTTGATGTTTACCCTTACCACGAACAATATACTGAGGAATCCAGGGTGTCACAAAATGTGTTCTCAACTCAGGTAACTCTTTAATTTGTTCGATAAGATGTTTAAATTGATTAAAGTTTTTGCCATCCTGAGTTGGAAAATCATGAAATGCGGCTCCGTATGAACCGGGTCCGATATCACCTTCTACTAATCCTCGTTTTTCAGTTTTTTCCTTCGAAGTCCAAGCGCCCCACCAAGTACAGCCAAATTTTGCAAGTTCTTCAGTAGTCCTAGCGCCGTTTATAAATGCACAAAGTTCTCCGATTGGTTTTTGCCAAAAAGACAGTAGGCTTCTGTCTGTGATAAGCGGAAAACCATTATTTATTTTAAAGTGCATTTGAGTACCAATTACTGTTAGAGCTCTTGGTCCTTGTCTAGTATCACTAAAAACACCATTCTTTAGAATATTTTTTAATAAATCAGAATATTGAGCATCCGGTATTCGTTTTGCAAAATCCTTATACATAAAACCCCTTAACTTGTTTCAGCCTAATTATAACAAAATGAAGTGTTATGAGTATTAAACATATTTGCATACAGTAGTAGATTGTTATAAATTTATACTATGCATAAACAAGTGTTGACTAAACCCGTATTAATTATTCTCTACGGTTTCCCGGGATCTGGTAAAACCTTTTTTTCAAGACAATTTTCTGATGAAATCAATGCCGCCAATGTTAACGGTGACTATTTAAGGGATGAGTTCTTTGATGAACCAACATATAGTAAAGATGAAAACGATGTCGTAAATCATCTAAGTCTATTCATGGTTTCTCAGTTTTTAGAAACTGGAGTCAGCGTAGTTTATGATGCCAGCTCGATAAAAAAAAGCGAAAGAAGAATTTTAAAAGATATGGCTATGCGTGCTAAAACTGATTCATTAATTGTTTGGCTTCAAATAGACATAGAAAGTGCGTTTGCAAGAGTAAATAACCGAGATAGACGACGTACCGATGATAAATATAACCGTGAGTTAGACAGAACCACTTTTGAAACGATAATAAGCCAAATGCAGAACCCAGTTCTTAACGAAGATTATGTAGTTATATCAGGTAAACATAACTTTATAACACACAAGAACGCTGTTATGAAGAAGCTGTATGAAAAAGGTCTTATTAACCAGGAAACAGCTGACACAAAAATGGTTAAACCAGGTCTTGTAAATCGTGTGCCTAATCTACTTGGAGGCAGAGTAGATGCTGCCAGACGTAATATTTCCATTCATTAATGGCTGTTAAAAAAGTTATTTTACCTAAGATTGGTGAAGTTAGTTTATATAAACGTAAGGGCGCTAAGTCGATGCGTATTAGTATCAGTCATGAAGGTGGTGTTAGGTTAACGCTACCAAAATGGACGCCATATAGCGCTGGAATCGCGTTTATCGGAAGTCATATTGATTGGATTAATGCCCATAGAGTTCCTGATATGCCCGGCTTTTCGACTAATATGCGTATTGGTAAAGCACATAAATTAGTTTTTATAACTGATCCAACAATAAAAAAAGTATCGACCAGAATTACTCTCAATGAAGCCAGAGTCATACTACCTATTGGAATTGAACCTGATTCTGAATCGGCGCAGAAATTTGCTAAAACCGTAACTCTTAGAACATTAAAGTACGAAGCGGAGGAACTACTACCTAAAAAATTAAATCTATTGGCAGATTTACATGGTTTTAGCTATAACCAGATAAAAATTAAACAACTTAAAACTAGATGGGGAAGTTGTAATAATTTTAAACAAATAACCCTTAGTTTTTACTTGATGCAACTACCCTGGGAATTAATTGATTACGTTATATTACATGAGCTTACGCATACTAAAGTCTTAGCCCATGGACCAAAGTTTTGGGAAGAATTTAATAAACACTTACCTAATGCCAAAGCTTTTAAGAAACAAATTAATACGTACAAACCGGTTATTGATACAACTTTATAACTAGTCAGATTAGAGGTAATGTGATTTAATAACTGCTTATTATGAGTGAATATAGACACAATCATGACCTCGATAATGTTTTTGAAACAGATAAATACGTAGTAGAAAAGGTAGCCGAGTATCTAGCACGAGTTGTAGACGCTGAAATACCTGGTTTTCAAATTAGTCACGACATGAGTATTCCGATAATAGATGAGACCAAAAAGGATCCATCTTTTTCTTCGCAAAAACAGATTGCACATTGGAGACACCAAGCATTAATATTGGCAGCAGCAAATTTAACTAATCCTAGTCTAATAGTTTCAAGAATGTTTAGTGAATCCGATAGCGAAAAATTCTCTAATGTAACAGCTGCTCACTACGATAAAGATAGAGATCCTTTTGATCCTGAAGATGGTTTTATTATGGTCTTGAGACTACATACTGCAGATGAACAAAACGGGGCAGTTGGTTTAATGGTAAACGGTGCACCGGGTTTAACTGCTAAAAATGGTGACCAAGATTTGTTTGTTCCTGGTTCATGGGAACCGACAAAAGAAGCTTTAGAATTTGGTTATGACGGATCACCTAGTTTATCTACATTTGATTTATTGGAGTATTTACATGAGGACAGTTTTGATCCAATAGTTAGTGAAGCAGACGTATATCACTTTACTCAATATCCGTTGTCAAGCATTATATTTAGATCTAAAACAAACCTTGGTCAGGCTGTACCTCATGTATTTGCCTCAGATTATAATGAAGATAGATATCCTTTGAGGTCAGATTTGGATGTATTTACCAGCTAGGAGGTAAATCATCTAAAGAACGACTTAATATTTCAGCGTTTTGAACTACGTGCGTAGTTTCTAGTGTAGTTACTAGAGCACTTAGAGGTAATCTGTTTTCAGCATCTGTATTGGGAGAATTGTATGTCATATCACTATATTTAAATCTTTTACCACCTTGACTATCAGATACATCTTTAATTCTATGAGCATAAACATTAGCTGGATGACTAACACCCTGGAAGTCCCAGGTAATCTCAATATCCATTAATTCATGTAGTCCATGATTACGAACGCTATCAAGAACTATTTTACGACCGTGGTCAAATTCATTGACACACGCATAAGTTTGTTCATCAGGCGTCCAAAAAATACCTAAGGCTAGCTTTGCTGCCTTTTCAGATAGTCTACTTAACCTAAAGCTTTCTATATGATCACTAGTTATACTAAAAACAGCCTTGCCTACTTCAACTAATCCTTCAGATATTTCTGTTCTAATTTTCATTTCTATAAATTATACTATTTGTAATATTTATGCAAGAATCTACATTAGAGTTCTTGACTACTGTAGTTATATGGGGTAGTATTGACATATTGATCTACCAATTATAGGTAGATTTATTTAATTCAGGAGTCATGTGTGGCGACGTCAGATAAAGAAAAGAATAAACCTCAAGTTCAGCCGGAATCAGTAAGAGAACGAGCTGAAAGAGCAATTTCTGAAGCTTCTAAACCAAAAAAGAAGCAAGAACAATCTGAGACTACAAAGAAACCTGAAGTTAAATCAAAGCCAGACAAACCCAAAAAAGAAAAAAAAGAACGACTATTTCATATTGTTCCAAAATTTATTAGACAAGCATTTGTTGAAATAAAGTTAGTATCTTGGCCAAACGCCAGAACGACTTTTAAACTAACAACAGCTGTAATAATTTTTGCGACAGTATTTGCAATATTAGTAAGTTTAGTCGACTTCGGATTCGGCAAAATATTTAAGAAGGTATTTTTACATGGTTGATAGATATAACACCACCAGATTATGGTACGCAATTCACACTTATAGCGGTTATGAAGAAAAAGTTGCCGAAAGTATCAGACAAAGAGCTGATAGTTTAGACATGAAAGATAAGATATTTCAGGTCCTTGTACCTAAAGAAAAAATGATCGAAGTTAAGAACGGTAAGCGGAAAGTTGTTGAAAAGCGAATCTTTCAAGGTTACGTATTAGTACAAATGAAAATGAGCGAGGATGCTTGGTATATCGTAAGAAATACACCTAGTGTAACTGGTTTCGTTGGTAGTGGTACAGAACCTACACCGATCGAGACAGATGAGATTGAAAAAATCATGAAGAGAATGGGCCGAGAAGAGCCTAAACATAAGATTGATTATAGAATTGGTGAAGTAGTTGGAATTACCGATGGCCCATTCAAAGGATTTGATGGGGCAATTAATGAAATTGATCCTACCAAAGGTAAACTCAAAGTATTAGTTAATATGTTCGGACGAGAAACTCCTGTTGAGCTTGATAGTCTACAAGTAAAGAGAATGTAAGGGAGTATTTTATGGCAAAAGTAGTAAAAGCTAATCTTAAAATGAAGATTAAAGGTGGTCAGGCAAGTGCAGCGCCTCCAGTTGGTAGTATTTTGGGACAATATGGAGTAAACATGATGGACTTCATTAATCCTTTTAATACTAAAACTAAAGATCAAATGGGACAAAACCTAACAGTTCACATTACGGTATATGAAGATCGTACTATGGACTGGCGAGTTGTTGGGGTTCCAACTGATGATTTAATTCGAAAAGAATTAAATATTGATAAAGGATCCGGCCGACCTAATAGTGAGAAAATTGCTAAAAAATTAAATCATTCACAGTTAACCAATATTGCTACAACTAAAGCTGGTGATATGAACACTGATGATATTGAATCTGTAAAGAAAATGGTAGCTGGTACTGCTCGCAGTATGGGCGTTGAAATAGAATAATTAAATAATTTGTGGGAGGTTTAAAAAACCGAATGCACCACGAAAGGAACTATAATGGCAGAATCTAAAGCAAAAGTTAAGACAGAGTCAAAGACTAAAAAAACAAAAGTAGAGAAGATTGAAGATCCAAAAGTAATAGTTGAGACTCCAGCTGAGGCTATCGAAGAGATAGAGGTTGAAAACACAGATTCTGATGAAGAAAAACTTGCTAAATCTGGAAAACGTAGTGCTAAAGCGGTAAAAGAAACCGAAGAGAAAGAAGCTAAAGAGGAACGTAAGAAATCCAAAGATACAGACGAAGAGGCGCAAAAACCTAAAATTATACAGAAACCATCCAGATCAATTTTGGAGCGAAAGGGCAAGAAATATCAAGAAGCTTCAAAGCAGATAGAAAAAGATAAATTCTATAGTTTAAGCGATGCACTCAGTTTAGCGGTTAAAACAAGCACATCTAAGTTTGATTCGACAGTAGAACTACACGTTAGGCTTGGAGTAGATCCCAGACAAGCCGATCAGAACATTAGAGATAATGTAACTCTTCCTTCAGGAAGCGGTAAGTCATTAAAGGTAGCTGTTTATGGTGAAGAAGATGCTGTTACTGCCGCTAAAAAAGCTGGCGCTGAGATAGCACTAGGCGATGAAATGTTACAACAATTAGAAAAAGGAATTATGGATTTTGATATTCTTATCACCACCCCTTCACAAATGCAGAAACTAAGTAAGTATGCTCGTGTACTGGGTCCTAAAGGATTAATGCCTAACCCTAAAAATGGCTCAGTTACTACCGACATCGCTAAGGCTGTAAATGAAGCAAAAGCCGGTAAGGTTGAGTATCGTATCGATAGCACAGGTATTATTCATCTCGGAATTGGCAAAGTGAGTTTCGGTCAAACAAAACTTCAAGCGAATGCTGAGACTGTACTCGCTAGTATTAAAGCAAATAAACCTTCAAGTCTTAAGGGTAACTATGTAGTTTCTGTTTACGCTACAACTAGCATGGGCCCTTCTATTCAAATTGACCGTAATATATAAAAAATTATTAGTTCGAATCCCACAACTCCAGCCATAAGCACTTTGGCAAATCGAATAATTAGTGTATAAATTGTCTTATATGAATAGATATAAAAGCTCATGGGAAGGAACTAATATTCCACCTGATGAAATGGATCCAGTAACTGTATCAATAGACGAAATTGAAAGAGGCCAAAGAGTTAACATAGAGGTTAGACACGAAGATGGAACGGTAAAAAACTTCCATATATATACAATACCTCTTCTTGAGACTATCGAACCCCCGTTGCCTCTTTAGACCATAAGCGGGTAAATAGCTTCCATTTAGACAGTTCTGAACTCGGACTCTAGCCCCAGCCAAGCATAAGTATAATGAAAGACTTTTTCGGAAGTCTTTTTTTAAAGATTGCTATACTTTTTATATGAGTAAAGTAACATGTGGTATAGCGATGTCCTTGGACGGTTTTGTTGCAGGTAATAATTTGACTTTAGAAAATCCGTTCGGTGATATAAAACCAGAAATACTCATGAAGTGGATGTTCGATGAGCCCGAGAAGCATAAGAAAGAGATTGAATCGCTGACTACTGCGGGTGCATTTATTATGGGAAGTAACATGTTTGGACCCGAGGACATCCGTATGACTGATGCCTGGAAAGGCTGGTGGGGTGATAATCCACCATACCATGCCCCAGTATTTGTTTTATCACACACGAAAAGAGACCCAATAGTTATGGATGGCGGCACAACCTTTACTTTTGTAACTGATGGTATCGAATCAGCATTGAAACTCGCACGATCCGCAGCTGGAACAAAAGATGTGGATATTGCAGGCGGTGCCAATACTATTAATCAGTATCTTAGAGCTGGGCATATAGATGAATTGTGGCTACACATTGTTCCCGTGACTATCGGCCATGGCCAACGACTTTTTTCGGATATGCCAGACATTCATTTTAAACCACTGGAAGTACGAACGACCGATTTAGTGACACATATCAAATACACTATTGTTCGTACCTAAAATACCTGATTGTAGTTCTGAGATCCGACTCCAGCCCTTGCCAAACTATATAGGAATGCCCCTTTTTTAATTGAAATTAAGGTGGGTGTTGATTGTATTTAAAGGCGTTTAACACTGAACATAATGTCCAGCCAAGCATTAGCACTATGACACTATTCTTGGAATCTTTTCGATCGGATTATTTAGTGACGCCTTAGGTATTCAAGCAGGACTTGCGCGTGATTAACTGTTGGATCATGGGCCGCGTAGAGTAATGTGGTCGTGAGATGTTCTTTAAGGATACTCTTTAGCTGCGACACTACTGGGTTAATATCAAGCTCCAATTCATAACGAACTGTAAATTCAGCGAACCGCTCTGGCTTGTGGTCAAACCATGTTCGTAGGTCAGAAGAGGGTGCGATATCTTTGAGCCACAAGTCCAACAGCGCCTTTTCCTTACTAACTCCTCTTGGCCATAATCTATCAATCAGCACCCGATAGCCGTCAGCCTTCAAAGGTTTGTCGTAGATTCGTTTTATAGAAATAGCCATGTACTTTTTATAATACGCCGAATCAATCGTGTTTCTCAACAATTAATCAAATAGTGGTACAATATTTGGTAACGGTAAAATACAAAAAGAACGTTTTTTTATGACGGGAACACACCCTCTAGGCAAAGCAATAAAAGACCTGATGATTAAAGATGTGCCTAGCTATGGTAACAAGCTTTTCTATTCTTTGGGCTTTTTGTCAATGATATCATTCTTAGTTCTCATAGTTACAGGTACAATTATGGCAATGTACGGCCCGAATTGGTGGCTAACCAGCAGCTTTGGTACTTACTTGCGCAGCGTCCATTTATGGGCCACACAAGCCTTCGTATTGTTTATATTGCTCCATGTGCTAATAGTGTTCTTTACGTCCGGCTTTAAGAAACCACGTCGGCTCACGTGGGTTCTTGGTGTACTTATGTTGTTTATTGTGCTTGCGGAAACTGAGTTTGGGTATGTCCTTAGAGGCGACTTTTTCCTCGCAGTGGAGAGGTTTACAAGGAGCTGACTTCTATAATGGCAGCGGACTTGGCAAGTACTTTAACCCCTTAAATTATAATCAGATATACGGCATACACATTGTTGTAATACCACTGTCTATAATTGGCTTACTCTTTTTACATTATTTGTTAGTCCGCGTGCTAGGCATTGCCAAGCCATATAGAAAAGACGTCCATGTTAAAACCGTATCCGCGAATCATAAAATCCTATTTATGCGTGGCGGCGTCCTTGTTGTTCTCATACTGGGATTAGCTGTAGTTCTGCCCTCCCCATACATAAAACCAACGACTATCCAATCGGTCGCTCTACAAGATCCGATACTATTTAGCAAAACGGTCGTTTCTGAGCTTGATCATTCCTCAGACACTGCTACATATGTCGACAACATTGCCCCTTATACTTACGACACGCGTTCAATTTACGTTACACAGCCGTACACTCAGCTTTTACAAACCCGTGCCATAGTTGTTAATAATCTGTCACTATTCTTCACCGAACCACGAGCAATCCAAGATCAACAGATAAAAACTCTCTCCGACTATTTAGCTAACGATAATGCCGACTTCGCCAAGCTACCTACTAGCCCTGTTTCATCAATTGCAAAATCCTTAACCATTATGGCGCAGGCTGGGTTATACGAGTCATCACTAAATAGCAACAGCAGCGTGACCAAATTTAAAGATGGGACCACTTACTCTAGTCGCTTTTTATCAGACACGGGGGTGCTTGAAGACAAAGCCACAGCCCTAAATATTACGACGGATCAGTACGGTATGATAAGAGAGGAAAAAGGGCACACTCCCGGCGCCTGGTGGTTAGGTCCGATTGGCATACTAAACCATACTGTTCTTAAGAATGATGATACTGGCGATCGGGATGGCGCCATAATTTTCGGCTCGTTATTGCTCACGATGTTAGCATTTCCGTTCATCCCTTATGTTAACCAACTTCCTGACAAGCTCAAAGTATACAAGTTAATTTGGCATGAAAAAGGCGGTCGTTTAACGAAATAGTTCCTGGTCCATATACTCAGTCAGCGTAAGCTGTTTGGGATTTATATCCAGTCTGATAATATGATTCTATGAAACAGAGTAAACTCATCCTATCTCTTATAACAATTGATGCAATTGTATTTATATTTTCTTTATCCGCAACAATTAATAATATCCAGAGACTCGAAGGGTCTATTAATAACACTCCAGTATGCAACACCGCTGCAAATGGAGGACCCTGCTATCTAACTTCAAATTTATGGGCATACTTCACTATAATGATTCTTACTGCTGGGATTATGGGGCTGCTTGCCGCCCATCTTTATAAACGAGTTATAGATAAACCAGAACCGAAATAGAGTCATATTTGTCCTAAAATGTTCGGAACTCGGACTGGATGATCAGCCATTAGTGGTTTAACTATTTAGTGGGTTTGATTTATCTTAAATTAAGTCGGATAATAGGTACATTAAATAGGGGAATGACATGCCGAACTTAGATATGGACAGAATGTTTGAGTCTATGACAGAGCCAACAGAATTGACTGCTGAAATTGATTTAATTGGGAAAGAAGGCCAAGGTGATTTTAGAGTATCTGAAATACATGGTGGAGTACTAAATTTTTCTGAAACTATCTTCAAAGGTGTGCCTTTAGATAGTGTATATGCTCAAGAGGGTCATAGGGAGGCACAAGGTAAAGGTCCACATTTTGATTTATCGGGCGATTTTCTAGATGAACAATACCCAATACTTGGTGTTTATAACTTGTCAGGTTTCTCGATTTTGAGATTAGCTACTATGCCTGATCAACTGGCTAAGGCTTATTTTGATACATATCCTGAGCTTAATGAGGCAGCTTACGAAGCGAGAAGGCAATTTGGAGCTATTGTATTGAATGCTCCAAATATTCAATCGTTTGAAGGCAATTTTACGCCAGGTATGGCATTAGTGATACCTCAACTAAAGAACCATGAAGGTCCTCATGTAGTCCACGAGATTATTCCGACAGGTCATGGAAATACTTTCGGAAAATATGTAAAATTAGCAGTTCCCGACTATGAAAGTGATACTGCAGTGGAAATGTTAAAGAACGATGGCTTTATTCCATTGGATGAGCTAGTAACATCTCGTTTAACCGGAGAAGACGAAGCCAATGACAGCATAGTTAGACCAGTGGTTGTACCGGGGGTGTCTGTTTCCGATAAAAATGGTGGAATAATAGATGCATTTACTGAAGGAAGATTGCCTGCTGACCCTACTCAACCTAATAGCAGAACTACAAGAATCCCACGCCCAACTGGAAGAGCGCGAAGATCAGGCTTAATAGATTGATCAAGTTTATAATTGGTTAATGTGTTAACTGTTAGGAAAATGTAATATCTGACACCTTAATTGTTCGGAACTCGGACTATAGCTCCAGCCATAAACATTTTGACCTCAATCAACTTTTATGTCGTAAAGTTTAAGTTTTAGTTACTTACGGGTGATATAATTAGATAATGAGTTTAACAAGTACAGATCTAGCAGATATTAGAGGCATTCTTAAGGAGGAGCTAGAGCTACTACAAGGTGAGCTTAAAGCTTTGAGTAATGATATAAATGTTATTTACCAAATGATCTCTGATTTACAGAATAAAACATTACCAAATAAGTAATTCCAAAAACTTAGCGTGTAGCAGAAGCTTATAAAATTAAACTCTGACCTTCTTTTTGCTGCAAAACAAGCTGGTGTACGGTTACCGCGATAATTGAATATAACCTAAAAAGTTATGTACTCAACCTCTAGCCCCAGCCAAATTACTTAAACTTGCATTGAGACATGAATAGTAAGATACTTTCATTAGATTTAATCGGAGACAAGCATGAAAATACGAAGTAAGTTAAATGAAGAAAGACATCCTGAATTCCTACCATCAGAATGTCTAGGAGAAGCATGTCCGAATTTCACCGGTTCAGCCTGTGATGATAGTGAAGTTGAATGGATGAGAGCGGACGCTCCGACCAAAAAAAGAGATACAAAAAAACCACCTTTTAAAGATGACACAAGATATATAATTTATGGACAACGATGTCTGACTGGAGAGGGCCCAGAATTAGTAGCACAACGAGTAGAAATTTATAAACCTGACGAAGTTAATATGGCTGGAATCATTGCAATAACAGGCATGTATGGCGAAATGCCAGTTGAAGTTGTAAACGGGTATCTATCTGGGTCTATTCAGAATATCGTTACTTCAGAATAAAGTTCGGAACTCGGTCTTTAGCTCCAGTCAAGATGTAACCTTATTTTTACAATACTTGCACTAAATGTTACTATATGTTCTCAATGAGTTTGGAAGTTTTAGATATATTAAAGGAACGGTCATTAGACGGCTATATATCAGGTTATGATAATGACGAGCATAATGTAGTTATTTCTATAGACAGCGGGGGCATGGCGGGTTCTGTTGGTTGTGGATCCCTAGAGGTTCTACAGGAAGAAGGCTTACTTAAAGTAGTCGATGGTTACTCTGGGGCATCAATCGGAGCAATTATTGCCTCATATGCTGCATTAGGTCGCATCGATCAAATTGAAGAAGCATTTACTGAACCGATGACTGAGACTAGATTTATGGCTTCTAATTTACTAGGTAGAGTTGCATCCTATGTTAGTTTCAAAAGAGATAAAACCGGAAATATTCCAGCCGCACAAAATATGGGAGTACTTGGTGACATTATTCATGGAGATCTCGATACAAAAAATCTAAGAATGTCTGAAGTACCAATAGTAGCTAGTATCACATCTTTAGATGAGTTTGAAACAGTTGGTCGAGACCTAAGAGAACTAAATGATAATCAAATTATAGATTTTTTAACTCGTGGTTGTGCGTTTCCATTTGTAAGCGGCCAATATATTGGAGTTGAAGGCATTACCAGTCGAGCAATTGATGGTGCTTTTACTTTGTTAGCTAGCGAACAACTCGCACTTTCGCTAGACCCAACTAATATTCTAAGTATAGGGCTTACACCATATAAAAAATGGGAATATGGAATAAAAGAAAAACTAGCTAGAAGAATAGTTGGAATGTGGTTAGCTCAAGATGCAGGATTAGGTGTAAATATATATAAAAAATACGTCCAGCTGGGTGATGTACAAGCCGAGTATTTAAAACAGTTTAGTAAGAGTGGCTTTACTCTAAATGGAGTGATTGTGGAGAAAGTATATCCACGGGCTGATAAAGATTTGCCAGGTAGACTTACTATGGATCCTAATAAGATAAAAAGAGGTTTCATATTAGGACGACAGGCAATGCAAACTGCGCTTAAATAAAAGGTAAATAATTAAAATAATTATAATATACAAGATCGCAAATAAATCGTTTTACTCCTAATTTAAATTAAAGTATTTTCTGGTCAGGTTTAATTACTTGATCTGATTGTTTCACTGTGGAGCCATTGAGTGGCTCGTTGCTGATATGCATCTGATCAATATTTATTGTTGATACTGGAGTTAAACTACCAAGATCTTTCAGCGAACGATGATGAAATTTCCAATAAACAAATCCACTTCCAAGTAACACAAGAACTACAGTAGCTAGTAAGTAATAAATTGAGTCAGAATTAGTGCTTTTACTAATAGGTTTAGTACTAACTAGCTAACTCTATACTTAGTAGTTTATTTTGAGCGCTGGTGAGTGTAACTTGCGTACTAGTAATTTTGTTGTTGGGTCCAACAACAATAATGGTGTGTTTACCAATTAAAACATTTTGAAAAGTAGCTAGTCCGTCTTTATCTGTCGTAACGGACATTTTGTTATCCAGGGTTACTTTAGCTCCCGGGATTGATTGAGCCTGTTTAGTATCGACAGCTACAGTTAGCGTGGCGGTTGATTTAACGGTAGACGAATCGACTAATGGATTTGTTGAGCTTGGTATCGCTGCTGTAATAGCTGGTGTGGTTGTGGTGGTAGTTGTTGTTTTCTTAGATGAAGAACTAGAACCTGTTCCAGAAACCGGGGTTGACCCTGAGCTTTGGGCTGGGGTAGATGTAGTTAAAAAAGTCAAATTTTGGACTGCATTATCATTTGATACATCGCCAAAACTGAGATTACAGATATAACCCGCCGCAACCTGAGCAGGAGTTGGAGGACAAGGATATTTAGCTGCGTCAACAGCGGCATCACCGCCCGTACTATCTGTACCTGTATTTGGAGGTCCAACTGTGCCGGTAACGATAGTAAAGGCCGTTGAAGGTATATTTCCACTACTATCAGTGTTTACTAACGCTGAAAAAGGCTTAGAGCACGATACAGGTATTGGATTCCCGAAAAAAGTGATTGTAGGTTGACTTGGATCGCTATTACATTCAAGTATTGATCCAGTTGAATTTGCCGTAAAACCTGACCCCGAAACAGTAACAACCTGTCCGTTACTAAGGTTAGTGCTTGGCGTGACACTCATGGACCCGGATGCCCAAATAACAACGGGACTAAATATATAAGCTACTACTGAAATAGTAAGTAAATATTTTATTATATTTTGTTTTATTGAAGTTTGTTTTTCTATAGTGATGCTCCTAGAACTATAGTCTACTTTGATTATACAATTAAATTGGATATTAAATATATATAATAATTTCATAAATCTCACCACTACAGTGGTCATAGGATAGGTTTTAGGTGAAATATCCCCTATAATACCTGGTTATGCTCTTATCCGTTGAAATAGCTGAAAAATCTTTTGGTCATAAAACTCTATATAATGATTTAAGTTTTGATATTCAAGAAAATGAAAAAGTGGGATTTATCGGCAGGAATGGTACCGGTAAATCAACTTTGCTAAATTTAATAACCGGAGAAGATAAAGATTTTCATGGTAAAGTTCAGATTAAGCGTGGAACAGTACTTATAAGTAGTAGGCAAGAACATCATGATCATGAAGCTAAGACAGTACTAGAATACATTCAGGGCGATTTACCGGAATACGCATACCTAACAAAGATTATCGATACATATCCAGACACGATGGGTAGTGACACTAGAAAACTACAAGTTTTTTCAGATGCGTTAGAACGTTTTGGTCAACTTGATTATTATCAAATTGAAGACGAAATTAAACAAGCTTTTGAAAGTTATCAAATTGACCCAAATAAACTTCATAAATCCATTGGCTCATTAAGTGGTGGTGAGAAAAGAATGATAGAGCTAATTAAAGTCCAACGTAGCCGTGGGCATGTTGCACTAATTGACGAACCAACCAACCATATGGACTATGTTGCCAAAGCTGAGTTTATTAAGTGGCTCAAAAGTGCTCAAGAAGCTGTTCTTGTTATAACTCACGATAGAGACGTATTAACTACGGTAGATAGAATAATTGAGATTCGAGATGGAAAGTGTTTTAGCTTCCGAGGAAACTACGACGCATATTTAAAAACAAACACAAATCAAATTACTAATCAGGTTAATGAATACGAATTATCTCAGAGACGTATAGCAAATCTCGAAGATGATGTTATTAGATTTAGACGATTAAAAGAAAAATCTCGTGATCCCGGTACAATTCATCGATTTAAAGCACAAGAAACAAGAGCTAAAGACGAAATCGAAAAATTAAGAAAAACCGATAAACCTTCTTTTTGGATCGATCAAGAATCAGCAAACACGATGAACGATAAATTAACGGCTGCTTATGACAAACATAAAGCCAAAAATATAAAAGTTTCGACCCGTAAAAAACATACAGATAGCGAAGGTAGGCGATTAATAAAAATTACTAAACTAAGCTTAGGATATGACGCCCCATTATTTAAAAATATTAACCTAGATCTACACGAGGGTGAGAGAATCAGACTACATGGTCGTAATGGGGCAGGTAAATCCACAATAGTTCAAGCGATTATGGCAGAAGCGAACAATCAGCAATTAGCATCTAAATGTTTTGATGGTTTAATAGAGGTTGAAAAAGAGATAAAAATCGGACTATACGAACAAGAAATAAATTCTAGCTATTTAAAACTAACACTTAATGATGCACTTGAAAAAATCTTAGAAGATAAAAATCTTCCAATTAATCCTCAAAAAATTAAACAACTTTTAAGCGATTATTTATTTAATCCTAATTCTGATGGGCAAATGTTAGTAGAACGATTAAGTGGCGGTCAAAAGGCAAGAGTACAGTTAATTTCAATGCTAGTTAATGATCCACAAGTATTAATTTTAGATGAACCAACAAATCACTTAGACCTACCTAGTATCGAAGAACTTGAAAACTCCTTGAAAGATTATCATGGAGCTATAATATATATATCTCATGATAGCTTTTTTTCAAATAAAATGGGCGGTGATACCGTAACTATAAACGGTTAGTTATTAATTTAATATCCAATAGTCAGAATTGGTTATCTCATTATTGATATATAATGAACTTATGTATTTAAGTAAGAATCAAGTTGCTCCAAACTTTACTATTTCCGATATAAACGGCAAAAAGATTAAGTTAAGTGATTACGAAGGTAAAAAGCTACTTCTTTGTTTTTTTAGATATGCTGGTTGTCCATTCTGTAACTTAATTCTTCAGAGTTTTATAGAACGCTACCCTAAACTTCATAAAAACGGTTTAGAGATATTAGCTTTTGTTCAATCTCCTAAAGAATCAATAATAGACTATACGATGAAGCGTCATCATCCCAAACCACCTTTCCCCTTAATTGCTGATCCCAAACAAGAAATATACAAACTGTACGGAGTAGAAGCATCTGTGAGTAAGTTCGCTAGAAGTATTTTTAAAGTACCTTCTATGTTGAAAACTCTATATAAATATAAATATCCGCAAGGTAAAATAGACGGAAATGTTTTTTTAATGCCGGCATTTTTCTTAATAGGTCCAGACGATCTAAAAATTTACGAATCTTATTATAGCCCTGATTTTTCAACGATGATACCAGATATAGATATAATCAATTTTCTCTCGGCGGTATAGTCTTTATTTATTTCTAAACTTATGAGTTTTCATTGCTATATTTAGCGAATTTAAAGTTCGAGTAAGACCACTAATACCATTTTTATATACTATAAATCTATCACTCCATACCGGTTCATACTTTTGTTTAAATTTATATAACCCGCTAAACGAATAGAATCTGTCACCATTTGCATATAGAAAACCTAGACCGTTATCTATTAATGATCTGTTTTCTTCTTTCTTATCTAATCCTACGAGTGGGCATAAACCTAAATTAACCCTTTTAAAACCTTGTTTATGTGCAAAATCAATGAAGTTCATAAGTATAAAATCATTGCTGTTTCCCGGAGAACTACTCGAATGTCTTAACATGTCAAAATTAGCTTCATCTTTATCAAATGAATGAATTTGATTTATAAAAGCTTGAATAGTTGAAGCTTCATCTCGGATAACAAGTATATTACATTGTTGAATATAGGCTTTTGTAAAATAGCCCATCATAAAACTTCGCTCGGTTCGACCAGGCTTTTTTAACCAATCATTAGATATTTCCTGTAAACGGTTAACTATTGCATCATTGTGTGGAGGTGTAAGTACTTCAAATGTAAATTTTTGCTTTATAAATTTATTATTAATATTTCTAAAATACTTATTCTTAGACACAGATTTAACGAAATGATCTGTATCAACTATTGCTTCTTCACCAATTTTTTGGCTCATAAAGCCAAGTTCTAGATATAAAGGATTATAATGACCTACTGTATGAATAAAGCTAGGTAACCAGTCATTAATTCTACAAAACTCACTAAATTGAATTATTAGGTCCTTAAACTCAGAAACAGCACCAAAAGGGTCACCAACTACTATTGCGATACCTCTGTGTACGTCAAAGGCTAGTCCAGCGCTATCCTTGTCATTAAAGTAATAGTATTTGTCATGTGGCCATAATTTAAAATAATCTTCACTGTTGTTATGGCTAGATTCTAATAATTTCTTTGCTTTCTCTCGATTAACTGTTTGATCCTCATAACGAGCTTTCAAGGGTTGGAACAAAGATAATAGTATATAGCCAGCAGCAGCAATGCTTATAACGTTAAGTGAATCTAGAAAAACTCTTGCTCTTCGGGTATACGGGGTTAAATCCGAATCAGTAAAGTTAAATTGATCTATTGTGCGATGTACAGATTCGCTGAAACTAATCTCATGATGAAAATCATTGTGATCCATTAAATGAAAACCAGCAATACCGTATATTAGAGTTACTAGAATAACAATAGAGATAATTCTAAGCGACACACCGAAACTTCTAATGTCGCTCCTTACATTATATGAACTACGGTTGAACATTAGTACCAAGATAATTAATAGGGGTAAAATTAAATCAAAAATGTAGATCATTGGACTATGATGATGGCTTATAAATGACGAAAAATGGCTCAACCTAAAAAGAATATAGAAAGCATAAACAACTAATGTGAAAACCCAAGCTGTGTGTTTACGTCGCCATAGCAAGTTTGAAAGATATATTAAAGTAATTCCAACAAGTAAATAGATTTCGACATTAAATTGGGTAGACCTAAAATCATGTTTAATAAATTGACCAATTAAAGTACCTAGAATAATAATAATTCCATTTAGTAAGACTCCGAAGGCGACTACTTGAACAGCGAAATATCTAACGTCTCTCGTTTTATTTAGGGATTGCTTCATAAGTCCATTTTTACACGACTATTGTAAGAACTTATCATAACAGGCACAAGCTTTTTTAGGGAGTCACAAAATAACCATATTCATATATAAAGGTTGTAGATTTGTGCTAGTGCTTGCATCACACATTTGACACCGCGTACACTATCTACTAAAGAGAGGTCGTATGCAAGATAGTATTCCTACCGGTATATATAGCAATATAGATATAGAAGAAGCAATGTTAGATGGACATATTATATGTACGCCATTTGATAAATTAAATGTACGTCAAACTAGTCTAGATGTTACGCTGGGTCATTATTATTATCGAACCCAAGTATCAGCTGATAAACCAATATATAATCCTTTTGACAAAATCGAAGTTGAGGCGTTCTTTGATGGACCATATGAGGCAATGATTCATGAACAGTGGGCTACTATGAATGGACTTAAGCCTCTTAAAAACATACCTCTCGATCAACCTGTTATTTCTCTTAAACCTGGAGAAAGAATACTAGGTCATACTCATGAGTTTTTGGGAATAAAGGCACCTGGTGCGTACATATTAAAGTCTCGTTCTAGTTGGGCTCGGAACGGTATTGCGGTTTGCTTAGATGCTGGTTTCGTAGACCCAGGCTACATTAATCGTTTGACGCTTGAAATTTACAATATAAATAGCAGCCAAACAATAGTCCTGCCAGTAGGTGAACGAATTGCCCAAGCAGTTTTTTTTCATAGTGGAGTCGTAAGAGGTGATTATGGCAAAGATAGTAAAGAAGGTTTTAGCGGCAAATATCAACATGAAACTGATATTGAAAATACAATGCTTACTTGGTCACCCGACTTAATGTTACCAAAGGCATATCAAGACAAACGTAAAAAACCGACTAAAATCGATGGAATAGTTTATGAGTAGAGGTAAGTACATCGTAATAGAAGGTCCCGACAGCATAGGTAAAACCAATCAAATAACTTTGCTTGCAGAAAAACTTAAATCAGCAGGTTTACCTATAAAGATTATTAAAGAGTCAGAAAACCAAAATAGCATATCCGCAAAAGCTATTAGCTCAATAATAAATAATCCGAATTATCCTATGAATAACAGAACTGAAGTTCTTTTATATAATGCCGCCAGGTCTCAATCTCTCGAATTAATTCGTAAAAGTGTAGCAAATGGGATTTATTGTATTTGTGATCAAAACTACTTAACAACTTTGGCTATTCAATATTATGGTCAAAATAATACATCAGACTATAACGTTATTAATCAGATAATCGATTTTGCGGTTGCTGGTGTCGAACCAGACCTTACGGTCGTTATGGATGCAGCGGTGAATATCATGATCGAAAATCACGAGATACAAAGTAGTAATAATTCAAACAATGTAAGTGAAGAGTATCTTGAAAAAGTTAGAGCAGGATATTTATGGGAAGCTAATCAACGTAGTTATCCGATAGTTTTTTCAACTCCAGATATAGAAACAGCTGCTAATGATATATGGAATTTAGTTACACCAGTAATAGCACGACGCGAACTTAGCAATATACTTGCAGTCGAACCAGCTTCAATTAAGGAAATAATTTCAGAAAAACTTAGCACTTTAGAAGCTACAAACGTAGTAGATATATTAGATGAAATAGAACCTGATGAACAAATAGGAAGTGTTACGTTATTATCTGACAAGATAAGCCCGATCACACGATCGGCTGCTATGGCGAGGTTAAGTCGGCTTGGTGAAGATTTTCGCACGCATATATTTAACGATAAATCAGGAAATATTGATAAAGACGAAAAACTACTTCAAGGACTCATTAATACACTTGGAGACAATTCTATTAAAGAATCTGCTAGTCAACATATAATTATTGAAAACGCTAGTCATATGCTCGTAAAACTCATTGAAGCTAATCGATTCACCACATATTACGAGCAACCTGTAAAGTATATTAATTACTCAGCTAAGGATGACCTCGATCATTATAAGTTCTATGTACCTAAGAATTTAAATTCTAATATTAAAAAAACATATACTTCGAAAATAAATGAAATATTTAAAATATATTCTGAAATGTTTCAAGAATTAACTAACTACATGAAAATAAATACTATGGTACCTAAATCAAAACAAAATCAAGAATTGCAAGATGTAATAAATAACAATGTTCGAATGTTATTGAGCTCAGTTTTACCAATTTCATGTAAAACAATTGTAGGAATTTATGGTTCAACACAAGCAATCGAGTCTATTATCACAAACCTAAAAAGTAGCACACTAATAGAGGCAAATAACTGCGGTGACGAGATTTTAGCAAAAGTACGAAAGAGTACTCCGGCATTCTATGAGCATTTAAATCTGACTAAAAAAAGTGAAGCTGAAATTGAATATAGAGTTTCTAACGACCAAAACATAAATGAGTTAGCTGAAATATATCTAAAGGATAGTTACGGTGTAACTGGTGAACCAGTTATTTTGACTGATTACTTTCCTAAAAATGAACTCGATTTAATTCCAGACATGTTATATGAAAATAGCAGCCTTCCTTATAACGACATAAAAGTAGAAACCAATGAATGGTCATATAAGAAAAAAAGTGAAATATTTAACGCATATATGGGTGATCGAGTTAACTTACAGTTAATACCTGGTAGAGCAATAGAAAAGGCACATTATTCATTGGATATAGTTTGCGATTTTAGTGTATTTAAAGAGTTACAGAGGCACAGAATAGTTGAAAATCTGAATATACAGGAACTAACACCAAGATATGGTTATGAGACTCCAGACCTTATAGACGAAGCTGGACTAACAGATAAATATCAAGAATGTTTCAGTATAAGTCTGGAACTGTTTAGTATCTTACAGGGAGCTGGCTATAACGAGGAAGCTCAGTATGCAACATTATTAGGTCATAAGCTTAGGTGGCAGCTTACATATAACGCTCGGGAGGCGTTTCATATACATGAGCTACATACAAATCCTCAAAGTAATCCTGAGACTCGAAAATTGGTTCAAAAAATACATGAAAAACTTTTAGAAGTACACCCTTTAATTGGAGGTGCTATGAAATTCGTAAATCTAGAGGATATACCCACTCAACCAACTAGAATATATTAATTAAATATAGGTTTACTCGTGAGTAAACAAGACTTTATGGTACTGGATAACGCCTGCGTATGTACGTAAGTCATACATTTCATTACCTCGACTTGCGACCATACCTATATAACTCAAAACACTCCAAGGAGGTACTACTAGACTACTTATAAGTTCTCTATGAGTTTTTATATTTAAAATATCCCAGAGTTTTTCTGTAAATTCTTGACTGTGAATTAGTTCGTATTCCGGATCATCGATTTCAATATCATCTGCTAAAATCTTTTCTTCTAGGTGCTGAAGTGTCTCAACAAAATAATCCGCACCAAATTCTTCTTCTGGTGTAGTGTCGCGAATTCGTACTACTTCATGATATACCATTTTTATATTCCCAAAGATTTATTAACAAATAGAATCATAACTCTTGCATAGAATAAATCAAGTACATTATTGACGTTAAAGCCATTTTAAGATATACTTACGAAGTTATTTACCAAAGAAAGTAGCTGTCTCACAACGACTTAATTTGCTACCCAGGTGAAATCTCAATTCAAAATGAGTCTTTCGCTTTGGTAAAACCAAAGTTTTTTAATTTAAAGGTGTGGAAATATATATGGCATTATTACGAGAAAAAAAGAATCAGATAGTTGACGAAATCAGTCAGTCTATTGTTGATTCTAAAATGACTGTAATAGCTGAGTATGAAGGTACTCCAGTTAAAGCACTTCAAAGTTTACGTAGGGAAGCCCGAGATAGCGGAACAACTATTAAGGTTATAAAAAACCGATTAGTTATAAAGGCTCTTCAAAGCAATCCAGACTTCAAAGCTATTGATACTAAATTCATAAACGGAATGCTCCTATATGTATTTAATAAAGACGACGAAGTTGCTGGAGCACAAGCTATTGCTAGATTCGCTAAAGCTCAACCTACTTTAAAGATTATTGGTGCAATCACAAATAATGGAGAATTCGTTAGTGAGCAGGATGCAAATGCAATCGCCCTATTACCAACCAAGGAACAATTAAGAGGCCAACTTGTTGGCGTACTTGCAGCTCCATTAACAGGTTTTGTTGGGGTGATGTCAGCCAATTTAAGAAGTGTATTTAACGTTCTTAACGCAAGAGCAGATAGTATTTAGTTAATTATTAATAAATTAGTCTTTTAAGAAGGAGATAAAATCATGGCAGAAGAAAATAAGAAAGTAGAAGTACCAAAAGAATTTGAGAAGCTAGTAGAGCTACTTGATAAAATGAGCGCTTTAGAAATTAGTAAATTTGTTAGTTTTCTAGAAGAATACTGGAATGTTAGCGCAGCAGCTCCAGCTGTAGCAATTGCTGCACCAGCAGGTGGTGGTGATGCAGCTCCAGCAGCTGAAGAGAAATCAGAGTTCGATGTTGTACTTAAAGATGCCGGAGCTCAAAAGGTTGCTGTTATTAAAGCAGTAAAGGACATTACACAGCTTGGACTTGGTGAAGCTAAAGCATTAGTTGATGGTGCTCCTAAAACAATCCTAGAAAAAGCTAAAACTGAAGACGCAAACGCCGCTAAAAAGACATTAGAAGACGCTGGCGCGACTGTCGAATTAGCTTAATTAACTCCTTAGTGCTCATTAGTTATACACAGTAGCAGTTGTTTTTAATAACTACTTTATCCACAAATGGATATTGATATTTTGACTTACATAATACTTCATGATACGGTTGGAGACAGAAAGTGTACTAAATAAACACTTATCGAAGAGATATAGAGACAAAATATGGCAGATTTACCTGACAAACAAATAAAACGTCTTCGTGCGTTGATCGCGGAAGCTGAGACTAGTTTAGCTGCAGCTAAAGAACTACTCGTTAGTTTAGTTGGTGATGACAAAGATGTTGCAGCAATTGCGACCGATGAACCTTTAGGTAAGATTATAGAAGGCGTATTTGATGGACAGAACATGATTGGTTCGGACGGGAAGATATACCCAGTTCCAGCAAACTATGCCAGCAAGTCAAAGTTAGTCCAGGGTGACATATTGAAGTTAACTATAGCTGACGATGGTGCATTTATGTACAAACAGATAGGACCTATACCCAGAAAACAAGTAGTAGGTAGTCTAAGGTTAGAGAACGGTCACTATTTTGTTGACGTTGGTGATAAAGCATACCGTATCCTACTTGCTAGTGTTACTTACTTTAAGGCTAAGCCTGGCGACCAAGTAAGCGTAAACATCCCAGAAGACCCTTCAGCTAATATAGAGTGGGCAGCACTAGAAGCTGCTCTATAATTACTTCTAAAGTACTGTATCTATAAATAATTATTATTTGAATTTAGGTATTATCACAACAGATATCTCTAGCCAAAAGAGTTATAATATTGTTATACATGGGGCAAGCTTTATATCGTAAATATCGACCTAAGAAACTATCCGAAATAGTCGGTGAAGAGCATATTACTTCAACCCTAACCAATGCGCTAGCTAATGACCAAATTAGTCATGCATATTTGTTTACAGGACCTAGAGGAGTTGGTAAAACATCTGTGGCTAGAATACTTGCTCATGAAATTAATAAGTTTGACTACTCTGATGGCCAAGAATATCTAGATATAATTGAAATAGATGCTGCTAGTAACAGACGTATAGATGAAATAAGACAACTACGTGATCGTGTAAATATCGCACCCACATCTGGTAAATATAAGGTTTATATAATCGATGAGGTCCACATGTTAACTCGCGAGGCTTTTAATGCTCTACTTAAAACGCTAGAAGAACCTCCAGCTCACGCTATTTTTATACTTGCAACAACGGAAGCTTATAAAGTACCCGATACTATTGTAAGTAGAACTCAACAATTTAATTTTAGGCCAATATCAGTTGGTCAATTAATTGGGCAGCTTAAAGATATAGCTAAAAAAGAAAATATTGTAATTGACGACAAAGCACTAGATATAATCGCAGATTATGGTCAAGGAAGTTTTAGAGACAGTATTAGCCTACTAGATCAAGCTAGTAGTATAAGTAATAAAGTTACAGATGAAGATATAATTTCGCTTCTTGGGATGGCTCCATCAAAAATTATAGAGAATATAATCAAAGCATTAGAATACGGTTCTATTAATGATCTTACTGATGTGTTAAAGCTAGTTGATGAGAATGGTTATAATATTACAGTTCTATGTAAGCAATTATTAACTAAACTTAAATCAGAGCTTACCGAGGGTCAAACAAACCTAGAATCAATTAATATTCTTAATTTAATGAAAAGTATAGTAGACGTACCTTCGAGTAGTGATTCTTCAACATCGTTGGAAATCATATTAATGGAAGCAGTGCTTAAACGAAAAATAATTGCACCAGTAAATGTACTTGAACCACCTAATATATCAGAACCAACAGTATTGGAAGAAGAATTACAAATAATTGACGAGATAAAACCCATAACTGAAGTAGTAGAAGTACAAACATTACCTGAACCAAAAGAAAAAGTAATCAAAAATGTTAAAACAAAAAAAAGAATACCCGGTAATAAAGAATTTAATGAAGAGCTGTGGCAGGATTTACTAGACGCTATAAAAATTAAATATAACACTTTATATGGAATTATGAGGATGGCTATTCCAACCTTTAAGTCTAATAGGCTAGTATTAACTACAAAATTTGATTTTCATAAACGACTTTTGAATGACACAAAAAATCAAGCTATTATGATTGAATTAATTAAAGAACTAACCGGAAATATCATAGAAATTCAGGCAGTTCATGATAAAAACATTGAAATTGAGAACAGGGAAGAAAGAACTAAAGATTTGATAGAAAATAACGAATCTATAACTACCATAAACAATATTTTTGGAAGCTCTGAGGTGGTAGAGTAATATTATGGAGCCAGGGTCTAACAGAACTATTCCACCGCAAAGTACGGATGCAGAAGCATCTCTACTGGGTGCTATTCTTATAGATAGTGACGCTATTGTAAAAGTTGCAGATATTGTAACTTATGATGATTTTTATGATGAAAAACATAGACGAATATTCGAAGCTGTAGTAACTTTGTATGAACAACATAGTCCAATTGACGTACTAACCTTATCTAATAAACTAACAGAGATGGGGTTTATCGAATTTGTCGGAGGAGCATCTTATCTTACCGAACTTACAAACTATGTACCCACCGCTTCTCACGTTAATCAGTATGCTGACATTGTTGCCCAAAAAGCATTACGTCGTAGGTTAATTAAAGCCTCTCAGGATATTGTAGGACTTGGCTTTGACGAAACAATTGGACTTCAAGGTTTAATTGAAAATGCAGAAATTAAAATTTTTGAAGTAAGTCAAAAACATGTAAAGCAAGATATTACTAGCCTAGAAAATATATTGACGGAAAGTTTTGATAGATTGGACGAACTGCATAAAGACAAAGGCAAGCTTCGAGGAGTACCAACAGGTTATAAAGATCTAGATCGAATACTAGCTGGACTACAAAATTCAGACCTTATGGTACTAGCTGCACGTCCTTCAATGGGTAAAACTGCATTAGCTCTAAATCTTGCACATAATATAGCCCTAGAATCAAAGGTACCTGTCTTAATATTTAGTTTAGAAATGAGCAAAGAACAACTAGTTGATAGAATGCTGGCTATGTCTTCAGGGGTTGATGCTTGGGCACTTAGAACAGGTAATCTAACAGATCGAGACTTTGAGAAGATAGGTCATGCAATGGGTACTCTAAGTGAAGCGGAAATTTTTATAGACGACACACCTAGTATTACTGTGAGTGAACTTAGAACTAAAGCACGGCGCCAATCGCACACCAAAAAAACGGGGTTGATAATTGTAGATTATTTACAGTTAATGAGTGGGACACAGAGGCCAGGTGGAGGAGAAGGAAACAGAGTTCAAGAAATATCAGAAATATCCCGAGGGCTAAAAGGTGTAGCAAGAGAATTAAATGTTCCTGTTCTAGCTTTAAGTCAGTTAAGTCGATCTGTTGAAAGTCGAAGTCCTCAAATTCCACAACTCGCAGACTTACGTGAATCAGGCTCGATTGAACAGGATAGTGATGTAGTGGCATTCATATATAGAGAAGACTACTATAATGCAGAAACAGACCGTAAAAACATTGCGGACATACTTATAAAGAAACACAGAAACGGACCAACAGGTAACATTGAGCTTTATTTTGATAGAGACAAACAGAGATTTAGGAGTGTCGATACAAAACATAATAACGATGCTTTTGAGTAAGTCTACACAAGTTCTAATGCTATAATTACTATTAAGAATGAGTAAAATATATAAGTGGGTAACAAACTATTGGGTTTTTAATGTTTCATTAGCCATATCTTTGCCTGCACTTATAGGTTTAATATGGTATAGGTTAGTGTCTATACCGAAAGGTTATAGCCCGTTTGAATGGAATATACACAATAATCTAGCTATTCATACTTACACTTTGTCATATTTGTGGAATCATGTAATTTTTGCTCCATATTATTTAGTTTTAACAGTGCCTCAATACCTTAATCGTTATGGACTTTTTTCAATACGTAGTGTAGGTGCCTTTATTGGACTTCTATGTGTTGCGATCTTCTTTTATATTTCTTGGAGATGGTGGGGAACTCTAATTGCTGTCCTTGGTACTTTATTATTCACTACCAGTTTATGGTTCTTACAATTATCTAGAAACAGTGGACCAGTGATTTTATATTTATTTGCGGCACTTGTAATAATTTTACTTGGATTTGTTGTTAGAAATAAAAAACGACATGAAACCAAAACATTACTCTCTGCCTTGCTTGCTCTTACTTTGTTATATATTCCTGGAATTATTTGGTTTATAATTGCAGCCTGCATCTTACAGCGTAAATTAATCATAGAAGAATTTAAGAAGTTACCAACTCAAGTAAAGATTATAATACCTTTAGCTGGATTAATATTCCTACTTCCACTTCTACATGCAAGCTATAGTAGCGTCAATGAATTTAAAACTATAATTGGTTTGCCTATACATTTTTCTTTTATTATATTTTTAAAAAATCTATACGAATGGCCGTTAATAATATTCTTAAGAGATAATTCTATGAGTGCATTTTCTTTAGGACATCTACCAATACTGAGTGTATTTATAGATATAATGTTCGTTTTAGGTTTGTACTGGATTTGGCTTAAACGAAAACTTGATAGATTCTATCTACTAGGTGCAACTATTATCATATCTTGGATACTTTATGCCCTAGGTGGACCAGTTTCAATATATCTCGCAGTCCCATTCATTATGTGTATCGCAATAACAGGAATGGCTTTCATGATAAGTCAGTGGTTTACGATCTTTCCTAGAAATCCCCTAGCAAGAACTACCGGAATGGTTGTACTCATAGTTGCTGTCGCCGTTGTATGTTGGTTCCATGTTAATGAATACTTTGTTGCGTGGCCAAATACTTTAAATACAATATCGATTTACTCTACTCATAAGGGATAATCTGATAAAATACTAAGTAGCAAGTAACGAAAGGGCATATTATGGGCCGAGTTGATCAAGCAAAGACTTTATTAAAAGCAAAGAAATTACAAAAAGAATTAAAAAATGCTCTAATTACTGTAGAAAAAGGTGATGGTGCGGTTAAGGTTGAGATTACCGGAGAACAAAAGATAAAAAAAATACATATCGATCCTGAATTCGTTGATCTGGACGATATAACTCAACTGGAACGTTGGGTTGAAGATGCAGTTAAGGAAGCTATTCAGGAAAGCCAGAAACTGGCTCAAGAGAAAATGCAACCTATGTTAGGTGTACTCAGCCAATTAGGTTTATAAGATTAATGATAAATAAAGGATAAATGTGCAGATACTACCGCCTGCGCTTCAGTCAGTTATTGACGCACTAGGTACATTACCGGGAGTAGGACCTCGAACAGCTGAGCGTTATGCTTATTTTTTACTTAGGTCTGACTTTGGTAACTCTAAGAAACTAGCTAGTTCACTAAACAATCTTCACGATGGTATAGACTTTTGCGATGTAACTTTTGCCTTAATACCAAGTGGAACTAAACTATCTCAGCTATATACGGATCCTAGTAGAGATAAGAAGATAATTGCTGTTGTAGCAGAACCTTTTGATATAGTAGCGCTTGAGAAAACTGGTCATTTCAGAGGCACCTATCATGTACTTGGTGGTCTAATATCTCCTATTGATGGTATTAACCCAGAACAACTTCATATTACTGAATTAATAAAACGAATAGACAACGATAATGTAGAAGAGATAATTTTAGCAACAAATGCTAGTGTCGAAGGCGAATCAACCGCTTTATATCTTCAACAAGAAATCGGTAAACGAGAAGTAAAAATTACAAGACTAGCTAGAGGACTGCCTGTTGGTGTTGATTTAGAATACGCTGATCAAATAACTTTAAGTAGAGCGCTTGAAGGAAGAACGAACCTATAATGACTTACGACGAATCACCAAAAATAGCTGAATTAATTTTAAGTTCAACTAAAATTCTTATACTACAAGCAGATAATCCTGATGGAGATAGTTTAGGCAGTGCATTGGCTCTTGAACAAATAATCCACGAAATGGGAAAAGAACCGATTTTATATTGTGGTATAGATATACCAACATATCTTCGACATATGTCGGGTTGGGATAGGGTTGAGAAATTTATAGATATCGACTTCGATCTAAGTATAATTGTTGATACTAGTAGTATTGGTTTATTTGACTCTATGAATAAAACTGATTTACAGCAAAAATTGTCCAAAATACCTTGTATAGTAATAGATCATCATGACGTAGAAGATGGAATACCCTTTGCTACTATTATTTGTAATAAAAAAGCAGTTGCAACCGGTGAAGTAATATACGAGATAGCAAGAGATCTAAATTGGAAATTGAATAACGAAGCTAAAAATAGAATTGCTAGCTCGATTATGTCGGATAGCCAGGGTTTAATTACTGATGGTACAACTGCTAGAAGTATTCATATTATTGGAGAATTGGTAGAACAAGGTGTTAGCTTAACTAAACTAGATAATGAGCGTAGAGAACTTATGAAAAAAAGTCCTGAATTAATTAAGTACAAAGGTGAGCTATTACAAAGAATTGAGTATTTTGACGATAATCGGATAGCGTTAATTACGATTCCCTGGGAAGAGATTGAAAAATACTCGAATGAATATAATCCTTCAATGCTAGTTATAGATGAAATGAGATTTACAGAAAATACTCAAATTGCTATAGCTTTTAAAACTTATAATAGCGGTCGAATTACTGCAAAAATTCGCTGTAATTATGGTGCAGATATTGCTTCTAAGCTTGCTGGCCATTTTGGAGGTGGTGGTCATAAATACGCAAGTGGATTTAGAATTGAAGGCGAAAGTAAACGAGATATTAATGAAATTAAGCAAGAGTGCATTAAAATAGCAACAGAACTATTAAATAGTAAGTAATATTTATGCTAAAACTATACAATTCACTGAGTCGTAAAATAGAAATATTTAAACCAATAGACAAAGAGGTCAAAATATATACTTGTGGACCAACAGTATATGATCATGTTCATATTGGTAATCTAAGTTCATTTATATATGCCGATTTATTAGCAAGAATATTAGAGATTGATGGTTACAAGATAAAACAAGTTATGAATATTACGGATATTGACGACAAGATGATTTTGAGAAGTAAGGAAGAATATCCTGAAGAAAGTCCAGAAAATGCTTTAGCTAATTTAGCTAAACTATATGAAACTACATTTAAACAAGATATTAGTAGCGTAGGAATTAGACTAAATAAACTAGATTTTATTAAAGCTACAGACTCTATTTTACAAATGCAATCACTAATTACTAAACTTGTAAAAAATGGTTTCGCATACATCGCAGATGATGGAATATATTTTTCTATTGAAGCTTATCAAAAAGATAAGAAAAAATACGGACAATTACTTGAATTAGATATTCAGAATACTTCCAAAGCAAGGATAAATAATGACGAATACGACAAGCATACTGCCCACGATTTTGCATTATGGAAATTCATGAAACCTAATGAACCAGCTTGGTCGTTTGAAATAGACGGTAAGGACTACATTGGAAGGCCTGGATGGCATATTGAATGTTCAGCAATGAGTAATGAAAAACTAGGTATACCTTTTGATATTCATACCGGAGGTATAGATTTAATATTCCCACATCACGAGAATGAAATCGCACAGAGCACTGCCGGTAATTCTAGTCCACTATATGCTAAATATTTTATTCACAACGAACATTTACTTATAGATAAAAGAAAAATGAGTAAATCATTAGGAAACGTATATAATTTGACCGATCTTGAAGAAAAAAAGCTTGATCCACTAGCATTCAGACTGCTAATACTACAGAGTCATTACCGCAATCAAGCTAATTTTAGCTGGGAACTTCTTAAGGCTGCTTCAAATAGATTAAAAGATCTTAAGAATTTTGCAGTACTGTATTATCAAACTAAACCAACGGCTGGTAGCGAAATAAACTTCACAAAAATAACGGATGAAATAAAAGAAGCTAGTTTTGACGACCTAAATATAGCCAAAGTCCTCGCCATTCTAAGTAATTTTCAGAATTTGATTCAAGATGAATTAGTTAATGATAATCAAAAAGAAGAATTTAAAATATTTCTTAATATGCTAGACAATCTACTTGGTCTTACACTAGGTAAAACAACAGATATTAATAGTGAACAATATAAAATTATATTAGATAGAGACATCGCAAGAAAATCCAATGACTGGAAGAGAAGTGATGAACTTAGAGATGAATTGCTTAAATCTAATATTGGTATCAGGGATACCACACAAGGACAAATTTGGTTTCTAGTTTAATCTTCAATCATATTTCGGTGAACTAAATATTCTTTCAAAGCAATTTTAAGACAACCAGCTAAAGGAATGGCTACAAAGGCACCAAGAAGACCACCAGCGCTTATTCCTAATAGAGCTGCTATTAACACTAACATTGGAGAAAGTTCATTATACTTGGACTGAACATAAGGCTGAATAGTTACACTTGCAAGCTGGATATAAATAATCAGAATGATACCCATAATTAAAGCTAGAGGCCAAGAAACAAATAAACAGGCCAAAACTACAATTACCGCACCAATTATATGGCCTATCATTGGAATCAATCCAGTCAAAATAATAATTGCTGCTAATGCGACTTCATTAACAGAAACATGTAAAATATTCGTAACTATGACTAGAGAAATTAAAGTCACAAATCCGGCTAGCAAAGCAAGTAGTATTTGACCATTTACATAACCTGTAATTATTCTATACATTCTCGAAGCAAGATCATCTTGCCAATCATGTTTCTTAATTCTTAGTTTCTCCCATCTTTCTATCCAAGTTGGTCCTTCAACAATCATCATAAATGTAAGTACAACCACTATTATTGTAGATCCTAGTATTTGACCTATTTTTGTTGCAGTAGATAATGCTGGTGCGGTTAAGTCCGTAGTATGATTACTTACTTCTGCGTTTAAATTATTAATCTCTTTTGTTAACTTATATTTATTCACAAATTTACCAGCGGCTGTGTTAGGTTGTTTTAGTGAATTTATATTATTAGGCAAATTACTAACGAAAGTTTTAGTTTGTTTGAATAGAGGAGGTAGAATTAAAGCAAAGAAACCAACTAAAACAATCACTACCAATACATATGCTATTGATGTTGCTGCACCTCTGCTCTTTATTCTTAAATTTTTAGCTAACCATGTCACCGCAGGATTAAGTGCAATACCTAAAAACAATGAAGTAAAAACCAGCTCTAAAATGTGATCTACTTTAATAATAAATTTCAAAGATATATAGGTAACTAGTATTAATGCTAATACTCGTATTACTGTTCTATTAGTAATTGTAACTTTTACAGAACGATTTTCATGACTCATAGGATTATTATCTAGTTAATTACCAACTTTTGCAATCAGATAAGCACAATAAAATATTTATTACTTAGCTCTATTCTGTCTATTAAAAAGTTGTTTTAGTTTATATGGCATAGCTTCAGCAACATATTCAGGAGTTATTTCATTAAACTCAACCATGTGAGTAGACTTTTTTAATTTAATTTCATGATATTTTATATATATTGATTCAAGATTAGATTTCACATTTTCAGAATATAAATATTCATCATATTTCCCGACGAGAGACCAAACGGGTAAATTAATTTTCTTTTTTGTATTATCTAGTCTTAGTATTTCTCCCAATAAGAACATTTGAGTCCTGGTGTCATTTTTCTTTTGTATATTATAATCGGCTTTAATTAATTTACGTCGTTTTTCGGTACTTGTATTTTTTCCTATACGGCTTTTTCTCTTATACATCAACTTAAAAACTGATTCCTCAAATATAACTGTTCTGTAAAGTTTAGACATTGATTTCGAACTAAATAGTCTAGAATATGCTTTAATTTGTTTTTTTTGCCAATTAGATAATTTAAGATCATTTTTATTTGTAAAGCCTGACAAATTTATAATAAGGTTAATTTTTTTAGTAATTTCCGGGTACTTTTGTAGCATTCTAGTAACGATTACAAAACCAAAGGACATACCAACTATAGTAATTTTCTTTCTGCTAAATCTTAATTGTATAAAAGATGCTAGATAATCGGCGTAATTATCTATTGTAGGTAATTCTCCAATCTTATAGAAGCTTTGCATGCCACCAATTCCAGGAAGATCAGGCATAGTCACATTGCCGTAATTTCTAAGTTCATGTGCTAAGACTGTCCATTTTTCTATTGTAGATTTTTGTCCATATACTAATAGAAATTCTAATTTAGATTTCTGACTAAATTTAGGCAAGTTTAACATACGCCCCCTTAACTTGTTCATGTTTATAGGTACTATATATTTAAGGCTAGTGTGAGGCTTAATATTTTGCATTTCGTTATTTAAAACTTTAGGTGATAAGCTATAGACTAGCAAGCATAAGCTTATACTTTGTTACTAGATAAGAATCTCAGGCTTATGTATAATCTCAATAGCAATGGGAAGTCGTCTAGTGGTAGGACACCGGGTTTTGGTCCCGGCAACAGGGGTTCGAGTCCCTTCTTCCCAGCCAAGACTATTTAGGATATTTAGGTTTCAGTTATTTATTAGAACGAGATTATTATTACAGAAATATAAGATTACAAATTATAATATCTAAAGATAGATTAGTTTTAGTACCCTGGACCGCCAAATCTAAAACCATTTGTTTTATTAGAACCATTACTATAAGCCGTAGCAGTTACACCAACACTATATTCACTAAGTGCAGGTTTTTGACTAGTACCTATAAGTGAGAAACTATGAAAAAATGCAGACTTAACTTTACTACCAAGCACTCCATTACCCATTTGTGTTTTTGGTAATTGTGTCATAGATGCTGCAACCTCTCCAAATACTTGAATTAATCCGGTTTTAATAAAGTATCCACCCCATAGACTTTCTGGATAGTATCCTAGTTCGGTATTATTGTAATAAATTTGCCATTGATTGTTACTATATTGTATTTTGAATTTGCCGGTTGTTCCTGCTTGAATTGGTTCACCGGCATAATAAGTCCCTTTTAGTGCTACGAAACCACATCCGTTATAACAACTTGATACTCGATTTACCCAATGATAAACGAATAAATGCGCCAAGTTATCACCATTAATTTGATTTGCTACTACCCAGCCAACTTCAACTATTTGTTGACCATCTGGAGATTGGACAGCTAATTCAGCTAAAGAATGCATATCTGAAGTTCCTACTTTAGGATCTGCTTGAGCAATACTAACTGAAGCACCTGTACCTGAAAAATTACTTTGTGATGCACCGACATAATAGTAACATGCACCTAATTGACAGACACCCGTTGGAGCAGTATTTGTAGTTGTAGTAGTGCTTAAATTGGAATGTGCGACTGGTTGATTAGCGGTTGTTAATGCCGGAGGTAGACCTTTTGGAGCATTTATAATATGAGCTACTTCTATATTATTTGGTGTCGCTGCATGACTAGCAGTTATAACTCTGACACCAACTGCAGCTATTATAAATACTGCAAGTAATGGAAACATAAGATGAGTAGATCCAATTTGATTTAATTTTAGTAGTTTCATTATTTTCCTTATTATTGTTTTATTGTATCTGTAATTAATTAACTTATACGCTAATAATCAAAGTTAGTCAATCTGTTTAAGCTTTAGTGTTAGTTAACAGGTTTTTGATGTATTATTTCTAAATTAAAATAATATTTCTAACTATTAACAAAGTTACCACCGTAGATAACGGCGGTGACTTTGTTTTCTACCGGTGCTTATTTAGTGATGATGAATCAACCAAATAAATATACCCGAAGATATAGCAACTAACGCGTAGAATATGCCTAGACCAACTGGTGATCCCCAACTGAACCAAGAACCCCAAGCTCGCCAATTTAATGGCCAATTTTCAAGATGCTTTTTAGCATACTGATCTGCCAACTCTTCTTTTGCTAACTTATCCATATTTTTCACCCTTATATATATTTAAACTAATCAAGTCGACCTATTTAATTAGTGCTCCAAAGGTGAAAACCACATTCCCTTGAAGTCATGAGCGATGACAGGGTAGTTGCGAGGTGGATTTATATCAATTTAATAATATCACTTTTATTGAAAATTTATCCGAGATTATATATTCAAATAAAATAGCTAATTAAGATATGAATAATTTAAATACTTCTTGATCTGTTTCTATTTGATGTTTGTTGTGTTCGAGATACAGTCTTGTTATTTGAAGTTTCGGCTTTATCGTTAAATTCTTCAATTTCTATTAATTCCGTCTGATGTTTGGTTTGTTTTAAGGTAATGTAGGTGATTAAACTGTGTATTGCTATTGCAGCTATACCATAAACAATAATCGCAAAAAGTCCCGCTGCGCTAAAGTAGCTTCGATCAGAAATTTGATGGATTGGGAATATATCTCTAAACGGTTGCAAAAATTCAGATGCAATATTATATACAAAATGAGCGAAAGAAGCATTAGGATTAGCGCCAAACAAAAGAAGAAGAAATCCGAGCAATAGAAACACAACTGCAATTATCAAATATGCGTAAACTAAATATGTTAAAATTCGAGCAAATTTTATAAAGTTTAGCTTACCGTCGGATGGCTTTTTCATATTAACACTCCCAAATTAGAAACATTTAATTCATGTTAATTATATGACTTTAATGAATAAATGCCAATATATGAAAAGTACGTTTAATATTACCATAAACAAGTCTCACATTAATTAGTCTAGAATTAAACACTTAGCCTGATAAAATTAAATATATCTATAATTAGTTTTTACTAATCTCGCGATCAAAATAACTATGCTAGTAAAAATAGATCCATTCATACTATAATAAATTTAAATAGGAGAAATGACGAATGTCGAAGGTAGCTGTAAAGCCGACTAACAATAGTAAATTATCATTATTATTAGCAATGGCAATGTTTGTATTAGTAGTTGATACATCACTGATGAATGTATCTATTACCGCTGTAACACATTCTCTTCATACAACAGTTAGTGGAGTTCAATCAGCTATAGCGCTTGAAGCATTAATATCTGCTGCATTTATTCTTATAAACAGTAAGGTTGGCGATATTATCGGACGTAAAAGGGCATATGTCCTTGGATTGATGGCTTATGGTGTTGGAGCCTTAGCTATGACGTTAGCTCAAAATTTAAGTACAATCATCTTTTTTTGGGCAATCATCGGTGGTCTAGGAGCTTCATTGCTTTTACCAGCTATGCAGTCACTTATACATGGTAATTTTACGGGTACTGCTCAAAAGAAAACCTATGCACTAGTCGGAGCTGCTTCTGCAATTGCAGCTGCTGTTGGACCCTTACTGGGAGGTGTAATAACTACTTATTTATCATATAGAGTAGCGTTTTTTCTTGAATTCGCGGTAATTGTTATTGTTCTCATTGGCAGCAAACTCATTAAAGACGTTAAATACACCGGACCTAGAAAAATAGATTATGTTGGTGCTGTGTTATCGGTATTTGGAATGGGCGGAGTAGTACTGGGAATTTTAGCTTGGCAAGAAGGTGGTAAGTATGTTGGTCTATATATATCAGTAGGCGTAATTATGTTATTACTATTTGCAAAATGGCTTGTTATGCAGGATCGCAAAAATAACATCACCCTGATTGATCCAAAATTATTTAAAGTTCATAACTTTCGCTTAGGGATATCAGGTCAAATGATGCAAAACATTGTACTAGGTGGTTCAATGATTGCGCTACCGCTATTCTTACAAATTTCACTAGAATATAATGCTATGAAAACTGGATTAAGTATTGCACCACTCTCGCTATCAATGTTTGCGGTTGCGCTTTATGCAGGAAAGCGATTAACTCATATTAAATCCAGCACACTAATAAAATATGGTTTTGCTTCAACTTCCTTGGGTCTACTTATTTTATTACCAATAATACCTCGTGCTGAATCAGGTTGGTCTTTATTCTTTCCGTTATTAATTTTGGGATCAGGTTTGGGATTATTAGTGTCTCAACTAAATAATTTTACTCTTGCGCCTATAAAAGAAGAGCGTATTAGTGAGGCTGCAGGAGTTAATTCAGCGGCTGGATCATTTGGTTTATCTTTTGGGTTAGCTATAGCTGGAGGACTGATGCTGGCCGTATTATCTCTTAGTTTTACGAATCTAACTAACAAAAGCACCGTTATTCCTCAGTCTCAGAAACAACAGATATCTACAAAAATGGAAACTAGTGCAGAAATAGTTAGTAACACCCATCTGCAATCGTCAATCTCAAACCAACCTGAGAATATACAACATGAAGTACTTAGCATAAATAAAAAAGCCACTCATCGTTCTTTACAAATTGCTCTTTTAGTACCTCTCTTTGCTTCGATAATAGGCACATTTAATGGTTTCAGGATGGAAAAACTCCCAAACATA
The DNA here is from genome assembly GCA_038317055.1 of Saccharimonadales bacterium (SeqCode). Taxonomy (GTDB): domain Bacteria; phylum Patescibacteriota; class Saccharimonadia; order Saccharimonadales; family DATKHC01; genus JBBQBA01. The sequence continues at coordinate 179,345 of JBBQBA010000002.1, forward strand.
AAACCTTCCGGTAGTGCAGAAGCAGTTGCTCTAGGTTAACTCGTTTGGTAATTAATCTATAAACAGATACTTAAGGTGACCAGAAGGTTATTATGAAAGTTGTCATATTTTTAGTTGTTGATGTTAGTTTTGATTAACTAAGTTATTAACTTATTCTTGTTTCAACTCGTGTCCGTGAACAAGTAGAGCGTAAATAATAAGTACATCGACTATCATTATCATTATTGACCAGATAGGATATGCATCAACGAAAGCCATATTTGCAAGAAGACTCATTCCTACTAATATTATTGCAACTATCCTAGCCCATAGAGCACCTCGAAATAGTTCAAGTCCTGCAAAAAATACTATGATTCCAAGTATAAGTGCAAACCATCCCCATTGCTTATAATCTAAGAGCAGTAGGTGGCTTTGTGTAACAACATAGAAGGAATCCTTAAATATTGCTACTAGACCTGCTATTGCTTGCATTCCTCCAAGAATCATCATCATGAATCCCGCGAAGTATGACCAACCTACCCAACCTGTTGGTGTATTATTTTGAGCTACCATTAAGACCCCCTATAACCCACCGCGTTATATGTTAATTTTTTTATTATGATCTTTAGCAAACAGTATTGTCAAGCCAGACTGCAAGATTTAGATTATTTTACGAAAGTCCACCAATAACCAAACACATATATTCCACTAGCAAAAAATATCCCAGCCATCAACCATCGTTTATAAATTTTTTTATCTAAATCAAATAGATATACTGCAGCTGTTGATATTAGAACTCCAGGAAATATTGGACATAGAAATGAAAATATTCTAAGTCCATGTTTATCTATAAAGTTTCTAGCCTTAATAACTTTTTTATTATCATCACCTTCATCTAATACTTTAACAATTTTTTTACCAATTCTTATTTTTTGAAATCGTTCCCTAAATCCTTTTTTAGATAATCTTTCACTTATATAGATTACAACCAGTGCTGAAAGTAATGAACCAAGAGCATTACCTATCCACACTATTACCGGTGAACTATTAACACCAAAACAAAATGGGATGGAAATTCCACCAAAAATAATACATATTATTGCTATTTTTATAATGTCTTTCAGCATGACAGATTAACTTTAGCATATAAGCGAATAGTTATTTTAGGGATATAATATAATTAATTAATATGCATATTCTTCTCATATTGGTTATGATTAAAGTATGGATAATGCATCTGATCTGAAGAAGTATGCAAAAAACAAACTAAGCAACGATAAATTTGGTCTATTAATGAGTCCAATAGAATTAGCTGTTGTGGCAGCTTTTTTTATACTTACAAAAAGTTGGCAAAACGCTAACCCGATTGCTTACATAGTTATTTTTGTTTTAATAATTCTACAGATGCTATTTCTAAAACTACCTCAAACAAAAAATAAAGTATTTTTTAGTAGTGGTGGAGCATCTCCGTTACTAATATACAATATCGGGCTATATATAATGTTAGTATTTTATTTACCACTATATAGCCCTTTTTTGATTCTAGTTTGCGTAATAATGTTTATTACTATTTATTTCCGTGGACCATTAATTATGGCAATTTCAATACTTAATTTATTAGCGATTGTTGTTACTTCCTATATATTACACGGACTACCAAATGTGCAGGGTGCTAAATATTATCCATTTATGCTTGTCATTCTGGGGGCTACTTTCGCGGTTATAGTACAACGTGCAGGTGCTATTGATAATAAAATTAGATCTGAACTTCTTAAAGCTAGTGACATATTGGCCGAAGAACGGGAACAACTTAACAGTTTAATTAACGGAATTAAAGATTCAGTAATAGCAACCGACGAGAATGGCAATATAATTTTTAATAACTCCGCTAGTTTAAAACTTCTTAGAATAGATACCATTAAGATTGGAGATCCGTTTTCAAAATTAGTAAGGCTATATGATGAAAAACAAAACTTAATAGATTTCTTTAGCTTAATTAATACCGATAAGAGCCAGCAAAATTTTAAACACCTTCACATGATTGGTTCAAACAAAGAGGAAATTGGAGTTTCAATCGATATTTCAAGAGTACAATCAATTCACAACGATAAAGAAACACAAGGAATTATTTTGCTAATTAGAGATATAACTAAGGAGAAATCACTTGATGAAGCAAGAGATGAGTTTGCTGCTGTAACTTCTCACGAACTTAGAACACCGATTGCAACCGCAGAAGCAAATATCTCACTGGCAATGGATCCACGATTTATTAAAGGACTAAGTGATTCTTCTCGAGATCGTCTTGAAAAAGCTCATCAAAGTGTCATTTATTTAGCAGATTTAATTAATCAACTTGCAGAACTATCTAATCTAGAAGTAACTAACACTCAATTACTATATACAAAAATTGAGCCAGGATCACTCTTAAGAGAATTTTATAATAATTACATTAAATCTGCTGCCGAAAAAAATTTATCAATGAACATTAAATCTGAAACAGGTTTAGAACCAATTCTTACAAGTAAAGTATATCTAACTGAAATACTTGAAAATTTTATTACTAACGCAATTAAATATACTCAAAAGGGTAGTATTACACTTAATGTAGTTAGTTCCCGTGAACATCCTGGTAACGTAATTTTTAGTGTAGAAGATACAGGTAATGGAATAGCTAACGCCGATAAAGATCGAATATTCCATAAGTTCTATAGAGCAGAAGATTATAAGACTATGCAAGCACGGGGAACGGGCTTAGGACTATATCTAACACTTAAACTAGCAAGATTTATAGACGGTAAAATTTGGTTTATATCAGAATTGGGAAGTGGTTCTACTTTCTTTATTGAAGTTCCACCAATGACCGGTAAACCCCAAGCTACTACAGAAACAGTTACGGTAAAAGATGTGCCTAGCGTTACACTACCTGACGGCCATTAAGCCTCTTTCACGTCGAGCTCGAATAATAATCCTTCCCATTCGACCCTCATCTGCAGTTAGTAAATCTTCTACAAACTTAACCATTAAATCTCTTGCAAGCTCAGCTTCGTTATTTAGACCAACTCTTTTTTCTATTTGCCAGTTATATTTATCTGTCGGTCCAATAGCAGGAAGTAATATGTCTTTTGCTAGTTTATCAAAAGTAAAGACACCGGTCCTTTTATAAGCACTTGTTATTTTAGCGCCGTCTGGTATATCTTTCTCGATCCCGGGCATCGAAAAACCAAGTACCGCATCAGCTAGGGCAATCATTTGACCTGAAACTATTTCCATATCTTCTGTTTCAAGCATTAATCTAACCATGTTAGTGTAAAAGGTTTCGTGTGCTCTTTCATCTGCGATAATTAGCCCCATTATACTTCGTCCTATTTCAGCCTGTAACGATTCTTTTGACTTAGGTAGAGAACGCATTACTTCACTATGTGTCATTTTTGTTGCAGGCTCTTGAAGAGCGGGGTAAGCAAGTGCATGAAAAAGAGTAGGGAAGTTTAGAGTTAAGCCATTCCTGAGGTATCCTTGTGTGCGTTCGTGTACTTCATCAATAGATACATAACTAGTCGCTGCAGCCCATTCCTGCATTGACGGACCATGATAGGCCTCTTCAGACACCCAGGTATTTTTCCATGATCGGTAATCCTCTTGTAGCTCAAAAGTTTCAGAGCTGACCCTGTCATATTCTGGGATACCATTCTCAACTAGTAAATTACCAACAAATATTTGTTGTATATCTGGTTCTGCCTCAAGTGGAGTTAGACCAGTAAGTTCATGTACTACTTCTCTAGTTAAAATATCATGGTAAGATCTCGGATTACGATCTGCTCGCTCTCGTGTGTGTCTTTCAAATTCACTCGCAGCAAATTCCGCAGTTGCATCCATAAAACGTATATTTTCTGTAACATTTGTTTGTAGCGAGGACATTATTGGTATTATAAAGATATTTATTATCTAAGTCTAACTCTTTTAGTTTTGAAGATATTATATTAAATCTATTTTAAATATTTTAATGCTTATGCTTGAGTATTTTAAGATCAATCAGCATAATAAATATATCGAAAAGGAGTATTTTATATATGGTAAGTATCAGTGAAAACCCTTTTTTATTTGAATCTATTGAGGATAAAGAAGATCTAAATATCGATCTTTCAACTAGGGAAGTAGTAAGCCAGGAATTAGTTGCTGTAGTAGGCGTTGTCGCTGTTGGAGTAGATAATATATCTAATTCATCACATAATCACGTAATTAATAATAGATTAAAAGTAAGTAGAATTATGAAAGGTTCTGAAGGAATAGATTCATTAAGATTTTATCTTAACGACATAGGGGAATACCCCCTTCCAACCAAAGAAGATAATAACTCTTTTGCGTTTGCAATGAGGCTTGGTCTCGCTGCTAAAACTGAACTTGAATCTTTATCTCTACGAACCTCCGATAAAAAAAGAGAAGCTTTAGAAATGCAAGTTCTACTAGGTGAAGAAAATAGAGATTTATTTATTAAATCTAATTTAAGACTAGTGGTGTCTTGGGCACAAAAATATTTTAGCAAAGGCAAATCTTTAGAACTCTTGGATTTAATACAGGAAGGTTATTTTGGATTAGAAAAAGCTGTTGATAAATTTGATCCTGACAAGGGTTTCGCATTTAGTACATATGCTTCTTGGTGGATTAGACAGTCTTTAGAACGCGGAATAGATAATTCTGGGTATATTATAAGAATTCCTGGTGAACGTTCTAGGCTTGTTTATGCAGTCGAACAAATTGAATTCAGATTAGAAGATTCTGGTTTAACAACTCAGAGCTTAACAGAAATCGATGAGTATATAGCTGCAGAACTTTCAGACGATATAAATCTGGTAACAATACAAGACGTTAAAGATCTAAGAGCAGATAAAGTTACTCAACGTACTATTTCGTCAAATAAAAATTTTACAGGAATAGATGATTCAGCCGAACTACAAGATACTATTAGCGATTTTTCTAGTGATCAAGAATATACGGAAATAGAATCTAAACTAGATATGGAAAACTTACTTGCAGAATGGAGAACGCTACTAGATAAGGACGAGTATCTTCTACTAACAAGAAGGATGGGATTAAAAGAAGAAGATGTTATATCTCCATCAAATGACTTATTGGAAAAACTTCTCCTTAGAACACAATCAAACCGAAATACCCTAACAAGAGCAATTATGAAAGTCGAAAGAAATCCTGTTTTCAAAGAACTTATTAAACAATGTTATTTATTTGATGACGAACAAACTTATTTCGATGTATATTTTATGGGTAGGTACCCGACATTTACTGATCTTACTGAATTAATAGGAAGTAAAAATAAAAAAGACGTAAATGAATATTATGATAAAGTAGCGACTCATGTGATTGGAATATTACACGACCGGTTTGGAAGTGATCAAATAGAATTAGCTGTAAGAAAAGTTTATGAAGAAAATCACAATAGTCCAAGTACGAAAAGAGTAAGAACACCTGACATGCTGTTAAATATTATGTTAAATCGTTTTGGTTTACCGAATAATTTAGGAGATATATCATTGTTAAATATTAGAAGTGCCGTGAACGATACTAGATATGCTGGCTATGTAGAAACGAAAGTATTATCACTTTTACTTAATCTTAAAGATGATTATTTAATTGGGCGATAAATAATATAATAATTTTCCATTACTTCCATCATGAGTAATTGTATTTGCTTCCATCTCACCATTTCCAGTAGTCTTATCAATATTTGCTGAATTACCATAAATGAAAGTAGGTTTAGAGCCACCACTAATAACTATCTCAACATGGCCACCATTATAGTCAAAATATCCTACATCACCTGGCTTAGCTATGTAATTATCGGTAGCTAAATGTTTTGTAAATCCCATATACTGAATATTATTGGCATCGTTTTCGTCCCAGCCATTTGATTCACCTTTAATAAATGGGTATCCTGATTGTTTATATATATAGCTAACAAAATCAGCACACCATTCTTCGTATGAGGCTCCATTAGTGTAGGTATTAAGTAAATTCTCATGACTAGAGTTTGTTGATTTCCAAGCAATCCATTGTTTAGCTGTGTTACATGCTATAACATTACCCTTTGAACCTGAACATTGATCATTTTTAAACGAACTAGTCGGATTCCATCCAGCTTGTGCTGTAGTGAGATAATTGCAAGAACCCAACGATAATTGGGATTCTAATTTTGTCTTATTGGACAATAAACAAAGTTGAGTATAAGGATTAAAGTATCCTCCATTTTTAAGTAGCCATACCTGTTCAGGAAGATTATTGCAAGTTGATAGAACTGCCTTCAGATTGTTGTCGTTTACTGTTAAACAATACTTTGAGTCGTGAACTATATTGAATTCATTTATATTCCAAACTTGTGCGGAGGAATCATTACATTTCCAGTTATATACCTCAGTATTATTTGCTGTTTTATCATTATGTACGTCCATACAGTAACCATTAATACCAGACCTAATACTCGGTCCGTCTGCAGCTGCATGATTTCCAACAAATCGAACTATAGACACAGTGCTTATTATTAAAAGTAAAATTATAATGAAAGTACTGTGCGTAAAACCAGACTGACCTAAATTTAATAAACGTTTTCTGTAAAAGTATCTTTTAATCATTTTTGTTTTTGGTGTGATCGGTTACTATTTTCTCTAAATATGTAACAGTTGTCAATAAGAAGTTAGTGCTTAGTAATCAGAGTCTAATTTTTTCTCAGTCCTCTTATCTTTACGTTCTATCATTTTTGAGCCACGTCGCTTCATAGTAGAGCTAATGAAAGTAGTTAAAATGCCGACTCCTACAAATATATAAAAGGTAGTAAATATTTTTGCGAATGGTGTAGTTGGTACAAGGTTACCATATCCAACTGTAGTTAGAGTAGTTACGCTAAAAAAGTATGAATTTAACCAAGACCATTTCTCTACAATATGATACACCACAGTACCAAGTGTTAATGTGGCTACTGTAAGAGCTAGAATGATTCTATATAAATGTTTATCAAATGTTTCCATTATTAGTGATTATTTCATTCATTAAGTTAATATTCAAATAATTAGCCATTTATCATCTTAATTTAATTAAATCCAAAACTGCAGTTAGGGTTGACAAATACTCATTATAGGTCAATAGTACAACTTATATAATAAATTTGTGTTTAGAGGAGAGATATTATGGCTAATAACAAGGCCAGTACTAAAGAAACCGTTCTCTTGAAACAAGAAATAGCTAATTTAAAGATAAAGAACGCTAAATTGGAAGAAGTATCGAAAAAATCAAATAAGACCACTAAACCAGTTAAACGACATGGTCGTAAAATTTTAATTGGTGTTTTTGCTGCACTTGCAACACTGCTCCTAGTATTTGGAAATATATTCTTTTGGACTGGAAGAACATTAGTTGACACTAATCGTTATGTTTCAACAGTAGGACCTCTAATAAAGCAACCACCTATTCAGTCAGCAATTGCTCAATATACAACCGACCAAGTATTTAATAATTTTGATGTTCAAGGTTATATTAAAAGTATTTTACCTCCTAAAGCAGGTATATTAGCACCAGAGTTAACATCACAAGTAAAGAATTATACTCAAACCACAATTAAGTCTCTTCTTAACAATTCTAAAGTTCAGAGTTTTTGGTATAGTTCTCTAACAAAAAGACATACTGCACTAATTAGCTTTTCAAAATCTTATACAGGTAACGGAACTATTGATGTCAGTGATATATATGGCCAATTAAGTAAACGACTTAGTACGACTCAGCTTTCGTTCTTAGCTAACAAACAACTTCCAGACAAAGTTGGATCAATTAAAATTACTACCGTAGGCTGGCTACCAGCATTTCATAAACTAGTTACTAATATTGATCTATATCAGTTTATAACAACCAGTCTATTTATCATTACATCTGGACTAGCTATCTTCTTATCATCAAGACGTTTGAGAATGGTAGTAAAGTTAGGGCTTGTGTATGCATTCTTTATGCTAATTACTGTTTTGGCAGTAAAAATTATGCGAGGCGTGTTCGTGTCTAACATTCACCAGACCTATCAAGCAGCAGCCCAAGCAGCATATGACACTATACTTAAGTCCTTTGTGTCTCAAACATATAGTATATTGATAATTAGCTTACTAGTGTCCTTAGCAGCTGGAATTACAGACAAGTTCAATTTAATCAATAAAGCAAAACCTCAATTATTAAAACTTCGACAAAAAATCGCACCAAAGAATTCAAAAGCAATTATTAAGAAATAGTCTTATTAGTTTAAAAGTTTTTTTGTAGATATAATACTGTTCCAATTTCTAGAAGTAGCTTTTATTTTAAGTTTATTTTCGAAAAGGGTGTTAGTGATTTTCGATCTACCATATCCATTAGCAGCGTATACATAGATACAATCATTAATTTGAACCCATTTATCATCACCACCAATATCTGTAGCTATCATACTTATAAGTTTTTCGTCAGGTATTTCATCTAAAAATGTTACATATATTTTTTTGCTATCTAATTTTGGCATGAATGGGTTTTGTTTAATGTCGATTCTAAACTGATTCTCAGTCTTAATTATTGCCGTAATTTGATAACTGTATGCATTTTTAATTATATTTTCTATTTGTAGTTTAACTTGTTTTATATTATTAATATTTGACTCAAAAACCAGGTTACCGGTGTGTACATAGTAACTAATATTCTTTAAACCAATCTGCTCAAGATAGTTTACTAGATCTTTCATGTTTATCTTGTTTTTACCAGCTACATTTATAGCCCTCAATAGACACACATATCTATTCATATGTTTTGATTATATCAGTACTAAAAATATATTAGATTGAATTACGATGTCTTCGTGCAACGATTTGAGCACCTATGAGTGAAGCTAGAGCTAAAGTAACAATTGAGATTTCTATCATATTGTTTTTTGATGTACTCTTTATCGATGAGGGAACAGTGATAAGATCATTTCCTACATTTGACAGATGAGAGTGATTAATAAATGATGCAAGGTTTACTGAGCTTGAGCCAGAAGATCCGGGTTGAGTACTATTAGAAGTATTTACGAATGAAGTTTTAACATTTGAACTAGTCTTAGGTAAATAATTCATAATTGGGTTAGCAGGATTAGTTGAGCTGAGCGTATTACTAGGGTCTCCAGTAGTACTTGCGCTGTTTGCAAAGTCAAGAGCTGATCCTAAACTACCGTTCCATTGTCCATATACATTAATAAACAGTATACCGAACCATCCTGAAAGATTTAGGTTGCTATTAGTTAAGTTAGCTAGACTTACATCAGTGGTTGCATTTCCGGATGTAGCATTTCCTGCAGTTGTATTGTTTGTTACCGCTGCATCACCACTTTTTGCGTTAACTTTTATATTATTATTTATCGTATCTAAAGTTGTGTTATTTAGTGTTGCAGTATTAGAGAGGTTATTTGTAACATTTTGATTGACGCCACTAGCCAATAATGCCGAAGTACTTCCCGATGGTGCGTTCATTATTAGTCCTACCCATTTACCAAGAACATTTACAAACACTAGCAGACTATTTGCTGCTACGACTTGTTTACCGGTTAGGTTTAGTAAAGTTACATTAGTGTTAGCAGCGCCAGTTGTAGCGCTACCTGCGGTCGTGTTGTTGCCGACTGCAGCAGTACCTGATTGCGCATTTGAAAGGATATTGTTATTAATTGCTGTTGTATCAGTGTTATTCGCTATAAGACTATTACTTATATTCGTAGAGTTCGTATTATTTGAGCCAACATTAGTATTAAGAATTTCGGGTAATAATATATTTCCAGTTAAGTCTCCATAAATATTTATTTCACCGATAAATGATTGGCTAGAATTAATTGCTGAATTAATCAAGTTTACTACGTCCGCTACAGCTGTAGCTGAACCTGTTGTAGCGTTACCCCCAGTTGTATTAGAATCTACGTTTGCATTCCCACTCTGAGCGTTTAAGACAATATTGTTATTAAGTGTGTTGTTATTACCATTATTTATAGTGATATTGTTAGCTACAGTGTTATTTACATTATTTAATGAGCTAGGGTTTATTAATAAATCGCCATTAACACTACCATTTAGATTAGCAACGAAAGTAGATAAACCAGATCCATTAAGACCACTTGAGGACTGTAAAAGGTTGATTACACCAGCGGTTGATTGAGCATTACCGGTTGTTGCATTGCCCGCGGTAGTATTACCGGTCACAGATGAATTACCAGTTGTTGCATTTGAATTAATGCCATTATTTACTGTAGCGTTATTATAACCACTAAAGAATCCGTCATTTGTAACTTGGCCTGTACCAGTTGAACTTGAGCTTGGTCCAGCCGCAGGGACCACTGCTTGGGTTGAGGGAACTATAATTTTAGGTTTAATTGAACTTTTCAACACATAGGTGTTAGTGTCAGGGTTATATACGTATAAGTTTGAATCCCATCTGCCTGTAAGATTGTTATATGAATAATCTCCCGGAGAAACTGGTGAAGTGATTCCGGTCTTTGGATTCCAAGTATATAATCCATTCACCCAGTTACCTGTGGCTACGTCAAAAGTATATGAAGGGTCTGGAGGTGTAGTAGCAGCTTTAGAAGTGTTATTGCTAGGTTGTGGTGCAGCAAATGCAGGTACTGCAGTAGATCCAAACATTGTAAGCATAATAAGAACTAAAAGGCTTTGTTTAAAAACTCGGAATATTTTAACGTTTTTCAAGATAACCCTCCTAGGTCTTAGTTGTTTATATTGGTTTTCGAGGGCCCTGTTAGGCGAACCTTTAGGGCCACTCGTTTAACCATTTACTTACTTAACTATTAACTAATAAATATTAGTTAGTAACAGTGTAAGTTACTGAAGTATTGCTAGAGTTTGTTGCATTACCGCTAGTAGCTGAGCCACCAGTTGTATTTTCTGAAACACTTGCATTTCCAGTTGAAGCGTTCTGACTATTGCTAGTATTAACGTTCAAGTTATTGTTGTTATTAACTTCTACTTTGTTGCTAACTTTTGTAATAACTTTGTTTGTTGATTCTGGACCAGTTTCAGTTATTGAACCTGCACCGGAACTTGTTGGGTCACTGCTCATTGACCATCCACCTGAACCTGCACCTGAGTTGTCAACTGAGATAACTGCAGAAGTGCTGCTGTTATTAGTTGCTGCACCAGTAGTAGCACCGCCACCAGTAGTGTTTTCGTGACTAGAAGCGTTTCCAGTTGAAGCCCACTGTGGGTTTGTACTATTGAAGTTTAGGTTGTTATTATTATTTGTTCTCCAACAAGAACTGCTGTGAAAGACAACTACGTTGTGAGACTCAGGTCCTGTGTTAGTTATTGTTGATGATCCGGTAGCTCCAACAACTCCACCAGTCATGCCTGCGACTAGGCCTAGTGATGTTACTAGAGATGCCCCTGTTTTGAGTAAGTTCATACATACCCTCCTAATTATTTAAATATTGATTTTGGGCGATCGCCCAATATCATAAAACCTAGCAAGATTTAATGATATTGACTGACCGATTATTTGCCTAGTTGTTAACCTCCTCAGTGCTCGACTGGGTATTAATATGCAAGCTTTGGGTTGAGGTACCATGTGAAGTAGTTGAAGATGACTGTGAATTATCAATAGATATATTTACGTGAGATCCATTACCACCATCAACGCTTTTAGATACGGAACCATTTTCAGGTACCGGTATTTGTTGACCGTTAACAGTTACATTTGTAGTAGTTGATGCTGAGGCTGATGATCCAGATGGGTCTGGTATTGTAGTCTGACTAATATCAGGGATTACATTCTTATTTATACTTACTAGACCTGGGAAGGATCCATCGTATAATGATGAGGTAGCTGTGTTGTCTTTTATGACTTCACCACTGCGACCAATTCCAATCAGATAAATAAATGATAAGAACATAATGACGATCAATGAGATTATAATTGCAATATTTCTAGAAAAGGGAGAATACTCATTCAAACTTTTCATTGCCAACCCTATACTGTTTATGTTCATTTGACCCTCCTCACGAAATTAACTTTTCACGCTCAAATCCCATATTACATTATATGGATATAAACGCAAATATATGTAAGAATTATTGCAATTTTCTTAACATTAAATAACAGATTATGCTCTTGAGATAATGAATGATGTCAATATTACTTAATATTATTAACTAAACATAAGCATTTTGAATGAACAAACAACAAACTTGTTTCACGCTTTTGTTTATAAAATTGGTAATTTAAAGCATAATCACTTTTATTTAAAATACCTAGATAGCAGGTTATGTTGCCTGACTTTTTTTAAAATAATTAAAATATTAATATTTTTGTTCTGCAAAAATTAATAACTTTTTGTTTACTTTTGATTTATGGATAATTAATTATAAATTACTCAATATACAATTTTTAAATTATTACAACGTTCAGATATTAACAACGATACAGACGTGAAAATGCTTGATATTTAATCCAATGGAGCTAGTAAAAATAAACTCGATTATATTGATATTGAACACTAAATTTATAGTCATAAATTTATTACATAATTAGCCTTGACTTACAAATTAGGGGTTATACAGTAAGGGTATTAATAGGGGTTACGTATCTGTTAATTTAGCTATAAAAATCATGACTAAATTACAAGAAGAAAACATTTAATTATGAGATTGTATAAATCACTACTTATTATTAGCGCTGTTACGGGAGGCCTGTGGTTAGGTTCATCTATTCTTGGATCTACAGCTTATGCATCTACTGATACAGGTAATCTAGCAACTGATCAATCTTCTTCTCAAACAGACAACAACCCAATAAGTAACTCTAAGGTGACGACAGCTAACATACCACCCTCAACAATTCCCGTAAATAACACTATTGCTACTTTGCCAACAACAGATGCAACTATAAATAACTCAACACAGTCTAATGCTCTATCTTCTGATGCATCCGTAACCAGTAACACAACAGCAGGTGACGCAACTAGTGGTACCGCAAATGATACATCCAACACACTAAATTCAGTTAACTCTGCAACAAGTTTAAGTGGTGGAGGGATTAAGACATTTACTCAAGATATAAACGGATCTCACAACGGTGATCTGAACATTGATCCTGGTACTGTTGCACAATCATTACAAAGTCAGAATGCAGTTGCATCTACGACAAATTCTTCCGGCACTATTAATAATAATATTGACCTTGGAGCTCTAAGTGGAAACGCGAGTGTTTTAAGCAATACAACTGCGGGGAATGCAACTAGTGGTGATGCGGTTACTGAAGCAAATCTTATTAATCTTATAAATTCCGGAATCACCGATAATAATGCGTTTCTAGGTGTAATAAATATTTATGGGGACCTAAACGGTAACATAGTATTACCCAGCAATTTAATAGATTCACTTTCCAACAACCAGAGTTCATCTAGCAGTAATCCAACAAGCTTGACTACTGCTACAGTAAACAATAATCAAGAAGTTAATAATAATGTTAACCTTTTAGCTAAATCGGGTGACGCTAGAGTAAATAACAACACAACTGCGGGGAATGCAACTAGTGGAAATGCTTCAACTGCAGTAAATATATATAATCTGCTAAACAGCCAAATAGTAGGCGGAAATTTGTTGCTGGTTTTTGTAAATGTTTCTGGAACATGGTTTGGTCTACTTCTAAATGCACCAGCCGGGTCTACGTCAACGGCAATTGGGAGTAATATTCAACAAAGTTCAATTATTCCAAATTCTCAAACAAACATAAACAACAAAGCTTTGATTAATAACAATATTAATTTAAATTCAGTTTCTGGTAATGCGTTAGTATCTAAAAATACTACCGCGGGTAATGCAACAAGTGGTAATGCTTCTGCAATAGTGAATATTGCTAACATTCTTGGTGATCAAATCAATTTAACCGGCTGGTTGGGAATTCTAATTATAAATGTATTTGGATCATGGAACGGCAGTTTAATTCTTCAACCTATAGCTAATACTGCAGTAGTTCTAAACCAGCCAATAAATACATACACTAGTACGAGTATCACAACAATTAGTTATGAAACCGTAGTGACCTACTTCAATCACACTTACCACTCATTTTATGCAAATACGAACTATCCAGATACAAACCAATCAACTACACCACCATCTAATAATGATAGCCAAGCCAAAAATTACCATGGATTAAGTAATTTTGCCAGTATTATTTCTCCAACCAGTCATATAAACAAAAACAATGATATTGGTACTAAAGTTGCTGTCTTTGGTATAGTATTTGCCGGCATATTAATTGCATGTGAGAGAATATTCGCTTTAATTATTCGCCCATAGTCGCATAGCAAAAGCTTAAATGATAAATTTTGATATAATATAGATCATGCAAAAAGTTATCTTATATTATTTGTTCACTCCAATTAAAGACCCAGAAGCAGTCAGATTATGGCAAACTGATCTGGCGGAACGGTTAAATTTAAAAGGAAGAATACTTTTATCTGAACACGGAATTAATGGTACGCTTGGTGGAAATATTGACGATCTTAAAAAATATGTAACTAAAAACAAATCTTATAAACCATTCAAGAAACTTACATATAAATGGAGTCTGGGTTCAAGTGATGATTTTCCAAGATTATCAGTTAAGGTCAGAGACGAAATAGTTACATTTGGAGCGACTAAGGAACTACAGGTTGATGAAAACGGAGTGATTGGTGGTGGTAAGCACATTAAACCAGAGAAACTTCATGAAATGATTAAAAATAAGCAAGTTGTTATGTTAGACGGTCGCAACCAGTATGAAGCGGCAGTAGGAAAGTTTAAGAATGCTATCGTACCCGAAGTAGATAATACTAGAGATTTTATTAATGAAATTGAAAAACCTAAATATGATGAGCTAAAGAATAAGCCAGTTGTAGCTTATTGTACCGGCGGAATTAGATGTGAGGTATTAACTTCACTTATGAAAAATCGCGGTTTTAAAGATGTATATCAAATTGAAGGTGGAATTGCTAAGTATATAGAGAAGTATGGTGATGAAGGTCTATGGGAAGGTTCATTATATGTCTTCGATAAACGAATGGGCATGAAACCATCTATGGAGACAAAAGATATTGGAATGTGCACCTACTGCCAAGGTAACACTAGCAGATATATTAATTGCTCAAATAAAGCCTGTAACCAATTAATTCTAGTTTGTGATAAATGTGATCAAGAAACGTTTTGTAAGAATTGTTCGACAAACACTGTCAAAACTTTTACTAAAACTGCTTAAGTTTACTTAGGTTTTTCTTTACGCTCAAGTTCTCGAATTTGATCATGATCTAAACCAAAGTAGTGTGCAACTTCGTGCCAAACTGTTCTACCTATACGATCGAATAATTCACTCATGTTATTACTGAAGTATTCTAATGGTTTCTGAAAAAGTGTAATTTTATCTGGAAGAGTTTTTAAAACTCCTTGTCTTTGCGATAAAGGAACTCCCTCATATAAACCAAATAATGACTGATCGTTCCTCAACATTAGTTTATGTCTTTGTTCAAGACTTGGTTCATCTTCAACTAGAATAGCTACATTTTTAATTTTAGCTAAGTAGTCTTTCGGAAGCTGGGCGACTGCCTTATTTACAAGATCTTCAAACTCATTTCTGGATATCATTATCATAAATTAAGTGTAACAAATAACATTTCTGTTATTTACCAATATATTTATTAATGATTTTTTAACCAGGCTATTTCTAATAGGTTATTTAATGCAAATATCTGATCCACATGTAGTTCATGTTCACCAGCAACAGGATCAGAAATTAACTCTGGATTATCGAGTGATTTAGAAAAATGTTGAACTTGCTTTGACTGTAATAGTAAACCAGTCCCATCAGGTACATATGTATCAATTCCCCTACTAAACGTATGCGGATTAACTTCTAGCTGACTTCTATGAATAATACATATTTGGTCGTCATCATGAAATTGACGTCTCAGCTCTACTTCAAAATCAGTATCACTAAGAATTACTACTTCACTATCATTTTCATACTCATTATATGAGATGGAATTTTCAGGAGGTATATCTAATATATGATTTACTAGATCAAATAATTTAGCAGTGTCTTTAAGTCTAGTTTCTCTTTTACCTAGCAGCTTATCCTCAGTTTTTTTTCTAATTAACTCGAGAACTCTACTGCCAATAACAACGTCTTTACCTAATCTGGTTTCTGGGTGTAATTCAAACATAAATAAGTATATATCATAACACTTATAGTCTATTATTGCAACCCTGTGATGCTTATTTTGTTTACTGAACGTTTATACGAGTAAACCCTTCGCCATAACTGACACCCATTTTACCGCCAGTTAATTTAGCTAAGTTTTTCATCATCTCTTGCGTCGATTTTATATCTGCCATTTGACTCGTGTGGGCTGCTAATGCTGCCATCTTATTATCTATAGTTGCAGTTATATCAACAAAGAAATTTCCTTCACCAAAACTCGATAGTAGAAGTGTTGCGACTTTATGCGGTTGTAAGCCTTCATCTATAAGTTCAGGAAAAGTAAGTCTGTCTCTTGCCATAGGAAAAACGGCATCTATTGTTGCTTGACCAGCTGCTCGATGATCTGAGTGATTAATAAAACCTCTTTCAGAATCAAACATTACTGTAGGGTCCGTAGTAAGCACTACATCAGGTTTTACTTTGCGTATTACTCGACAAATATCTTTTTTTAAGTCCATTGTTACTTCCAGATATGCGTCAGGATTAGCTAAAAAGAAAGCCTCTTTACCGCCGATTGCTTTTAGGGCATTTATTTGTTCTTCTTGTCTTATTTTAATTAACATCTCAGATGTCATTTTTGGGTCGTCTGAACCCTTGCTACCATCAGTTAAAATTAGATAGTAGACTTCGGCTCCTTCAGATGCCCAACGAGCTAAAGCTCCCGACGCACCAAAATCTAAGTCATCTGGATGGGCTGCGACTCCTAGAACTACCTTAGGTTTAAGTTCATTTGAATTTAATTCATTCATTTAAAGTCCTTGTATATTACGATTTGTATATACTCTATAACTTATCGTATCTGATATCAAAGATTATTTAGCTGTTTCTTTTCGTTTTTTTGTAATTTTGTATGCGGCAAAACCTATTAAAGATACAACAAAAATAATGGATACATAGAGCTGATACTTAAGAATCGTTTGTATATGGCTACCGCCGTAGTAACCAACTGCAGCCCAAGTTAAGACCCAGATTGTGGCACCAATAGTGTTATAGATTAAGAATTTTCCCCATTTCATTTCACTTGTTCCAGCAATTATCCCATTTAATTGTCTTAGACCATCAATGAATCTGGCAACAATAACTACTTTGCCACCGTTTCTATTGAAGAAGTCTTCAAATTTCTTATATCTTTCAGGAGGAAGGAAAATATATTTCCCGTATTTATTTACTAGTTTAGTACCTCCATAGTTACCAATTGCAAAAGCGATGTTATCGCCTAAGATTGCGGCAATTATACCAACTAAAATAACAACGAATATATTAAGCTGACCTATTCCTGCAAATACAGCAGCTGCAACTAGGGTAGTTTCGCCGGGCAATGGAATACCCATACTTTCAACTAACAAAAGGCCGCCAACTCCAAAATAACCATATTGGCTAACAAATGGTGCAGCAACTTGTATTATATGCGGGATATTTTCAGGTAACTGGCTCATAATCTTATGTTATTAAGAATAACATTAATTGAAGTAGCTGCAGGTTAACAGTAAGGATAGTTAACTTAGCAACAAATAAATCCTTATGTTTTTAACTAAATTGCATTTATAATGAAATCATTACAATAAATAAAAATTATGCCCCCAAGTCGAAATAATCGAAATCCTAATAAAAATGACAAAATGCCGAAGTCACACACTTTGGCCAGGATTAGGACGCTATATTCAATTCTTATTATTATTGGAGCAATTTTTATTGTTAGATTATTTTATTTACAGATTATTCGACATAATTACTACCAAACAGCCGCCAATAGCGATCAATTAAAACAATATCAAATTCCAGCCCAAAGAGGCATGATTCTAGCAAATAGTGCTGGTGAGACCGTACCGCTAGTACTTAATCAGTCTTTATATACATTATTCGCAGATCCACCCCTAGTTAAGAATGCGAACTCAGATGCAACTTCAATTCAAAAAATTATAGGTGGTGATGTAGCTTCATATCAAAAATCCCTAACTGTAACCGGGACTCAATATTCGGTTTTGGCAAAACAAATTACTAAATCCCAGTCTGATGCAATTTTAGCCTTAAAATTACCAGGAATTGATACCATAGCAGGTAACTACAGAACCTACCCTGATGGCCCACTGGCTGCATCATTACTTGGATTCGTTAACGCCAATGGTTCAGGTCAATATGGTATCGAACAAGCCTTAAACAAAACTTTAGCTGGTACAAACGGTAAAATTAAAGCTGTCACTGACGCACAGGGCATTCCACTAGTTGGGAGTAAGGGTAATATACTAAAGAACGCTGTAAACGGAAATAACGTTGCACTTACAATTAATGTTCCCGTACAACAACAGCTAGAAACAGTGCTCCAGGCTGGTTTAAAACGGGCTCGATCTAGTTCAGGGAACGTAACTATACTAGATACTACTAACGGTAACGTAATCGCGATGGCTAATTATCCAAGTTATGATCCAGGTAATTATGCCAATGTCAGTAGTCCAAACGATTATCAAAATGCTGCAGCAGATTCACCACTTGAAGTCGGCTCTATTATGAAAACCCTAACTGTAGCCGCAGCACTAAACACTGGATCAATAAGTAGCCCAGCACAAGTATTTAATGATCCTGGTAGTTATACAATTGATGGTTCTAAAATTACTGATATTGCACAGGATAGCGGAGTAGATAAAGGTCCGATTTCTGTGACAAGTATTCTTGTAAACTCACTTAATACGGGTGCGACTTGGCTTTTATCTACTATGGGTGGCAGACAAGTTAACCAACAAGCACGGAATACATGGTACGACTATATGACTAATCATTATCATCTTGGATCTTCCACCGGCATTCAGCAAGGCTATGAGGCTAGCGGTTATATACCTGACCCAAATAAAGGTTCTGCACTTGATTTAGCATATGCTAACACTGCTTTTGGACAAGCAATGACAGCAACACCACTGCAAATGGCAGCTGCTGTTGGGGCGGCATTAAATGGAGGTACATATTTTCAGCCTAATTTAGTTCAAAGCGTTACAAACCCTACGACTGGAGTAACGACTATAAATAAACCGAAAGTATGGAAATATGGTGTAATTAAGCCGACTACATCTGCACAACTAGCTCAGATTATGGAAGAAGTAGTACATGATAATTATGTGTTTTATTCAATGAGCAAGCCACAAGCCGGATATATAATTGGAGGTAAGACTGGTACTGCTCAAATTGCCGCACCCGGTGGAGGCTATTATGCAGATAAATTCAACGGTACATTTGTAGGGTTTGTTGGTGTAAAAACACCTCAATACGTAATTATGGTAGAAGTTAATCAGCCTAATCTACCTGAAAATAGTGTTGACACATACGCTGGTGCTGGAGCTGCCGCTCCAATCTTTGGTGGGGTTGTTAATTTACTTATTAATGGTGGATATGTAAACTAATTCATCTGTATAATAAGCAGCAGGAGATTAAGAGAGTGGCGAAAAAGAAGCAGAAAAAAATTATTGTAAACATGCCTTCATGGGTTTCAAGAGTTTATAGTATTTTTGCTGCGCTACTTGTTCCGTGGACAATTTATCTTGCTTATTCACTTCCACGTAGACAAATACAGAAAAACTGGGATATATCTTGGGTTGGATTAGATATAGGAATAATATTTCTTTTACTTCTTACTGGTTTTTTAGCATCTATTAAATCCAGACTTGTGATAATAAGCTTATCTGCAACAGCCAGCTTTTTACTTGTTGACGCATGGTTCGACATTATTAGTTCAAGGTCAGGCAGAGATCTTGATCAATCACTTTTTTTAGCTTTTATTATCGAAATACCGCTTTCAATTTTAGGATTTTATTTAGCTTATCGAACAATAAATAAGAACGTAGATTGATATTAATATTTAATCGAATGGGGTTATAATAAATACCATGAAAAATAACATAAGTGTTATTAAATCCTCAGGAGGCTATGTAGCCGAAATTGTAATAATCTTAATAGCTGTCGTTATTATTGCAATTGGCATTTGGCGAGTAAAAGATCATGATAAGCACAAGACTACTACAGTTACGACCGTTAATTCTAACTCAGCCGGCAGTGAAACAAGCTCGGATCCTGCAATAAATAATTCTCTAAACTCAGTTAATTCGAGCTTAAATCAAGATAATCAAAATATTAATTCAGCGAACAATGCAGTAAACGATCAAGGAAGTCAGATTAGCGTACCGAGTCAATAGATAGAATATATTTAAATGTTAATCACTTTCAATTTAAAATATTTTTATAAATTTAACTTATTTGTACCAAAACCATATAATATACTTATGTTTATTTCATTTATATTAAATGTCTAATATATGCATAGATTAAATAAAAAAGGATTTACAATAGTTGAGGTAATGATTGTACTAGCGATCGCTACGCTTCTTTTGGTTATAGTTCTTATTGCGGTTCCAGCTCTTCAAAGAAACTCTCGAAATACCGAAAAAAAACACGATGTTAATGATTTAATTGGAGGTATAGTTGACTATAGTTCGACAAATGGTTATTTACCTTATGGATTTTGTACTACAGGTTTAGCCGATGATCCAATAATATTTGTTAGACCAAGTATAGCAACAGATATACCTATATCAGTAAAATTAGGTTTTTTCAATCAAACTACTGAACACAATGGATCTGTTAATGGAAGTGGTGGCTGTAGTTCAATTTGGCCCGGAGGAACTTCTGGATTAGTAAGTTTAAAAGAAGTCCATTTATTAACTACTGTTCCCCAATTGTTTCCAGGCGGTCCTGCAGGAACTAATGATCATCTTGCTATATTTATGGACGCTACATGTACTGGTAGCATACCATCGAATCAAGATACTACATTTCCCACTTTAAAAATTATTAATACTGCTCCAGGTCAATTTGCTATTGCTTATTTAATTGAGACAGGTCAAGGTAAATATGTAGCGCAATGTACTGATGGTTGATAAGTGTTAATTCTATAAATTAAAGCCTTTGTCATATACATATTTTTAGAATTGCTATATAAGACCTTATTGATAATTTCGTAGAATTTGACTATATGTAATCAGTTTTACGTGACTAAACTTCAAACTTTCTAAAAGTGTAAAACAACAAACAAAAATCCTACTATTATTAACGTCATTGCAATAAACCAGATGAATCTTAGTATTTTGGTGTTGTTTGTAACTTTAATTCCTGCTTGGTTAAATTGATTTAATCGATCATCTAGCTCTATTTGAATTTCTCCGACCGATGTAACCCATAACGCCTATAAAGAAATGTAGTTAATAGACAAAACAGCCAATCTTTTCGTACTTTTGAAATAATTGTTTAAATTTGCAATAAATTTAACAAGTACAAGCACCAGTAAGAACTATAATATATATAGTTAAGAGGTTTAATTAATGTCAAAAATATATTGGTTCTTGGCTCATGAACAGTTTCAACCTGAAGATTTAGTCATACACGCTCAAGCAGCTGAAAAGGCTGGTTTTGATGGCGTAATGGTATCAGAACATCTCCAACCTTGGGTTGATGACGTGGGTGCATCTGGTTTCGCTTTTACTACTTTAGGAGCTATTGCTGCAACTACAACAAAAATTAAGATGATTACCGGTGTAACTACTCCACTATTTAGATATCATCCGGCCGTAGTAGCTCAGGCTGCTGCTACAATAGACCGAATTTCAAACGGAAGGTTTGAACTTGGTATTGGTACGGGAGAGAATATAAATGAAGGTCCATTAGGATATAATTTTCCATCTTATAAAGAACGCTCAGACCGAATTATTGAAGCTATGGAAATAATGAAAGCACTACTTAGTGGTGAAAAGTTAACATATACGGGTATTCATTATCAAGTAAAAGGTTTAAAGTTATACAGCCCACCGATTAGCAAGGTACCGATACTTATGGCAGCTGGTGGCCCACAATCTGCACGTACAGCAGCAAAATATAGTGATGGAATCATAACAAGCGTTAAGAGTGTAGAAGAGACTCAGGAGAACATAATTGATACTGTTAAGGATTGGTCAAAATTAAGATTGGCAGCTTCCCGTTGGTCAGTTTATGCAGATAGTGACGATTCAGCCTGGGAAGCATTATCTGCCCAACGTGGCCTAAGAGCTCCAAGTAGATCAATTTCAATTGATCCTTTGGAACTTCAAAAAGAAGCCGACAATCTTACTCACGAAGAAGTTTTATCAAAATATAGTCGAATTAATAAAATAGCCGACTATATAGATGTTTATGCGCCACTTATTACTGAACTCAAAGCTGATACAGTAACAATTCAAACTACTTCATTAAATCAACTAGAAACTATTGCATTGGTTGGTAATCAAGTTCTACCAGTATTACATAAGCTATAAGGAGTAAATATATGAGAATTGGCTTACAGATAAACAGATTTGATTTTCCTGGAGGTGATAGCAAAATAGGTGAAAACTTTAAAAACATTGCAATATCTGCCGAAAAAGCTGGTTTTTACAGTATCTGGGTTATGGATCATTTTTTTCAGCTACCCGCACTTGGACCATATACCGACCCAATGCTCGAAGCATATTCGGCGCTTAGCTATCTTGCCGCTATAACTAGTAAAGTTAAATTAGGAACAATGGTAACCGGCGTAATATACCGCGACCCTGCTGTTTTATTAAATGCCGTTATTACACTTGATGTTTTATCAGCTGGTAGAGCATATTTTGGTATCGGAGCTGGATGGAACGATCAAGAAGCTAAAGCCCTAGGTTTATTAGATCCACTTAATTCTAGACGATTTGATCGGCTTGAAGATATTCTGAAATTAACACTTCAAGTTTGGCAAAATGATCGGAAAAAATTTAAAGGAAAAATCTACGAACTACCTGAGCCTTATTTTTCTCCACGACCAGTAAGTAGTCCAATTCCAATTCTAATAGGAGGCGGAGGTGAGGAAAAAACACTTAGGTACGTAGCAGAATACGGTGATGCATGTAATTTATTTTCATCAGATATGAATCTACTGAAGCACAAACTCGAAATACTTAAAAAACACTGTAAGGACGTTGGAAGAAATTATGATGATATTGAAAAAACCTCACTTGTTCGATTTTCGAGTACTGCTGCAGCCAATAACCCTGATGAATTAATTAGTAAAGCAAAAGAACTCGCAAATCTTGGAATAGAACACATCATGATATGGGCCGACAAAGACGCAGATCCAAAATCGTATGATAAACTTACTGACACCGTTAAAACTATAAATAATTTATAGATTTAAATTTCCTAAGTTAATCAGTTAGAATACCGTATATGAGCAGACCGCTAATAAAAGTTTCAAATTTAAAAAAAGTTTACGGCGATGTAACCACTGTTGACGAAATAAGTTTTGAGGTCAATAAGGGTGAGGTATTTGGAATTCTAGGACCGAATGGTGCAGGTAAAACTACTACGCTAGAAATGATAGAAGGTCTCCGTGATATAGATGGCGGTGAAGCGTATATAAATAACATTAATGTTGCCAAGGAAACTAATAAGGTAAGAGCAATTATTGGTGTTCAACCACAAACTCCGTCGTTCTTTGATAAAACAAGATTGTCTGAATTACTAGAGCTATGTGCAGCACTATATGGTCGAAAAGTAGATAGCTCAGCTCTACTTGCTGAAGTTCAGTTATCAGAAAAATCAAAAAGTTATTTTGAAGATTTATCTGGGGGTCAAAAACAGAGATTTAGTGTAGCGGCAGGGCTAGTAAATGAACCACTAGTACTATTTTTAGATGAACCTTCTACTGGCTTAGATCCTCAAGCCCGTCGAAATTTATGGGAACTAGTGGAAATGATAAGTAAAAAGGGAATTACTATAATCCTAACAACTCATTACATGGAAGAGGCAGAAATGCTGTGCGACCGAGTGGCAATCATGGATAAGGGTAAGATTTTAGTCCTTGATACACCTAAATCACTTATTAAAGAGTTATTAAAACGGGGTTTTAAAAAAGATGCCAAAGTTCAACAAGCAAGTTTAGAAGATGTATTTATTGATTTAACTGGATCTAAATTAAGAGATTAAGATGCCTAAATATATTTACACAATTCTTACTATTGCCAAAGTATTAACAAGAAGAAATCTTAGAGATAAGACTACTCTATTTTTCTATATTGTGTTTCCGCTTATTTTCTTAGTCATCTTTGGTGGTTTATTTGGACACAACAGTGTCAGTTTCAAGGTTAATGTAATAAATCAATCTTCGAAGCCGTATTCTAAAACTTTTATTACAGAACTTAATAAGAGTAACCTTTTTAAAGTAACGAGTTCCGATTCGCTTAGTAGTTCTGAAAACCAACTAAATCGCTCACAAATCGATGGAATACTACTACTTCCAAATAACTTTGGCGAGATTAATACCAAAGGAATTCCATCAGGTAACGTAAAGATATATTTTAATCAAAGTAACCAGCAAACAGCCAGCGCAATCCAAAGCACTGTAAATGGCCTTCTCACAGGGGTTAATACTAGTTTAACTAAGTACGTGCCGCCGTTCACAGTTTCGACTGTATCAACTAATAACCATGGTCAAACTTATTTCGACTTTATATTCTCCGGAATGTTAGGATTCACAATAATTACTCTTGGTTTATTCGGTCCAAGCCGTGCAATTCCGACTCATAAAAAATATGGAATACTTAGGCGATTTCATGCTGCCCCAGTCACTTCAGCACAATATGTAATAGGTTTTTTACTCTCAAGTATAGTAACTGGTTTTATAGCTTTGTCTGTAATGTTTTTCGTCGGCTTCCACTTTTATCACCTTCATATGGAAGGAACTTGGCCAAATCTAATAGTCTTCTTAATACTAGGAATCATTACTATTTTTGGTTTCGGTTTAGCAATTGGTAGTTGGGCTAAATCTGAGGATAGAGCAGCTCCACTAACGAACTTGGTATCATTTCCAATGATGTTTTTATCTGGAACTTTCTTTCCAACCTTTCTAATGCCCCTCTGGCTACAAAACATTTCTAAGTTTTTACCTCTAACACCGATCATTGATGGACTTAGAGATATTATTAGTCAAGGAAAAACAATTTTTGATTTAGGACCACAACTTCTATTAATGGGTATATGGATAATTATTATCTATGTAATATCTTTCACAGTTTTTAAGTGGGAATAGATTTATATTTAATCTAAATTAAGGAAACAATACTATGAAAGTTACGAAATATCCACAAAGCTGCTTAGTGCTAGAAAAATCTAGTAAGAAAATAATAATCGATCCAGGTTCATTTGTTAGTGGCAAATATAAGGCCGAAGAATTACTTCCGGTTGATCTAATATTAATTACACACGAGCATATTGATCATATCGATCCAAAATTCCTTGACGAATTACTTGCGAGTAAAAAAGTACCAGTTGTGGCTAACACAAGTACTGCAAAATTACTAAGTGATAAAGTTACAAATATTATTGAAGATGGACAAACCCTAAATATTGAAGGATTTGAAATTACAGCCAAAGAATTACCTCATGTTCTAATGACAGATGGTAGCGAAGGACCTCAAAATACTGGTTTTGTAATTGATAAAGCATTTTTTCACGCTGGTGATGGCATAAAACTCGCAAACTTTACTGTTCAAACAGCTGCTATTCCTATTGCTGGACCTGATATTAGTCCTAAGGATGTGTCAGATTTCATTAAACAATTAGGTTGTAAAATCGTAATTCCAATTCATTATGACTACTACACCGCCAACCCTGCAATAATCGACAGTATGGTGCCTGGAATAAAAACAATAGTATTAGCTAACGGTGAAAGTACGGAGCTATAAAAATGTATAGACAATCAGTATTAGAAGGAATAGTTAATTTCTTTGTTGGTCTTGCTGAACTTATTTTAGGTTTAAGAGTAGTTTTTTTATTTCTAAGTGCTAATCCCAATTTAGCTTTTGTTAATTGGATATATAAAACGAGCGACACGTTGATTTCTCCATTCAGGGGTATATTTACTCCTCAAGCAATTGGTCATGGACACATTCTTGATATTACTGCGTTATTTGCGATGTTAATGTATGCATTATTTGGCTTTTTACTTGGAGCATTACTACGTGCTCTATCTGGTGGCGATCACAGCAAAAAATCATCTTAGTAAATACAATAAAACTGAGTGGTATGCTTAAGCATATTTTGTTAGAATGAATTAACACCTTAGATGTTGAATGTCTGTGTGTTTATTTTATTTATAGGTGAGTCTTCATATATAATGAGACACTTAAGTTCAGATATAATAGTTCGGAAAAAAATAATTATAAAACCTCGTAAATGATTTTTAAAGTTCATCAAGCACATCTGCAAACTAAAATAATAAGCTGGGGTCATAGTTAATGGAAAGGACACCTACGCCGCCTAACAAGGGTTACCAAAGTATGGATGGTTTTGTTCCAAATCGCCGAAGTCGGGTGATAAATGAGCCATTTAAAAAGAAAATGAATAATGAAAGTGGGTTACTTGGTAAACCTTCAAGAGCACCTTCAAAAAGTTTAGTTAGTCCAGCAAATGCTCGGTTGACGAACAGTGAATCTATGAAAAGTAAGACAATAGCTGGCGTCGCTTGGTCGCCGAGAATACAGGATCCTTCTTCTATCGAACTTACACGTAAAACTGGCCGCAAAAGTCATCGTGCTAAAAAAGATGAAATAAAAGAGAAGCGAAGCATTAAAAAAATTATTAAGCGTAGCGCACTAATTGGAGCCCTACTTGTTTTACTTATAGGCGGCTACGTTGGCTTCAAATTCTTCCATAATATCGACAAAGTATTTGGTGGCAACGTAATAAGCAATATATCTAGCCTATTTGGATCTACGACTCTAAAAGGTGAAAGTACTGGTAGGGTTAATATATTACTAGCCGGAGACTCTGCTGACGACCCTGGACATGCCGGTGCAAATTTAACAGATTCTATTATGTTAGTAAGTATTGATACTAAAAATAAAACTGGCTTTATGCTTAGTATTCCAAGAGATCTATATGTTAATATTCCTACTTTAGGTGGAGCTAAAATTAATGCCGCCAATACAGTAAAAAACTTTAATCAATCAGGCTATCCGTCTAATGGTATGGGTCAGCTAGAACAAATAGTTAAACAAGATCTTGGTATTCCGGTAAATTACTATGCACTCATTAATTACACAGCATTCAGAGATTCAGTTAACGCAGTTGGCGGAATTACCGTTAATATTCAGAGTGATGATCCACGGGGTGTGTACGATCCAAATATCGGTAAATGGGACGGCGGACCGCTTAAACTTCCAAGTGGCTTAAACAATTTAAACGGACAAACAGCTCTTAATCTAGCTAGAGCTAGAGGTGACCCTTGTTTTTGTGGTCATTATGAATATGGATTTTCTCATAGCGACTTTGACAGAACAATGCACCAACGGCAAGAGTTAGTAGCATTGGCCCAAAAAGCAAGTTCAGCCGGTGTAATAGGAAATCCAGTAAAGTTAGGTCATTTGTTCGACTCACTTGGTAATAATGTAGAGACCGACCTTAAATTGGCTGACATAGTAAGACTAGGTTCACTAGCTAAATCGGCAAATCTGACTAAAGCACAATCAGTAACATATCAGTATGGTGGCACTAATCCATTACTAGTTGGTCAAAGCGTAAATGGTCAGGACTTCCTTGTTCCAACAGCTGGCTTAAATGATTATGCAGCACTTCAACTTTATTATCAGAAACTAACTACCAATAACCCTGTCGTTAAAGAAGCAGCTCCAGTTGTCGTATTAAACGGTGGTAATACAAGTGGACTAGCTAAATTATATGAGAATAGCCTAATACCAAAGGGGATTAATGTAACATCGATTGCAGATACCATTAATAACTATCCCAAGACCGAAATTATGGACAATTCCGGTGGTCTTGATCCAGCAACTAAAAAAGCACTAGTCACTATCTTTGGCAACAATGTCGTACCTAATGTTCCAACCATTAATACAACCGGTGCAAAATTTGTAGTAATTCTAGGTGACAATCAAGGTTCGCCTCAATAGATATAGTAGTTATTTATACTAAACACATTTAGAATAAGTCTACATGGAATTTGAGAGAGAATACTCTAGACTAAACTCAGCCCAAAAAAAGGCAGTCGATTTAATAGATGGCCCACTAATTGTAATTGCCGGACCTGGAACAGGTAAAACTCAGCTACTAAGTATGAGGACAGCAAACATACTCAATCAAACCGACACGCTTCCGGAAAATATATTGTGTTTAACGTTTACTGAAGCTGCCTCCGAGAATATGCGCATTCGACTTTCAAACTTAATCGGTAAATCAGCCAATCAAGTAGGAATATTTACTTTCCATGGTTTCGGTACTCATATTATTCAAAACTACCCTGAGTTTTTTTACGAAGCGCCATTACTTGGTCGGTTAAATGAACTAGGCGAATATAACCTACTTGAAAAGCTAATGAATAAGCTTCACCACGATAATCCTTTGGCTAAAAAAGTAAGTGGAGCGTTTTTGCATTTGCCATCAGTATTACGAATAATTAGTTGGCTAAAACAAGCTGGCTTAAACCCCGATGACTTAAGGATTGAGACTACCAAAAACCAAAGTTTTTTTAAGGCAGGAGTTAAATTATTAAATCCAGTATTTGGATCCAGCCCATCAGCAAAGAATCTAAAATTATATGTCGATTTATATAATCAGCTCGAAAAACTCTTACATAAATATCCCTGTAGAACAGGCGATCAGCTAGTTGGTGAATTATTAGATGCAATTGATAAAGTTGATCTTAGCGGCAAGTACGCTCAATCAATAACCACATGGCGTAATAAATGGCTTAGTCAGTTTAAAAAGGGCGAATGGCAATTTGCAGATCAAGCTAAAAACACATTACTTTTAAGACTTGCTGATCTATATGAGAATTATCAGCAATCTCTAACGGAGAGTGGTTTGTATACATTCGACGATATGATCCTAAGAACAAACTATGCAATTGAAAATAATGAAGAGCTAAAATTGAACTTACAAGAAAAATATCAATATATTTTAGTTGATGAATATCAAGACACAAACGGTGCTCAGGATAAAATATTAAATCAACTTGCTGATAATCCAGTTAACGAACAACGACCCAACTTAATGGTAGTAGGTGATGATGATCAGGCTATATATCGGTTCCAAGGTGCAGAGAGTTCAGTTATGCTTGACTTCATACAACGCTGGCAACCAGAGGAAATAGTTTTAACTGAAAGTTACCGAAGTGGTCAATCACTTCTAGATCTTGCACGCGGTGTAATTTTAAATGCCGAAGATCGTCTTGAAAATTCTGATCCTAAATTAATTAAAAAACTGGTATCTAAAACAAAGCTTAAAGATACTTCAATTTCAGAAATTTATTCGGCTAGTGAAATCGAAAATTACGTAAACACTGCAAATCAAATTAAAAAGCTGATTGATTCGGGTCAAGATCCTTCAAATATTTCAGTATTAGCACCTAAACATCGTTATCTAGAAGAGTTAGTTCCTTATCTACTTAAACTAAACTTGCCTATAAATTATGAGAGACGAGAACAAGTATTACAACAACCCAGAATAATCGAATTACTCGATCTGATAGAACTTGTAGCAGCTGCTTCGAAACACCAATCCTCAAAAATTGATTCGTTACTTGCAAAGATTCTAGCAGCTGATTATTGGCAATTAAGCGCAGAAACTTTGTGGCAACTTGCTATAGATTCGCAAAATAATCATCAAGGTTGGTTCAAATTATTGGAATCTAGTGAAAATATTATTCTTAAAAACTTTTCTGAATCAATAAAGATACTATCAAAAGAAGCTAAGAATCAATCTTTTGATTTACTCCTAGCTTATTTAACAGGGAGTAAGTCAATTACACTTACTAATGAGAAACCGTGGAATCTTCCTTGGCGTGATTTTTATTTTTCAGATAAACAACTCGACAAAGATCCAGTAGGCTATATAAACTTTATGTCGCAGCTTGAGGCTTTAAAACAATCTTTCAGGGAATGGCAGCCTAATACAAACAGGTTAATTACATTGAATGACTTTGATGAATTTATTAAATTATTTCAAAAAACTAAAATAAAGCTAAACGATAACAGCCCATATACTTCATCAAAAAACGCTATTACTTTAATGACCGTATATAAAGCAAAAGGACTGGAGTGGGAAAGTGTTTTTGTATTAAATATCGAAGAAGATGTATGGGGATCAAAAACTAGAACAAGGCATGAATCGTTCAGTTTACCTACGTCGCTAAAGTGGATAGAACCGGCAAGTGACAATAGTAATGATTTAGTTAGATTATTCTATGTTGGTATAACAAGATCACGAAAGTCACTTTTTCTTACGGGATACAAAATTAAAAGCAGTGGCTTACCGGCTGAACGACTTCAATGGTTGGAAAATTTACTTCCAGACCCCAGCCCACTAAAATCCTTACCAACAAGTGTAATTGTGAGCTCATATGAGTACAACTGGCAAGATGTTTACACTTCGCCAACAAAAGACCTTAATCTTCTATTAAAACCCGTACTAGATACCTATAAATTAAGCTCAACACACTTAAATGATTTTCTTTCAGTTGATCGAGGTGGTCCAAAAAGCTTTTTATATAAACATATCCTAAAAGTGCCTGAAGAATTAAACCCAAATGCGATATACGGAGATTCAATTCATAAAACCCTAGAATATCTTCATAAACAATTTAACAGCTCACAAAAGCTACCGGATAAACAAGCAATAAAAGATTACTTTATAGAGAAATTAACAAATCAGCCCCTTACAAGCGAAGAATTTAGATTTTTTAAAAAGCGTGGGGAAGATAATTTAATTGGCTGGTTAGATCTAAACCAAAAAAAGTTTAGCCCATTAGATATCAGTGAACATAATTTTAGTAGTGAGCAAATCGTTGTTGAAGGAGCTAAATTAACTGGTAAGATCGATATAATTAGAGAAGAAGGAAAGGATTATGTCACAGTAATAGACTATAAGACAAGCCTTCCATTAAGTGAATGGACCGGTCATAGCGGAAATGCAGCGATAAATGTTCACAAATATCAAAATCAGCTTTTGTTTTACAAGCTTCTTTTAGATAATTCAACATACTTAAAAAAGAAAAAACTAGCCAACAGAGGAGTTATAGAGTTTATAACTCCCGACCAAGATAATAATTATATTGAGCTTAGTTATGATTATGAAGAGAAAGAACTTAAAAGATTAACCAAACTTGTAGGTATTGTCTGGAATAAAATTATGCTCTTGGATTTACCCAATACCGATGATTACCCCAGCACAATTAAGGGCATCAGATCTTTCGAAGAAGATTTATTAGAAGGTAAAATTTAAAAGACCCTGCATAATTAGCGGGGCCTTTTGGGATTTCTATTTTAGTAATTATTTTTTCTTAGATTTTGCTTTTACTGATGAGCTTTTTATTACTGATGGTCTAGTGCCTATAGTCATATCCGTGAATATAACGTTATATAGATTTGCACCAACAATTAGTCCAATTACTGGTCCTGCAATGTAAGCCCAGCTTACTGATCTTGCTGCGATTGCAACTGCTGGGTTCAAAAGACCATTTGAAGCTAGTGAAGCTACAAGTATTCCCCCGAATAAACCAACTGAAAGTATTGCTGCTTTTTTAGTAGCTTCAAGTTCCTTTCTATAGGCAACTGCTGCAACTGCCATACCAAATACAGTTGCTCCGATAGCTTCTGCGGTTAATACACGCCAGTTTACGCCGCCAGTAGCAGTCTTACTTAGGGCTTGACCCAAGAAGTACTGGGCAGCCTTCCAAGCTGCTAGACCAGCTAATAGTTGAGTAATTATTAAAACAAATGCACTCAATGATGAAATTTTTCGTATACTCCAATTTGCAATTGTTACGGCAGGATTTAATTGTGATCCACTTACTGATCCAAAAATCAAATATAAGCCTCCATATACAACTGCAGCAGCAGTAGCTGAGAAAAACTCAAAATTAGTACGCACCAACATGGCAAGCATAGCTGACGCTAGAACATATGTTCCAACAAATTCAGCAATTACTGCAGCCACTTTCTGTCGTCCTGTCATAAGAACAACCCTCCTTTAAAATTTATTATGAACTTAGCATAAACCAATGTACCCCTATAATGCAATATTAAATATGGTTGATTACAAGTGTTAAAGGTAGGCTGCGGATTTGGCAGATGAATCTATATCTGTTATGAAGTGAATTCAACTATTTCTAATAGATATATAACCATTATTTAAACAGTTCCTGACTTTCTTTCTCTTCTTAGACAACTTACATTATGACTACTATTATTGCTTTAAATGGACTAGCCAATCCAAGTATTATCTAATAAATTATAAAGCCATACATTAAGCTTTTAATCTAGTGTTGAAAATATAAATAAATATAGTATGAAATATCACATTGTATTTTTTTAAAAAGGTGTAAAATATATGGACTTAAGGAAGTTACGAGGTCTATATGGCTACTCACGAATATTTTTATCCAGACGATAGGGAAGTTACTCCCGAAGCTGAAGGTAACCCACATGTTAATTCGGGTGATTTAACAATACCTGAAATTCAGATACTTATGCGTGGCGTTAAAGAACTAGAAAGACGCGGAAATAGCGAAGGCGGGCTTGAACAGTCTGCCGCTGACGTATTACATGCTGATCCACGTTTTTTACAAACCGAAGAATCAAAAGAATACGAACCAGACCCAGTTGCAAGAATGCTAAGACTTACCCCAGCTGGTGCTGCATTACAATTTGTCTTAATTGCACATAATAAACATTTACCAGTTAGTGAAAG
The DNA here is from genome assembly GCA_038317055.1 of Saccharimonadales bacterium (SeqCode). Classification (GTDB taxonomy): domain Bacteria; phylum Patescibacteriota; class Saccharimonadia; order Saccharimonadales; family DATKHC01; genus JBBQBA01. The sequence goes on from JBBQBA010000002.1 coordinate 212,387, forward strand.
ACAGAAGGTCAGAATTAACACAGGCACTACAGAATCAGATGAAAGTCTAGTAAAAGACTCAAAAATCATAGATTTAAAAGACAAACGAAAATCAATCGACGTAGATATTCCGACTGCAAGTTAGTAACTATCTATTTCTTCGGCGCTTATGAAGCTCGGCTACCTGAAGACGGACGTATTGACGATCAACAAGTTTTTGGGCATTTTCGAGACTTACTTGGTCTTTAGCCTCAGATTTCATTTTTTGAGCTAGCTCATAAGCTTTTTTCGCTTCAGCTTCGTTTATTTCTTCACCGTTATCAGCTTCATCGACTAAAACTCTTAGTGTATTATCAGAAATCTCTACTACACCACCATGTGCAGCGTAATTATCCATTTGTGAATCTGTATCTTTTGGATTCTTACGCACTGAAATTATTCCGTCAGTTGCAACTGTAATTAAGGGCATATGATCTGTTAACACACCTATTTGACCATCAAGCGTGGGAAGTAGTACTTCCGCAACATCAGCATCAAGTTTTACGCCAGTTAATGTAACTAGTTGCAGATGGATCATCTATGCCTCTTCTTTAACCTGGCTAATATCACCCTTCATGTAAAAGGCGTTTTCAGATTTATCGTCATGTTTACCATCTAGGATTTCTTTGAAGCCTGCGATAGTATCTTTTAGCTTAACGTATTGACCGGGTTTACCAATAAATACTTCAGCAACATGGAATGGTTGAGTTAAAAATCTTTGAATACGTCGTGCGCGAGCAACGGTTTTCTTATCTTCATCAGATAGTTCTTCCATCCCTAGAATGGCAATAATATCTTGAAGGTCTTTATAACGCTGTAAAATTCTTTGAACTTCTCTGGCAACATTATAGTGTTCCTCACCAACTATTTCTGGATCTAGGATTGTTGAACTAGAGTCTAGTGGATCAACAGCAGGGTACAAGCCAAGTTCGGTTAAGGCACGACTTAATGTAATCGTAGAGTCAAGGTGAGCAAAAGCTGTAGCTGGAGCAGGGTCTGTTAAATCGTCGGCTGGAACAAATACTGCTTGAACTGATGTAATAGATCCTTTAGTTGTAGATGTAATACGTTCTTGTAATGAACCCATCTCTTGAGCTAGATTCGGTTGATAACCTACAGCTGACGGTAGTCGTCCAAGAAGGGCTGATACCTCAGCACCGGCTTGAGTGAACCTAAAAATATTATCTATAAATAGCAATACGTCACTTCCTTTATCTCGAAAACCCTCTGCAATGGTTAAACCAGATAGTCCGACTCGTAAACGTGCACCTGGTGGCTCATTCATCTGTCCGAAAACTAAGGATGTTTTATCGAGTACTCCAGAATCTGCCATTTCGTAATAAAGGTCATTTCCTTCACGAGTTCTTTCACCAACTCCAGCAAATACTGAGTAACCGCTATGAAATTTAGCAATATTATTTATAAGTTCAGTTATAAGTACAGTTTTCCCAACACCGGCGCCACCAAATAGACCAACTTTACCACCCTTTACCATTGGACAGATAAGATCAATTACTTTAATTCCGGTTTCAAGTATTTCCACACTCCCAGCTTGATCAACAAGTGGCGGTGGAGTCTTATGGATAGGTGAGTATTCGCTAAAATTATCATCTTTACCGTCAATTGGTTGACCAGTTACATTAAACATTCTTCCAAGAGTTTTCTCGCCAATCGGTACACTAATTGCTGCTTTGGTATCACCTACTTCAGTACCACGCTCCAACCCATCAGTCGAACCTAACGCAATTGCTCTTACGCTAGATTCACTTAAGTGTTGCGCTACTTCTAAAATTAAATCTGCATCATTTAGTCTTACTTTAAGTGCGTTGTAGATTGCTGGTAGTTTATCTTCTGGAAAATCGATATCAACAACCACACCAACAATTTGGCTTACTACTCCGTGAGTTTGTTTTTCAGTTGTCGCTTTAGTTTGAGTCGCCATTTATTTCCTCCGTTTGATTTCCAAATAATTGTTCTAGTACGAATTGAGTAACTAGTCTGTCTCTATATTTTGCAGTCATTATTACTCCGTTAGCTTCAAGGTCTTCAATTTTTCCGGTTACTAATGACGACAGATCTTCAATTAACCTTGGTGTGTCTGTTATTCCCATAAGTTCGCTAAAATCACTCTCACGAGTTTCATGTGCTAAATTTGTCATTGTTGTATTGCCTCCGCCCCACCAGTTATTTCTGCTAATTCTTGGGTTATTGCTGCTTGTCGAGCAGTATTGAACTCTAGTGTAAGGTCATCAATTATATCAGATGCGTTATCAGTAGCGTTCTTCATTGCTAACATTCTCATTGAATGTTCACTAGCTAGGCTCTCAAGTAAAGACTGCCATAGCTGTACTTCAATAAGTCTAGCGGTAACATTATCTAGTACCACTTCAACTGAAGGTTCAAAATTTGTAAAGCTGGTTGACTTAGATTCAGCAACATCTGAAGCCTCGGCAGGTAATAGACTCAACTCTGAGGCAATTTGCACAAGATTAGATTTGTATACTGTATATAAAATCTCTACGCTATCAACAGTCTTATTTCGATATTGATCAATAATTGTGTTGAGAATCGGTTTAATGTCTTGTTCTGTAGGAGCATCACCAAATGCCGGGTATACCGCAAGAAGATTAATATCTTTTAATCGTCTTACATGCTGAGCACCTTGATTACCTATGGCGATAATATTGCTTTTAATACCTTCATTTCGATCTTTAATAACCGCATTTGTAAGAAGCTTAGACACATTAGAGTTATAAGCTCCAGCTAGAGTTGAGTTACTAGTTATTAAAATGTATAGCTTGGATTTAATCGTCCGCTTTTCAAATAGTGGGTGTATGGCTACCTCCGAATTTGCACTGAGTCTAGCCAGTAAATCGTAGGCAAGCTTTTGATAGTCTCGACTTTTTAATGCTCTCTCCTGAGCACGACGCATTTTACTAGCTGAAACCATTTCCATAGCTTTTGTAATTTGCTTTGTGCTCTTTATTGAACCGATTCGTCGTTTCAATACAATAGTATTTGCCATAGACTATTTAACCGCCTTTGGTTTTTCGCCTTCATAACTTTTTGCTACATTTTTAGCAATTGTAATAATCGAATTTCGATCAGCTTCTTTAGGTTCCGCTCCAGTATTAATCTCTTCAGTTAGTTTTAGGTGCTTCTGACTCATCTCACGAAGTAAACTATCTTCCGCAGCCTTAATTTTCTCTACAGGTACTATGTCAAAACAACCTTCAGTTGCAGCAAGTAGTGAAACGTACATTTGCCATATAGCTTGGGGATTATATTGATGCTGCTTAAGAAGTTCGGTTAGTCTTTGGCCACGTTCGATTCGATGTCTAGTCTCATCATCTAGATCAGTTGAGAACTGAGAAAATGCTGCTAATTCTCTAAATTGCGCCAGGTCAATTCGTAGACCCTTAGCAACGCTTTTAACAGCTTTAGTTTGAGCTGCTCCACCAACACGACTTACTGAAAGTCCAACAGAAATAGCTGGTCTAATACCCTGATAAAACAAGTTTGTTTCCATAAAGATCTGTCCATCAGTAATTGAAATAACATTGGTTGGAATATAAGCACTAATATCACCGGCTTGAGTTTCAATTATTGGAAGGGCAGTAAGACTTCCGCCACCAAGCTCATCATTAAGTTTTGCTGCACGCTCAAGTAGTCTTGAATGGAGGTAGAAAACATCGCCAGGGTAAGCTTCACGGCCCGGTGGACGACGTAGCAATAAACTCATTTGACGATAGGCAACAGCATGTTTTGATAGATCATCATAGATAATTAGAGCGTGTTTTTTATTGTCTCGGAAATATTCACCAATCGCACAACCTGCGTATGGAGCCAAGTATAGGAGAGCTGCAGGATCAGCAGGACTGGTTGCAACTACAATCGATTGATCCATCACGCCTTCACGCTTTAGTCGTTCAATCAGTCTTGCAACTTTACTAGATTTTTGTCCGATAGCTACGTAGATATTTATAACACCAGTTTTTTGTTTGTGTTGGTTGATCATCGTATCTACGGCAATTGCAGTCTTTCCGGTCTGTCTGTCTCCAATAAGAAGTTCTCTTTGGCCACGACCAATTGGCACCATAGCGTCAATTGCAGTTATACCTGTCATCAATGGTTCAAACACACTTTTTCGAGCAAGTACGCCAGGTGCAGTTCGCTCAATTTTACTATTTTGTTTGGATTTAATTGGTTCACCACCATCTAATGGATTACCTAGGGGATCGATAACTCGTCCGATTAATTCGTCACCAACTGGGATTTCTAGTACCTTACCAGATAGTCTAACTTTTGCTCCGGCTTTGATATCAATATCTTCACCAAGAAGCACAGCACCGATTTCATCACTACCTAAATTAAAGGCGAAAGCCGTAACTTTGCCGCCAGATGTCGAATCGATTTCAAGCATTTCACTGAAACCACATTTTGTTAGTCCATAAATCCAGGCGATTCCATCACCAACTCTGGTTACAACTCCAACACTCTCGATCTCCGGCCGATTTTTAAGCTCAGCGATAGCAGATCGAATGTCATTGGATAGGTCTTTAATAGATAGTTCGCTCACTGATTACTCCTTTCAAGAAACAGATAATTGTTTAAATTTATTAAGTTTAGACTCGACAGATAAATCAAGCTGCTGATTTGGTAGTTCTAGTCTAACGCCAGCGATAATACTCGGATCATACTGTTTCGAGATAATTATTTTCTTAGCTTTAGGATAGAGCTTCTTAACTTCAGACTTGATGTCAGCCTCTACTTTATTTGATATATCATATGCACTAATTGCTGTAACTTCAACACTACCATCGTCTGCCCAATATTGTTGAACATCGCGAACGATTGAATCCACGTCGTTTGTTCGATGCTCGGTAATTAAATATGCAGCAATTTCTCGTCCTAGCTTTTTTGTAATGCCATGAGCTAGAGTGTCATCTGCTACAAACTTAGATATCTTGTGTCTTGGCGTTTTCACGTTGTACTCCTAGATCGAAGTACTCTATCAATAAGAGCAGCATCTTTCTTTGAATCAATTTTCTCGTCAATAATTGCTTCTGTTGCTTCAGATATTAAGCCTACGATTTCTTTTTCAAGTTCTTTGCGCGCCTTAGCTGTTTCCAGTTGAATCTTTTCTTGAGCTTCTTTAGAAATCTGTTCAACTTTTTTCTTAGCATCATCTTCGGCTGCTACAACTAACTCTCGAGCTTCTTGTTGAGCAGAATCAATGATAGTGTCAGCTTGAGACCGTGCTTCACGTAGTTTTATTGCTACTTCATCTTCTAATTCAGCACTTTTCTTTTTCATCTCTTCACCAAGTTGTACGCCACTATCAATTAATTTTCGACGATCAGCCATAATTTTTAATATTGGCTTAAAGGCAAATTTTTTCAGAATCAAAAAGACGATCACAAAACTTATGATCTGGATTAGGAAAGCTTGACCGTTAAGACCAAGGGCACCTAGACCTGATTGGTTAACGTCGCTAAAACTATTTATTAATGGATGCATCTTTTTTTAAACTTAATTCCTTATTTGACGATAAATATTGAGGCGAATGCAAGTAGTCCAAAAAGCTCAACAATAGCCACGAAGACTAATGCTTGACCTAAGAACTTTGAAGCCTCTGGGTTTCGACCAACGGCTTGCATATAACTGCCACCAATTAGACCGATACCAATTGCTGGTCCGATAAATCCGCCACCGATCATAAGGCCTTTTGCGATAACTGCGGTGTTGACTGTATCTGCTACGGTAATCATATTATTTTATTATCTCCTTTAATTACTTTCTTTAAAATTTTTACAAAACAAAAATATGCCCAAAACCTACTCTGTCTGTAGACTCATTGTTTCAGGAACACTATCTTCGGTCAAGTCCTCATGTTCAGTTGAGGAGTTAACAGAGATAGCTAAATAGTTAACACTAAGCACAACAAATATATATGCTTGTAGTGCTCCAACAAATATTTCGATCGCGTAAAAAGGTGCTGAAGTTATTGGCGCGACAATACCGCCTAGATATGCAAATACAACAATTACAATCTCGCCGATGGTCACATTAAGAAAAAGTCGAATAGATAGGCTTATCACTCTAGTCAGATCAAGTAGTAGCTCAAGTGATCCGATAAATAAATATAGTGGATTTTTAGGACTACCAACGAAGAAATGACTGAAATATTGCTTGGCACCAACTTCTCGAATTGAACTAGTGTAGACATAAATCATTGTAATAACACCTGCTGCTAGAGTCGCATTTAGATCTCCGGTAAAGGGTCTAAACAGTGGTTGTCCATTATAGACAATTGCCTCGCCAACTCCCGGAACTAAACCAAGCCAGTTGTTGATTAAAATAAAAAAGAACAGGGTAACGAAATATGGAATATATTTTTTAGCCCGTTCTTTATCTTGGAAACTGGAAGTCACCACATTTGTCATAAAATCTACGCCGGCTTCGACATATTGAATAATTCCGCCGCGAGTTTTAACTTTAACCTTTAGGGCAACAACTATAAGGGTTACAATCATTAAAAGGGCACAAATCCAACCGTAAAAGATTGAATTAGTAATAGTTATGTTACCAATTTTGAATAAGGGATCAGAACTTGTATGAACAATCGGGCCTGCAGCTGCAACTACTCGAGATAATCCACCTATCATTATTTTTGATCCTTATATACTTTTACGTTAAATTCATCCATTGTTTTCTTGATAACTAGAGTAGTTAGAATCATGGCAATAATAAAGCCAGTAATTGTCCAATCAGGTAGATTGTTATATTTAACATCTAGTTTATAGCCACCGACAATTGGGATTAAAACAACTATTGCTAATTTCCAGAGCATATTAAGGGAAGCACCAATAAATTGGTTTCCTGGGGTTACCTCTTTTTTTGGTGTCTGCGCGTCATCTTTAGAGTGGGCTGCCGTCGGATGTGGCACTGCAGTCTTGATCATTTACATAATTATAGCGTTTTTAGAGGTCAGTCGCAACCTTTTAATCTGTTAGTAAAACTGATAAACTATTGTAATGGTAACAGTATATTCAGCTACATGGTGCGCATTTTGTCGTACCGCAAAAGACTATCTCGATAAACTTGGTGTTAAATACGATGTCAAAGATGTCGATCACGATGACGGTGCCGCTCAAGAATCAATGGATAAATCTCAACAGACTGGTATTCCAGTTATTGATATAGATGGGACAATAATTGTCGGCTTCGACCGTCCAAAAATTGACTCAGCTCTTCACGAACATAAGCTTATTTAGCGTTATTAGTGATTATTGTCACACTATATATGGAGTGATTATGGTACAATACCTCTGATAAAATATGTTAGTTTAAGGAGTAAGTACCATGAGCGTAGAAGACATACATAACACCCAACCAACTTTCGAATTATCACATGCTGAAATTTTTGAAAGTTTTAACCCAGAAGACATTTTCGAACTAAAAACTTACCAAGAAGAAATTCTAAAATTAAACGGAGTAAGATGTTTAAGTCTCGGTCCTGTATCGCTTAAATTCATGACTACATATCCAGAAACCTCTGCACAATTAACCACCAATGAAGATATGTACGATGGTATGGCCACCCCTGGTGGAATACCCCTAGAGGACATTATTGATGAAGACGAGGTCACCATAGCACTATCAACCGCAAGAAACGGACTCAGAGTAGTCAGTGCGGCCGGCTTTGGTAAATCAAGTTATGTTGACACGCTCGGTAAACAAATTGAGGACGAACACGAAGAATATAGCCGAGCAATCAGAGCTAGACGGTCTGTAATAGCTTTTCTAGCGCTATCTACTATAGAAACATCAAATGAAGAAGATAGACTTCATGGTGCATCATAAAAGATAGTATAATTTCTAATAATGCCGTTTGAAGAATATAAAACAAAAAAATCAGTAGTAATTGTATATACTGGCGAAGGCAAAGGTAAAACTAGCGCTTCAATCGGTCTTCTTGGTCGTGCCCTAGGAACGAGGTGGAAAGTCGCTTTTATTCAGTTCATAAAATACTGGGGAGTTGGTGAGCATGTCTTTATTCGTGATATAGCGCCACTATATAAAGATAATCTATTTTTTTATAAGGGCGGTAAAGGCTTTTATAACGTTAAAGGTCTTAGCGAAAAAACCATAACCAAAGCTCAACATATTCAAGCAGCAAAAGAAACTTATGATCAAGCTTATAAAAAGGCAACTTCCGGTGATTTCGACTTAGTAATTTGTGATGAAATTAATAATGCAGTTAACGATGGGTTACTTAGCAAAGCCAAATTAATAGCTTTAATTAAAGATAGGTCACCTAAAACTAGTTTATGTTTAACGGGACGTAATTTCCCGATGGATCTCCTGGGTTTGGCTGACATTGCTACCGACATGACAAAAATTAAACATCATTTCGATGATAAGTTTATTGCTAATAAGGGTATAGATTACTGATCTATTTTCAAACGTTTAAATAACTTAGTTTCGCTTAACTTGCCGACTTTATCGTTAATAATTATAAAAGCTGAACCGAGAAAAAGAAAAACGGCACCAAACCAGCTTAGTATCCATTTATTCATATGATGAACTCTTAGTGTTTTAGGCCAAAGCTGTAAATACTTCCACAATTTGTCTCTGTCGGTTAGGACTCGTCTCATAAATACAGCTACATAAATTCCCGAATCATAAAAAATCTGATAACCAAGTATATGTAAGTGAATAGCTAAATCAAGATCCTCGTGAATGTCATTACGTGCACAAGTTTGTTTTTTAACATCTTTCCACTGCTTTTGAGTTATCGCCATAGTTGAGCCCCAAAGAACGTAATGTCCAAGCAAAAACCGATTAAAACGAAAAGTTATTTGAGATTGCATATAGCCACTTAGCTTAGGAAAATGTACATTATAAAAGTATCCCGCACTTGTCCAAGCTATATTTTTATTTGCATCTTTTGAGTAAAATTCTTTTATTCTTTCTACCCAGTGGTTTGGCAGTACTGTATCGGCGTCAATTCTGGCAATAATGTTGTATTTTGCTGAGTTAAAGCCTTTATTTCGTGCAAAATAGATACCTTGTTCTCGCTCCTGAATAACCTTAACGAAGCTGAACTTTTGAGCAATATTAACAGTATTATCAGTTGAGTTATTATCAACCACAATTACCTCATCTGGCATAATAGTCTGAATCTTTACTGCATCGAGGCAAAGCTTTAGATGGCGTGATTCATTATATGCTGGTATAACTAATGTAAGCTTAAGCGAGTTATTTTTCATTTAAAGTATCATTTATTATGACACAAAAAGTCTATAGACATATTAACCTACACAAGAATATCTGGCGTACATTTAAGTCTTGGTGGAAGAAAAAATGGTGGCACAAAGCATTAATAATATTATTTGTATTATTTTGGCTTGCTATTGGAACTATGTATTCAATAGGTCAATGGTATATTCACCAACAAAGTACGAAGCCATATGATCTTGGGCTATCTTTTGTGCCGGATTACGCCGCCTATTTAGGTGTTGATCCTCATCAAACACTTAATGCACTACTAACGGATATGCAGATAACCAATATTCGATATGTCAGTTACTGGCCGAACATAGAACCATCACCGGGTCAATTTGATTTCACTGAGCTAGATTATGAGTTTCAACAAGCAAATATTCACAACGTAAAAGTAAATTTAAGTCTTGGTCTTCGGCAACCTCGTTGGCCAGAATGTCATATTCCGCTCTGGGTAGGTAATGAACCATATAAAACCTGGGAACCGCAACTCTTGACCTTCATAGGTGCAGTAGTTGACCGATATAAAAATAATCCAGCACTAGGCTCCTACGAACTAGAAAATGAGTATTTTCTAAAAGCTTTCGGTACCTGTACTAATTATTCAAGAGATAGACTGGTTGCAGAATATAACTTAGTTAAGGGAATTGATAACAAGCACACAATTATAGTTAGTCGAAGTAACAATGCTATAGGAGTACCGATAGGTAGACCAACACCAGAGGAATTCGGTGTATCAATTTATAAACGAGTTTGGGACAGCACTTTAACTCATCGTTATTTTGAATATCCTATCCCAGCTTGGTACTACGGCTTTTTAGCTGGAACGGAAGAACTCGTTACTGGTAAAAACACCATAATTCATGAGCTACAAGCCGAGCCCTGGCCGCCTACAGATATGGTAGTTGCATCCCAAAAAGAACAAGCAAAATCTATGAATGCACAAACACTAGCAAACCGTTTTGAATACGGTAAAGCTACTGGCATGAAAACAATTGATATGTGGGGAGCTGAGTGGTGGTATTACGAAAAAATTAAATTCAATAATCCAAGCGATTGGAATGTTGCTAAGTCGGAATATGTACAAGCTGCCGTACACAACCAATTACTATCTCAAAAGAATCAATCCCAACATAATTAACTGTTTTGATACTCTGTTAAATTAGTTCATACTATTGCACATGGTTAAGCAAAAGAAGCAACCGAAGTCAATTTCTAATCGACGAGCAAGATTCGATTATGAGATCAAGGACACCCTCATAGCGGGAGTTCAGTTAACTGGTGCCGAAACTCGAGCAATTCGTCAAGGTCAAGTCGATATTAAAGGCTCATATGTAACTGTTAAAGACGGTGAACTTTGGCTTACTAATGTTACTGTTAGCGGTTCTAATGCAGCGCCAATTGAAGAAGTTGATAAAACTAGAAGCCGAAAGTTGCTAATAAAAAGCCGAGAAATTAAAGAATTTATTGAAGCAAAAGACCAGGGCAGCACTATAGTTCCGTTAGAAATTTTAAATGCTGGAAAATACATAAAAGTAAGAATCGGCTACGGTAAAGGTAAGAAGCTTTACGATAAACGTGCTGTACTAAAAGCTAGAGATGATAAACGTGACGTAGGCAGATTTATTAAAGGTAATTAAAATTTAATCTTCAAGTTCTGGAAATGGATTAGATAGTGCCCAATCATCTAAAAAATCTCCAACAATGCCAAGAAGAACTTTACCCAATCCTCGAACTCGGTTTAGTTTACCTTCCGTGTATTGATCTAGAATAACTGGAATATTTATTTGCCAGTTATCATAATCATGATTAACTTCTGGCAAAATAAATAACTTACTATCTGGTTTAGGTATAACCAATACAAAATCATTTCTTCGTTCTTTTATTGAGGTAGTTCTAAAATACCCGTATTGTTGCCTTAACGCACTTGAAGTCCTAGCGGTTTTCTTTAAATCATAATCATGAGAATGTAAAACTTCTTCAAACAATTTAAAACTTACCAATTCTCCAACATTATTAAGTATACCGCTGGGTTTAAATGGTTTTTCTTCAGTAATTTTTTGTCTATTTAACAACTCACCTTGAACCGCAGAAACAACAAAGTTCTGACGATGATCTCTAATTTCACTTTGAATAATATCAGCTTCAGATGTATCTAGTGGTAACTCAACATCATAAGCTTGAGACCAATGAATAATTTGCTCGGTAGTTAATTTCATATCAATATACTATTATACAATTTTATTAAACTTTATGCTAATACTATCTATATGAGGTAAGGGTATTGCCTTTAACTTTAAATGATTATATTGTTATATTCATGGTAAAAAAACTAGAAAACGAATTATTAAAAGTTGCAGGTGACATAGCCAGGTACGGAAATGAAGTTAGGCCATTTCTTGCTGATGAAAAACATATAGCCTGGTCAAGTTTAAATAAACAGTTTGAATTAAAGATGCAAGCTGTAATTAGCCACCCTATTTATAACGATGAGGGGTTTAGTGTAGTATGGGCAAGATTGGGTTACTATGAACCGGACGAAGGTGCTGATATAACTGTTGACGTTAACAGACCTAATACAATTTCCGATGATGATGGTTTTGCTGAGTTTATACTAAATGGATTTCGAACTAACTTTAAACCAAACCCAAACCGATTATATATTCCTTATATAGAAGGAATTCAGTCACCTTTTTCTCCTGCATTTATTTCAGAAGCAAATAATTGTATAACTTCTTAGATCTTATAATTTGGATTTAGCCAATCCGGAATATTTTTAGGACCCGAAGAATTGTCATTATAGATTTGTAGATCTTTTGTCTCTCTAGACCAATGATAAAGAATTGGGTCAACTATTTTCCATGACGCTAACACTTCTTCGTTAGTTGCAAACAAAGTATGATCGCCTCTTATAGCATCAACCAGAACTCGCTCATATGCATCAGGGCTAGAATCAGCTGAGAAAAACTTACTATAGCTAAAGTCCATGTCTACATTCTGAAGCTCATTATCTAGTCCAGGTTTTTTTACTATAAGTTCTATATCTATACCCTCATTTGGCTGAATTCGAAACGTCAAACTGTTATGCAGTGTTTGTTTCTCGGTTTCATCATTTCTTTTAAATACCACTCGTATTTCAGTTTGTTTTTTATCAAGTGACTTTCCGGTTTTAATAACGATCGGTACGCCCATCCAACGAGGATTATTAATAGAAACCTCAATGGCGGCAAAAGTTTCAATATTTGATTTAGGATTATTTACTTCGGTTTTATAACTTTGATATTGGCCACGGACAGCTAACTTATTAACTTTATCGGATGGTATTTGAACAACTGAGTTTAGTAGTGCCAACTTAGATTCGTGGATATCATCACTCTCAAGAGTGTCTGGTTCTTCCATGGTAATTACTGACATAAGTTGCAACAAGTGACTTTGAACTAGATCTCTAAGCGCACCTGTTTGTTCATAGAATATAGATCTGCCTTCAATCCCAATTGTCTCGGTAGCAGTTATATCAATTCGTGAGATATGATTGCTATTCCACAGTGATTCAAAAATAGCATTATTAAATCTAAAGTTAAGAATATTTTGAACGGTTTCTTTTGCTAGATAATGATCGATTCTGAATATTTGTTCTTCTTTGAAATGTTCTGTGGTTTCGGTTATTAATTTTTCAGCAGATTTAAGATCATAACCAAACGGTTTTTCAATAAGTAATCTTGAATCTGCATCATTATGCTGACATTTTCTATTTAATCCATTTTCTCCCAGAAATCTAACTATCGGTCCAAAAACTTGTGGTGGGATAGACAAATAAAAAAGTCTATTCATGCACATGCCTTTGTCTTCTTCCATTTTATTCAGTTTTTCTAATAGAGCCTTATACTCGCTTGATTCAGTTACGTTCATTGTTTGAACTTCAAATCGATCTTTCAAAAACTCAATGGCTGATTCATCATATTCTGGATAACCAGATATTAAATCAGCAAGCATATCTTGAGTTGAAATATTTTGTCTAGTTATTCCGACTATAACTGTATTGTCGTCAAGTAGGTTTGCTTTAATTAAGCGGTAAAGTGCAGGAAATAGTTTTCGTTTTACTAGATCTCCAGTTACACCGAATATTACTATGATTGCAGGGTCAGGTTTGTTTGTTTTCATTTTGGGTTTTCTACGTGACCGCCAAATTTATTTCGAAGAACTGCAAGAAGCTTTGTAGCATATGACACTTTTCCATTTTGAGATTGAATCCTTACATCAAAAGCTGCTTGGGTTACTGGCATTTCGATATTTAGCTCTTTAGCGGATTCGAGTGTCCATCGAGTTTCTCCTGATTCAGATACCACACCTTCGACTCCATCAAGATTAGGATTTTCAGCAAGGGCTTGTTGAGCTAATCCATTTAGACTAGATTCAATAATACTGCCATGCTGCCAAACTTCAGCTACTTTGGCTAAGTTTAGTTCTTTATACGGACCTTCTTTTAGGAGATGATAGCCTTCGGCCAAACTTTCCATTACTCCATATTCAATTGCATTATGGACCATCTTAACAAAGTGTCCGGTTCCACCAGGACCAAAGTAGTTATACGAACCGGATGGTTTAGACAAAAGTTCAAGTACTGGTTTTATATTTTCATATCCTTCATTTGATCCACCGACCATCAATGAAAAACCATTAGCTGCACCTAATATTCCACCACTTGTTCCAACGTCGACAAAATTAATATTTTTCGGAATAAGTTGCTCAGCACGTTTTTGGCTTTCTCGGTAATCAGAGTTTCCGCCATCAATAAGAGTGCTTCCTTTAGGAAGTAATAGTTCCCACGCTGATATTTCTGATTCGACAAACTGAGCGGGGATCATTAACCATATAACTGCTGGCTCACCACTAAATTTTGCTACAACATCTTCTCTCGAGCTAGCTCCAATCGCTCCTTTTGCAGCCGCAGCATCAATAGTCAAATTTGATTGGTCATAGGCAACAACTTCGATACCTCCAGCTACAAGCTTTTCTACAATTTGAAAGCCCATCTTTCCTAATCCTATAATTGCTATCTTCATTTTTGATCTCCGATCATACCATTAATTATATATGCGTCTGATACTTGCTTAAATATTTGAGCTGGTTGCTCTGCTAATGATAAATCTTTATCGTGTAGGGCGGTTATCGCAGTCTCTTTATTTGCTCCAAAAGCAAAAATTAGTGCCATTGAAATTTTCTTAATTCCTTCAAATGACAGAGTTATTCGATTAAAATCTGGGGCGTCATATCCAACAACTAATTCCTGTGTTGGCTCAGTAGCAAAAGAATGTGGCAAAATTCCAGCCGTATGTCCATCAGCTCCAATTCCAAATTGTCCTATTATAAAATCTGATTCAGAAAATACCTTTTGAACACAGTTATTATATGTTTCGACAGTTTCAACTTGGTCTTGGTTATCCGATTTTATTACTGGGTAATTTTTAACCTTATTAAAATCAATGCCGGCTTGTTGTAACTGATAATAATTTGAATCACGGTGGCCTAAAGATCCAAAACGCTCATCAACCAACATAATAGTTAGCTTTAAAAGTGCAGCTGAATTAAATTTATTAAATATACTAGCTGCAAGCTGAATATTGCTTCCACCTGATATTAACCAAGTTACTTTTTTGTATTTGGCTAGTGCAGATTGAATATCATCAAACAGTATTTTCTCGGCTTGATCAATAGTGTTAACTTTAACGAAATGCATAGGCTTACTATACTTTATATATAGCTAAATAATAAGATAAAGCCTATGTTTGACAACTACTTTGATTAAGCTACTATTATACAATCATCACAAAACTTAGGGAGCATTGATGCGAAAACTATTCCGTAACCAAGATGGTTTAAGTCGACCTATAATAATTTTAGTAATAGTAGTGTTGCTTGTAATAATCGGAGCAGCAATTAGCCAATCAAATAAGAAAGACAATAAGACAAACACACAATCTAATACATCAACAACGACGGCTGTAGTGCCAATCTCTAGCGCATGTTCAAAAAACTATAACGATGACAATCTTTGCCGTTTTGCTAACTATACTGATTTAGCTAACCATCAATATATTGCGACCGGTTCAGCAATAGCATCTAGCGGTGCAAAGACTTCATTTATAATCGAAAACGATGGCAAAGGTAATTCAAAGTTAGTTTTTGGTGTAAATGGTAAACAACTTTCTCAAATAACCCTAAACGGCTACGTGTATATTCAAACCGGCGTTAATACAACCTGGCAAGAATATCCAGCAAGCAGTGCAGGCGCAGCAGCCATCAAAAATCCAGCCAATGGATTTAGTTTAAATTTTAATACTAGTACACCAGCTGATGTTAGCGTTGAAAAAATGGGAATTACTAGTTGTGGGACAAAAACAAAATCGACCTGCTATAAATATAAGGTAGTAGAAACTTCTGCACCAGGTACGTTGCAGTATATTTTATTTGATACTCATACTTATCTTCTTAGACAATGGAGCGCAATTAATAGCACCACAAAAGAACAAATTGAAATAAACTTTAGCTATATTGGCATACCTATAACAAAGCCATCACCAGTAAAACAGGCGACAAACTAAACACAAACACAATATTTTATGTTAATTTATTGTTTATGTAGATTAGGTGGTTGAATCACTGTACCTCTAAAACAACTGAGTGAGTAAGGGAAATCTTCTGTCATAACATAGTGATACATATTGAGTGTTTTTCCGTCCAAATTTATTTCACTTGTGATGCCATGACAAACATCTAGATCACTTGTAGTTAATATATTATTTGTGCCAACGTCGGGTCCAGTGATCGGGAAACCATCAAGCGCATAACCAATTACCGTATGAACACTAACGTCTTTTATACAAGAACTAAGAGTGTGGTAATGATATTCTTTGTCCATATCCGGGTGTCCATCACAGGAGTCTTGGACTTCCCAAGCACCAGCATCACGTCCACCAGCATCAAAAGCATTAAATAATGCAACTCCGGTTAACATTACTCCTGATTCGCCACCCATACATTGTGGAGTTCCATAAGTTGGTGTTGAAGAAAGCGCATAAGTTAGACTTTGTGCCTGAATACTATTTGGATTGCGATCATAAGCATAGGCAGGGTCAGAACTAGCAATTGGAAATATACCTGTAGGATTGTTAGGCAAGTCATTTGTAATTATTGTTCTGGTTGTGCCAGTTAAAGTGTTCGTGAAACTAGCTTGCCATACTACGCTACCATGCACTTGAACCTTTTTCGTAATATCATACTCCGTATTATTATTTGTAAACCAAGGACCGCGCGTAAAAGCACCGCCTCCTTGGCTACCGCTTAAGTTCTGGGCATAAGTTGGACATGTAAAAACTGACCCAACTTGAGCAGTAGAAGTGGAATATTTACCATCACCAACTGGAAGTAATCCATTTATATATTTATTTCCGTAATTTTTATTAAAGTTCAGCTGTAGCCCTTGAACCGGAGTTGATGTTGTGAGCGACTTTGTAGTCTTTATAACAGTTACCGTAGAAGCTGTTTTATTAGTTGTTCTATGAAATATTAATACGATTGAAGTTACAACAATAATAATCAAAAACAGTGCAACCGGTATTATTAGTTCCTTTTTATGTGATTTTTTAGATGGTTCTGGTGATAGCAGAGCAGGTGGGGTTAGTGATTCAGTCGTAGGAACAGGATTTTGAGTAGGAATGGGTTCTTGCTTATCTTTATCCATTTGCCTAGTATTATACTTTAAATAATTTAGTTATAAGTATGAAATTGCAGTTTAATACGTTTATACTTATATATGTCATATTATGAGACAATCCAAATCTAGCAAAAAACATTCTCACAGAGTACGACATACTACATCGGTTGTTTTGGTGTTATTAATAATTTCCTATGTGATAACTATATTGCTTCTTCCCCTAAAACCGATTTATGCGACAAATCTTGCAAGCCCAGTTACTGCCAGTGGTCAATTAAGTGTGGTTTGGCCAAATAGCAAACAAGCATCAATCGGAGTACTTGGTTCTGGAACTTTAATATCTAATGGTTCGCAGTTACCGACTCCAACTGCTAGTATCGCTAAAGTAGTGACTGCACTTACTGTCCTTAAAAAATATCCATTAACCGTCGGACAACAAGGACCCACTATTACAATAAACTCTAGTGATGTGGCTGATTACAATAGTTTTGTAGCTCAAGATGGATCTGTAATAAAAGTAGTAGCTGGTGAACAAATTACCGAATACCAAGCACTTCAAGCAATGTTACTTCCTTCTGCTAATAATATGGCAGATACACTAGCTATTTGGGCATATGGATCAACAGCAAATTATATTGTTGCGGCTAATGCATATGTAAAATCATTAAACATGTCAACGACGATAATTTCTGATCCAAGTGGCTTTTCTCCAAACACAGTTAGTACCTCAGCTGATTTAATTAAGCTAGGTGAAGCTGCCTTAAGTAATCAAGTTGTAGCCCAAATTGTTGATCAAACCAGCGCAATTCTACCGGTAGCTGGGATTGTTAAAAATGTAGATTTTTATTTGGGTGTAGATAGTCTTATCGGTATTAAAACCGGCAATACTGATCAAGCAGGTGGTTGCTTTTTATCAGCAGCTAAATATGATCTGGGTGGTGGCAATTCTATAACTGTAATTGGAGCAGTAATGAATGCACCTAATCTGCACCAGGCTTTAATTCAAACTATTCCAATGCTTAGATCAGTTAAAAATCAAATAGTCTTAAAGACTCTGCCAGCAGAAACAGCAATAAGTACCTACAAATTACCTTGGGGTGAATCAATTAATTCTGTAACAAAATCTTCAATTGCAATTCCGTATTTACCACAATTACCAATTAGTTATTCAAATATTTCAAATAAAGTTATTCCACCTAAAAACATCGATACACAAGTAGGCAGCGTTTCGCTTGGTGTTGGAAATGACAAAAACCGAACAGCACTAGTTTTAAACCAAAATATTACTAAACCTTCAATATTCTGGAGATTAACTCATCCACAGTACTTTATTTAGTTATTCTTTAATTCACTCGTTTAGTAGCAGTACTTCTCGAGCGTCAGTATTTTCGATACCTTTAGGATCTATACCTCTATCAATTAAATCGATTGCATATCTAGTAATATAGTTACCCCAAGCAAATAATACGTCATCAATTGCCGTACGTTCACTTTGACGTAACTTTATAAGTCCATTAGCTGCTAGTTCGTGGTCTTTATAGAAGCCAGATCCAACAGGTTCTTCACCACTGGTTTCAAGATGTCCATGATCCTCAAGAAACTGAACTTGTTCTGGAGTTGCAAAAAAAGAAGTTCTTGCAACCGGACAGCCGACGCTAGTTTTACGATCAATTCTAGCTCTAAGCTCTCTTTTAGCTGTTTCGTCTAAAACAAACTTGAATAGTCCTGTTTCTTTGTCTCTTAGTGAAACGATTATGTCGTCCTCCAGTTCTAATTCTTTTGATAGTTTTGGAATCCCTCCTGTCGGATGACGTAAGGCTGGAGCAAGTTCTCCTTGTCCCGTAAGTGCCATACTGTTCATAAGATCACCGAACCATTCAGTTTGAAATAATTTACCATAATCCATTAAGCTAAGAGGCTCAGATATGGCATTAAAGTGTAGTAGTATATTTGAAATATGATTACCCACACTACCAGCAATTAACGATGTAAAGTTTCTGTCACCAAATCCTTGATAGAAAATACCTCGTTCATACCAAATACCATTAATCCCACTCTCTTGTGCCGCATCACTAGCTTGATCCTGAGAATATTCTAATTCATCGCGTACATAGATAGACTCGGCTAGGGCTTTTGGGTCAAGTATAGCTATAGGAGGGAAATCTAGGTAAACAATATCGGGTATGATTGTTTCGCGGGCGTGCTTTGAAAAGACGGCTGGCGATATACTTCTGTGTATGTCTTTTCTTGTTTCTGTGACGTCCATTACTTCTGACATAATCAGTTATTATAACATTTTCTTTAGCTTTTTACAATTCTAAATCGTAATTATTTCGTCATGTTTTTTAGCAAAATACTCTAAATCGCCTCTATTTACCGATTTTTTAGTTAAATATGAGGTTAAATAGCCAGTGTTTGAGTTATTTTTCTTAAAATCTATAGAAAATATCTTTTTAATATTTAGTGGTTTTGTATATTTTATTTTATATAGTTCTAAGCTTCGAGCATTTGTCAGTATAATCCAGTCTGCACCGACTGTTGCACCGTAGTAAATAGCCTGCCTAAGGTGTTTGTTAGATAGCTGGGTTCTAATTGATTTAGCTTCTATAACGATAGATTTTCGGTTATTTAGGATTATTAAGTAATCTATGTAACCACCCATGATAGGAAATTCGGTTTTGATATCAATTAACTCTCTATAGCCCAACACATCACTAAGTAAGTGGTTAATAATTATCCTGGTAGCTGATTCGTCTAAATTTTCTAAATGTTTATTTAAATAAGTTGTTCTGTAGCGGTGTAGGGCGTTATTTAGCTTACTGTCTTTTAGGACTTTCTGCATATTTTGCTCGTTTACCGACCATTAACTAGGTCTAAAAAGTTATACTACCATGTTTTTTAGTTTATTGCAAACCCTTTATGTTTAGATATACTTATTTGGCTTCACTAAACACTAGCAATATTGATGTTTTTACTCAATAATGTAATACTTTAGTTAATGGAAGATGGAAATAAAAGTGGGGGCGCTCCAGTTAATAGTTCTGAGCCTAATAAGTCAGTTTCTAGTGGTAAATCTAATAAGAATCTGTCTCTAATAATTATTGGAGTTATCTTAGTATTAGTAATAGCTGGTGGAGCTTATGCCTATCATGCATCTAAACATAAGACAACAACCAGCACAGTCGCTTCAGGCGCACCAACTGGAAAAACTTTCAAACCGATTACGTCTGGTCCAAAAATTGTCAAAACACCGGTTACAACCACAACAAGTTGTGGTGCTGATCCATCATGTTTTAACACCAGCTTTAAAGACTGTACTCCAGCTACACTAACATCAAGTATTTCAAATATTGCAGTTAAGTATCAGATACTCGGCCCACAGGGTGGAGGTTGCAGTATGTCATTTGTTTATACGAAAGCTAGTCAAGCCACCTGGCTTAATCAACCAATGACCTGTAATTTTGATAATAAGCAAAGCCTACAAGCATCAGTAACAGCAGCATTCACAGATCTGTCAAAAGGCAACAATACATACTCTTGTGTTGGTCCTTTTGTAGCGGTACTTCAGCACCCATAATTAAACCATTCACCTCTGTAGCTTACATTGACAATTTTAAATTTTAGTGATAGAGTATATTAATTCGTCAAGCGACGATGTTCATTCATTCAAGGAGTTGGTGTAATTGTCAACGGACACAAGGTTCATTAAAAGAGCGATCGCTCTTGAGGCTATTGCGATTGTAGTTCTGCTTGGTGCATTTATGGCTTCAATTTACTACATTGCATTCATGCATATGCCGATTGAGTGGGGAGTTTGTATGTGTATTGTAGATGTCGGGATAATCATTGTACTTATTTGGGCAATTTACAGTGAGTTCTCAAGACTCCGTCCACACATCCACACCAAGGTATCAAAGCCACTTATGTTCAAAGGTGACAAAGGTTCCGAAATGTAGTTACTTCAAAACCAGAATGTTTGAATCCCCCTAGCGTAGTCCGTAAAGATTTGATCAATACATGATCAATCCGAAAAAGAGACCTAGCGGGGACATGGCCGTATGAAATATATCTTGTAGTCAAGGTGACGTTGAACCGCTCGGTTCATTTTCATCAACACAACTATTACTTCATACGGCTTTTTTCTTTGGTTTTTTTTCGCGTTTAAAAACCATCAAATTATTAATTAGCCAGCCCATTCTGTATCCAGCATTCATTAAAATTCTTATATATTCTTCGTCTAGGTTATCTCTTACGAAACCTTCATTAGTAAAAAAAGTATCCCAATATTCTTTAGGCTGACAATTAATATGTCCGACACCACCTTGACCGGGCTGAGCAGCCGTAAAAAAGATCGTGTCAGTTGTTTTAGCTATATTATGAATAGAAATCTCGGCATGTTCTGCGTCAATATGTTCCATTACTTCAATACAAAGCGTCAGATCAGCTTTAACTCCGATTGGAGTTTTAGTTATATCAGCAGTTTTAATCATTTTTCTAGGTATTTTTAATACCTCAGCCGAAACAGCAGAAATAGAAAAGTCCACTCCGGTAACTTTTATGCCAATGTCTAGATAAGGCTTGAGATATAATCCAGTAGCACTACCTATATCTAGTACAGATTTAGGCTTATATATCCAATTAAGTATATCTGCTAAACGGTTCGCCTGTTCAGCTTCTTCTTGGTTTATTTGGTCATAGTAATCAAGATCATACATATGACGAATTATACTATGCTCAAATTATGATATATAAATCTTATCTATTCTTCGTGTTCAGATGAAGCAGCTTTTGAATGAGGTTAAGTACGATCTTCTACTACATAAGCTAAAATTAGTGACAAGAAGAAGAAAACCAAACTTAAAAGGAAAAACAGAATAAAGCTGTGGCCTTTTCGTTTAGCGACCATAGCTGGCCAAAAAGCGATTATTACCCAAATAACAATGCCTAATAATAAATAAGTAGTGTGCATAACGTCTCCTAACACTTATAGTTTACGAACATACTGTCTCACGGCTTTATCTATTAATCAATGACTTCTTATTCTTTAACTTTTTGTATAGACGTACAGAACTTACAGCGCTTAGCTTTAGTAGGAATCATACTTAAACATTCACTGCATTCTTTTTCGCCTGGTTCTTTTTCGGCTTTTCGACGATTAGCAGCAGTTTGCAATCGATTTAAGGGCTGGACAACAAAGAAGAACACAACAGCGGCGATTGATATAAAGGCAATTAATGCATTTAGAAAATTACCATAATAAAAAACACTATTATTAATCGTAAAACTAAGATTAGAAAAATCTGGTTTGCCTACAATAGCAGCTATAAGTGGAGTAAATATATCTTTAACCAGCGAGGTTACTACCGCACCAAATGCAGCACCAACAACTACGGCTACCGCTAGATCTACTACCTTGCCACGAAGAATAAACTTTTTAAAATCCTTCAACATTTGTTAACTCCTAAATTTATATTTATATAATAGAACTTTTAGGGTAACTAATAAAACCATAAGTTGATATTTAGCTGAAGATTAATTATAAGCCATGTTGAAAATTTATCTAATTTTGGTTATAATAACAGAGTAAAACTAAATAATTACTAAATTAATAAATAGTATATTTTGCAGCATTTATATTAAATAAATGATCAAAACATAAAATTTATAAAATCAATGTCCTCACAAAATCTAAAAATGATTTATTTTTAAAACGAGAGGAATTAAATATGAGATACATGTATCCTGAAAAAGGATTACCAGAAGAACTCGCTTTATCTTATAAAATGGCCGAAGAATTTGATAGCGTTTTTGAAAAGGGAATTGAAGCTGATGTTATTGATTCACCAACAATTAGTGGCGTTACTCAGCAACTATTAATCTTGGGCATTTCTGGATCTGAGCTTGTACCAAATGGCTATTCGACATATATCGAAAGAGAAATAGTAACTACAGAAGATGAAGATTCTGTTTTTCCTGAAGGTAGCTTACTTTCCTCTAATCATAAACTAGTTATATTGGACCCAACTAGATCAGCTGAAGGTACTATTACTTATTATGCGAGTGGTGTAGACATAATGCGTCAGTCATTTATCAACAATGATGTTAATCAATTAGCCACTATGGCTTTGACGCAAAAACAGGGTAGAGAACTAATTGATTTAATAAATTCTGGCACCAGTCTAGCAGTACCTGATATCAGCATAAATTAGGCTGAATCTTATTTAATTAAATTTGTTTCTGCCAGTTTTATTAAAAGATCTTCTAGTTTTTCGATTTTAAATGAAGAATCGGGATTATGTACTTTTGAATTAAAGCGTCCAATTTGAAAACTAAAGTTCGGCAGTTCTTTTATAGGAATTGCGCCAGTTCCACTAGCAAGACTACTTCCAATTCCAAAAACCGGAGAATTTCTTCTAATACGTAAACTTAAATCGCTACAAAGATAAACCGGAGTAGCATTTAAATAGCTAATAAATAAGGTATTTTTAGGTGCAAGCACACCAATTTGATAACCGCTACCGCTCCACAGTCTTCGCCAAATTAATCTACTACTTAATCTGTAAGTAATTCCATTTCTAAATACGTCATGATTCATATCAAATTTAGATAGTGGCATTAGTGACATTTTTGTAAACAAACCTAATTTCATAGATCCAGCAAATTTGTGTTTGCCCATAAGATTTATAAATTCTCTAGCAATAACAACCTGTTTTGGTGACAATAGCGTATTTAAGCTTGATCCCTTGTGGCTAACACTAGTTTTCCTTAGATAATTAGTTAGTCTTATCTTAATTGTTCTATCAGTATTAACAGACTTACGTTTGGCGTTAATGTGGGCTTCAATTGTGTTCGTCTTCATAGTGTCTCTCTCAAGTAAGAGACACTATATCACTACGCTTGTCAAAAATTAATTGGTTAAGCTTTTAGAAGTATCTTCGGAAGTATTGTCTTTGAGCTAAACCAGGTGTTCTGATAGCTGCCAGTCTTGGTTCAGGAAGTAGATCCTTTTGCGACAAGGCTAGGTTAGCTAAGTTGTTATTCACGTTGGTGGAGCTTGGAACTAGATTAGGCTGTGGATTCTCATTTGTGTAGTAAGTATTAACTGGATTAAGCGGTACTTGATGAGGATCTACGGGTTGAGTGCCTGTTAGCTGTTGTTGAGGTACATAAATTGGTATGTATTGCGGTTGCAGGTTTTCTTGTTTAGGTTCGACTCCAGTCTTACCGTCTTCCACTGATGGTTCATCTTTTACTGCTTTCAACTTCATTGCTTTTTGGGCGTAGCTTAGAATTCCTCTTATTTGATCATGATTCCATGAACTGAAGTCCAGACACTTGTTTGAGGTAAAGATATGGAGAGTTGAGTTAAATAATCGGTAGTTAAAAGATAGTTCCTGAATCATTGAATAAGCGACTGAATCAAGTGTTAAAAACATTGGTTTATGATCTATTAGAAGTAAACGGTGATCAGTTGCGACCAACAAACCGAACCCACCTTCATAATAACCATTTGTTGCTTTTAGAATAACTTCGTCGTCATGAAGTACATTACAAAGTTCTTTTACTTCAGCTCTTTGCCAAAATTTGTTTCTGTATCCAACTTTTGTTAGTTGTTTTAGTACGTCTGATAGTTCTACCATTTTTTTCCTCCCCTTACATATATAAGTCTATTCCTAATACCTGCATAAATCCGTTAGTTTAATCACGGAATTCGCGTACTAAAAATCACGGTACTTCTGTGTCCTAAATCACATTGCTCTTAGAGAGAATTCTTATGCTTTTTTATGGTGAATTATTGCTATATAGTCGTTGTTATGGAGTTTGAACAAGTTGACGGAAAATTAAAACTGATAGCTAGCAATCAGAGAACTGAGGGAGGATACTCAGAACATATGGTTCTAATGGATGCGACCGCTAAAACTCTTGCTCGTTGGGCTTTTAGTAAAACTTTTGGCGAGCCAACTTGGCTTCAAGTCAGCACAATGGCTGAATATTTAAAAGTCAATGAACTAGAAAGAAGCAAAGATTCACTTGCGCCAGTTGTAGATAATCATGAGCTATTAGCATTCAAAATTGCATTAATTGGCGCAACCCTATCTACTAATGAGGATTATTCCGGCCTTGCTAAAAGTATGTTGAATCAAATAGATGTCGAATGTACGGTTTTACTTGAAGCATCACAAATACCTGACAGCCCACGATATTGGGGTTAAGCATATGGTTTATCAGATATAGGCAATCATTTAGATATGTGACATAATTAATATATGTTGGCCACAAACGACCAATTAAACGCTTTACTTGGGGTGTTTAAGACAGGTGACAAGTTAACTTATAAAAAAGGTGAATTTATAATCCGCCCCGGACAAAAACCCGCGGGTGTTTTTTATATCCAATCGGGACTTGTTAAAGCCTATGACATAAGTAAGTACGGCGAAGAGAACTTACTGGTTATACGTAAGGAAAAAGAGATTTTTCCGTTAATTTGGGCAGTAACTGGTCAAGAACGACACATTATTTATGAGGCTCTATCTCCAACCGTCCTCCTTCATGTTTCTAGAAGTAAATTCTATGACACCTTAAAAGAAAATCCTGAAACCATGACACCAATTCTTGATATGGTTGTAGAAATGTATCGAATTCACAGTGAACGCATTCTAAACTTAGAATATAGAAGTGTTAGAGAGAGATTAATCTCGTTCTTACTAACTATGTCACTAAGATTTGGCAAAAAAACTAAAAATGATAACGAATTAATTATAGATGTACCGCTTAGGCATATTGATATCGCAAGCTCAATTAATGCTACAAGAGAAACTACTAGTAGAGAGATGACCTATCTCGAACATCATAATTTAGTATCAACAAAACAATCGATCATTACTCTACTTGATATTGATAAACTCAATTCTTACCTGTAAATAAAGCTCAAATTCTTGCTTTTAGTTTGTATTGTTATATAATATATACATGATACCAGATGCGGAATTTTTTCCCCAAGCAACACCTGAAATAGAAAGCCATTTACCGGAGGATATAAACCGGATTGAAGCAATGCAATTGGGTATGATATCTAAACGTGGAAGACAAATGAATTATGATCATACCTTTGCTACCATCGATAATTCACTTGTTTATAGTGTAATTTCTAATCCTGTTGGCGACTCACTCAAAGTCCATCTTAGGCAACTTACTGAAGATGCCCTACCAGTAGATACATGGGTTACTATCTTGTGGTCCGATGAGTATAGAAGCTCAATAAGTCACGTAAAAGCAACAAGATCGACTCAAGTTGGTAGTCCTTCAGTATATAGAAATAGTTCTTATGATGTTGCGCGAGATCGTCATAAATTCTTACTTGCAAGACCCAGTAATAGTCTTAGTCTTAGGGAAGTCTCGAAAACTATAAAAACCGTTCACGGGCTTCTAGTTAAAACACAACCTAGAATTCAACGCTAAATATAGTCTTAGCTATTGCAAGTATTACAGAGGTAGATTAAGATAAATATAGTCATAAGCTAAATAAATTTAAGCTAGTGGTGGGAACGTGTGAACAAAGACCATTTAAAAAAACTAAACTCGACTGAGCTTATAAATCATCTCGGTAGTTCACTTGATGGGCTAACCGCTAGCGAAGCAGACTCCAGAGTTCATAAATACGGTCCAAATATATTTAAAGATACTTCGAAGCGCAGTACTTTTTCGCTAATCTTAAAACAATTTAAAAGCTCACTTATATATCTGCTAATTGTTGCTACAGTTCTGGCATTTATCTTGGGTGACGATAGTGATGCAATTATATTGCTTGTAATTCTACTTATTAATACTGGGCTTGGTTTTTATCAGGAATATAAGTCAGAGAATGCAGTTGAAAAACTGCAAAAACTTGTTAGCAGAGAAATTCTAGTCAAACGTGATGGCAAAGACACGCTTATTTCAGAGTCACATATTACTATTGGCGATTTAATAATTCTACGTCAAGGCGATATTGTACCGGCCGATATAAGACTAACGGGTGTTTCGAATGTATCGGTTGATGAGTCTGAACTTACTGGTGAGTCGATGGCGGTAGCTAAAACGGTGCAGGGCAAAGATTCACTAGTTTTTGCTGGCAGCACCATTGAACAGGGTGAAGCCGAAGGTTATGTCTATGCTATTGCGAACCAAACAGAACTAGGTAAAATCGCCCACCTATCAAACGACACTAAAAAGACCACTAAGTACGAACAACAACTTAATTCATTTAGTTCTTTTCTAATTAGAGTTACATTTTTAACACTACTTCTTGTTTTCATAATCAAGGTACTAGTTAACAAAGACCACAATTCAATTATTGATCTTGGGCTTTTTATAGTAGCCCTATCAATTACTGTCGTACCTGAGGCAATGCCAGTAATCGCAACGCTTACTCTATCAAAAGGAGCTATGCGACTAGCAAAACAACACGTAATTGTTAAAACCCTAACGGCAGCTGAGGATCTTGGTAATATTAATATCCTTTGTAGTGATAAAACTGGAACACTAACTCAAAATAAACAAACAGTGACCCACGTTACCGCTGATAACTTAGAGTTGTTTCAATTACTGGCGATAGCCAGCCTAGAAACTCTTGATGAGAAACGGAAGAAATTTCAAAGTTCATTTGATAGAGCTTTCATAGATTATGTACCCGAAAAGCTTCAACGAGAAGCTGAGAATTATAAAAGACTGGCTGAGCTACCTTTTGATCCGAAGTCTAGACGTAGACGGGTAATATTTTCTGATGCCCACAAAACTTATCTTGTAGAAGTTGGATCAGTTGAAACGCTACTATCTGTTTCGCATGAACATAAACACAAGGAAAAGTATTTAGAACTAATTAAAAAAGACGGTCGAGAAGGGTTACGCCATCTTGGTATTGCCTATAAGATAATCAAGTACGACAAAAACTATAATATTTTAAAACATGAAGATAAATTAAAGTTTGTTGGTTACGCTGCTTTAGACGATCCACTTAGACCAACTACTAAACATACTATTGAGCTTGCTAGAGAACTTGGTCTGACAATTAAAATCCTCTCAGGCGATAGTCGGGAAGTAACTCATTATGTAGCCAGTGAAGTTGGACTAATATCCAAAGCCCAGCTAGCATATACTGGCGATGAATTAGATAAGCTAGATACAGCACAGTTTAATGACACTGTTAAAAATAATGATGTATTTGCCAGACTTGACCCCGAACAGAAGTATAAAATTATTGAAGCATTAAAAAAGCAAGGTAATACGGTTGGCTACCAAGGTGACGGCATTAACGATGCACCAGCCTTAAAGCTAGCTGACGTTGCTATTGCTGTTAACAATGCGACTGATGTAGCTCAGGAAAGTGCGGACATACTTCTGCTTCGCAATGATCTAGGGGTAATAGTAAACGGAGTAAAATACGGCAGAACTATATTCTCTAATATTAATAAGTATATTCGCTATTCAATGATAGGAAACTTTGGAAACTTTTTTGCCTTGTCGGCACTATACCTTCTTTCAAATGCATCATTACCACTACTACCTATTCAGTTAATCCTAACTAGTTTACTTACGGACATTCCTCTTATTACCATTGCTACAGATAATGTAGAAACGTCCGAGCTGCAGAGACCCAGTAAATACAATACACACGCGCTCATGTTTATATCTATTTTCCTAGGAACCTTTACGGCACTATTTGAGATTCTATTCTTTACGTTAATTAAAACTCAACCTACAGGAGTCGAGCAAACAGCGTTGTTCCTTTTCCTTAACTTATCTGGACTTATAGTAATTCTCTCAGTAAGAAACAAAGACCATTTTTGGCGTGCTCCTAAGTTCTCAAGTGAGTTGAAAGTGGCACTGATAGCACTAGGGGTTATATCAATAGGAATGATCTATATTGGAATAACTAGAGAACTATTTAAGTTAACTGCACTACCTCTCAGTGTGATAGGTCTTACGATAGCCTCGACGCTTCTCTATTTGCTTGTGCTGGATATTGTTAAGGTTTGGTTCTATCAATCTAAGGTTGGCAGTAACTACTAAACCCATTTAATGCTTTATATTTGATTAAAAGTATGTAATAGTATATACCTTAGTATTTTAAGGAGTTACTTGTGTCAGAAAACGTTAGATATTTAGGTATTGGGCGTCAAGTCGAAGAAGACTGGATGCTTGATTTTGAAGATTGTTTTAAAGCGAATATTGGTAATAGAGATGCAAATTTAAAACTGGTAACTCGACCTGGCGTAATTTATGCAGATTTCAGAGGTATAGCGGCAAATCTAAGCTCAGATAATCCAATACTTCCTGTATGTAATTCATCAGAAGAAATAGTCGATAAATTAATTGAAACCGAAGTATTAGATCAGACAATAGCCCGAAGAGGAATAACTAACGCTTTCATTAAAGGTATAGAACTAAGTTCGAGACCCATAAATCTCCAAGGTGGTAGTTTACGATTTCCTATAATTGCCAGTGTATACGATGTTAATAATTTAAGCAGTCAAGATAGGTATCAAATTTTACATGAAAAACAGGTAGTTAGAAATTCGTTAGGCATAAAAGGTGAACTGCCTAATAGTGATAGAATTCCTAGACATAAAATAAAAATAGGTTCATTAGCTTGTGTAGGGGATTTTTTAGGTGAAGGATTCTTCAAAGCTATTCGAATTGACATGGATAGTACCATAGACTTAACTCCAATCAGTCAAATTGATGACAGATTTAGAAAATCTACTACAAAGCACTAGCTTAACTATATATTTGACCCCTGTTAAATAATATAGTATCGTATAGTAATTATATAAGGGTGTTTATGTTTCTTCAGCTACCGTTTCGATTTGCCGCTAATCTTCAAAATACAGTTCTAATAATTAACACAGTAATTATTTTAGCCCTCTTAATTACGGTTGAAATAGTCTTCTCAGAAAAACCAAAAAGCGAACGAAAAGAGCTAAAGTATTTATTGCCGGTAGTTGTAGTTATTGGCGGAATTTTAATATATGCTGCGATTAAACAAGTAGGTAAGGGTTAGAATATGACCGATAGTCCTACTTCAACTCATGAGTCTGATATTGAGAAGCCTGCCAATGTTACCTCAAAAGCTTTAATGGTTATCAATAAAAGTCGTGGAAAAATATATAGCCCGTACTTAAAACAGTTTTGGGTGTTCAGCTACATCCTGTTTTTTGTGGCTCTTTCACAACTTACACTTCGTTATGACGTTAAGGTTGGTGTCTATATGAACGGTTTAGCGATAATAGCTCTGCTTGGCTTAGCTATTTTCTATACTCGTGCCAGGAAGTTATCTTTGTCGGCTAATATCCTTCCAGTAGCTACACTTCTTAGTTTAGTACTACCTAGGTTATCTAACTTCAGTCGAACTGTGATTTTTTACGACACTATTCTAGTCCTTGCGTTAGTTTATAGATATTTATTTATTTTTGAAGATCCAAAAGATCAACATAGAACTAAGTTTAGAAATTATGCGATCCTAATTCCTCTCATGATAATAGGTGGGCAGATACTTGGAGTCATAGGTTACGGCATGCTTCGACATGATTATCCGTTTTACGGTACGTCGATTGCCATTGTTGCTTTTACTTCCGTTATATTTGTGTTTACTGAAGAGGTCTTCTTTAGGGGTCTCGTTCAACTAAAGGGTAATCAAATTCTACATCCAGTTATGTCTGCTATCATGGCAATTTTAGTATTTGTTCTGGCTACTATTACGCACACGATTTCAATAGCCCCCATATTTGCTTTAATTTTAGGGACCTCTCTATCACTTACTTATTATTTCAAACAAAACTTAGTTCTAACCGGTACATTAAACCTATCAACCAAGCTAACTTATATTGCATTAATGGTAGCCTTTGTAATACATTAGCGGTTATAATTTTTTATTATTGATTGTGAAAGGGAAGTGAAAATATTACTCCTGTGGATAACTTTCATAAAGCTTTCACATTTTTATTGACCTATCTCATAATATGGGTCATTATGAGGTTTACTAGTAAACTATATATCACACTAGATAAGGAGAATAGATGAAAAAATTTATCGTCAGTATCACAGGTTTACTTGCAGGACTAATACTACTACCAATGTCCGTATCTGCTGCACCTGCAACAACGAGTATATCTGGTGCAATAACTAATAATGGATCACCTGTATTTCATGCAAAAGTTACTGTAACTTGTAACGGACATGTTAAGCATGTTTCTTCAAATAATGTTGGTGGATATTTAGCTAACTTCAAAGCAGCTAATTGTCCAAACGGTTCACACGTAATAGTATCTGCAACTAAAAAAGGTACAGGTGGATCAAGTAGTGGTACAGTCGCTGCGCTAACTAGTAAGCTGAATGTTTCCGTGATCAATGTGTCTGTACCTGAACTCGGAACAGTCGTAGGAATAAGTGCAGCGGTCTTAGGGGCTGGATCTTTCTTGATAATCCGACGACGTCAACTCGGTGCTCACTAAAAAGAAAATATATAAAAATAAAAAGCTAGAAGCTGCTGCACCACTACTATTACGTACAGCAGCTTTTCTAGTATTGTTTATTTTGTTATCAGGAATCATCGGACCGAGAATAATTAGTCATGGACTCGTAAATAAATATGGCTTCCAAATATACGGTGGTGGAGGAAAGTCTTTATTATTTGGAGTAATAGTTCTACTTATATTGGTATATAGAAAAGGCTTAGATATAAAATTTAGAGCATGGGAAAAATTAAATATAGGCTGGTTAATTATCGCTGTTATATCAGCACTAGGAGCTTGGAACTGTATTGGTATACTTATCGCTGGTAAGGGCGCAATAGGTACTCAGATACTAACTAATTTATATATCATTGCAAGTATAGCTTTTATAGCCATTGGTACTTTTGGATTAGATAATATTAAATTATTTTACAAAAAATACAGCAAAGAACTGATAATGTCTTTCCTATTATGCATTGCTTTTTATGGATTTATATACATTGTATATAAGTTATGGGGAATTCTGGCACTTATAGTATTACATTCTGTTAAGTGGCTATTAAATGAAACAGATATTAGCGCAAGCATTGTACCACCTAGGACATTAGTATTAAGTAAATTTGGGATTGAAGTAGCAAAGTATTGCTCTGGTATAGAATCCATAGCTCTTTTCAGCGGACTATATGCAATTTTCGCAATACTGGACTGGAACAAATTCAATCATAGAAAACTAGCTTACACATTCCCAATCGCCGTTGTTATACTTTTTGGACTAAATATTATTAGGATATTTGTACTTATTATTGGTGGTTATTATATTAATCCGCAAATTGCGTTTAGTTTATTTCACACATATGCTGGTATGGTATTCTTTATTATATATTCTGGACTTTTCTGGGGGATATGTTACAAATGGTTACTGGTGAGAAAAAATCAAATTTCATGAGTAAAAACAAAGTCGATTTGATTGTTGTTATACCAATTGGTCCTGACAATAACGGTTCAGATACTATAGATAGTGTTTTTTGTTATTGTATAGAATCTGTAATTATTATTGCAGTTGACGATAGCAGATCGGTCAATACAAAAAAATATTTGGATAATGTAGACCCTAGAGTCATTAGGTTATCGTCTTCAGGATATAAGGGCATAAGAGGAGCGCTATGGCTGAATCTTATAGATGCATATAAATTTGCTATCGAAAATTATAAATTCAAAGTTCTATTAAGAATTGATACTGATGGACTAGTAATTAATAGTCATCCAGAAAAAGATGCACTCAAATTTTTTAATAGTCATCCAGGTGCAGGAATGTTGGGCGCTTATAAGAAGCGTTCAGATGGTAAAAAAAGAAATTTTATAATTGTAGCGTGCATAATATTACGCGAAACAAGCATTTATGGAATAAGTTATCCCGATAGAAGAATCTTAATTAAGGAGTTGGTCAAAGAGGCAAGAAAAAAAGGTTATAGGCTAGGAGAACATTGTCAAGGTGGTGCAGTATTTCAGTCATATTCAGCTATTGCAGCAATGTATATAAATAATAAACTTAACTCTTCTAAATTCCAACCTATGTATAACAGTGCAATAAGTGAAGACCATTTATTTAGTCTTTTAACCATACTTTTAGGATTTACGCTTGAGGATTTTGCTACCGAAGGTCTTCCAATGGGCATAAAATGGCGTGGACTCCCAGATTCCCCAGAAAATCTAGTCTTACAAAACAAGAAGATTATTCATTCAATTAAATTCTGGCAGGATATGGACCAGGAAAAAATTCGTATTTTTTTTGCAAGGAAGCGTATAAACGACAACGAACAAGCTTAGCTATGATTGGCAATAAAGGAAATATTATTAACGTATACAATCGCTTGATGCAGGATAGTTTACGCCGCAATTCCTCATTATTAATATTGAGTCAGGCAATAAATGCAGTTGGTGCATTCTTTTTTTGGGTCGTGTGTGCTCATTTATTCGGTGCAAACATTATTGGATTATCGATAGCATTCGTGAGCTTCGCAAATTTAATATCAACATTTACTAACCTTGGTTTACCTAATACTATTGTTCGATTTCTAGCTAGAACCAAGGATAAGTGTGGATTATTCATAGCGGCTTTTTACATTGTTTTTTTCGTTTCAGTAGTTGGTGGATTACTATGCCTTATATTCGTTAAAACTATGCTACCAAAACTAGGGTTAATTCATTCATCCACTTTCTTATCCGTAACACTTGTATTGTTGGTAACATGTACAGCTCTTAGTTCGTTAATGGATGGAACTATATTAGCATTTCGAAAAGGGGAGTATATTCTTGGTAAAGCTATTATTGTTAATGTACCGAGGATGATATTACCATTTTTTGTTGTATCTCTTGGCATAAAAGGAATAACTGGAGTTTATGCTATAGTTTTAATTGCAGGAATTTCTTATAACTTAATTATTACCAATAAAAGATTAATTAAACTTTACCCATTAAAGCTTAACATTGGTGAGATTAAAAAACACAAAGCATATTCGATAAGTAATTACTTCGGAGGAATGTTGGGTGTATTGCCGGGCACACTAGTTCCAATAATAATAGTAAGTATTCTCGGTTCTGAATCTGCCGCATTTTTTTATATGCCAATGCAGATTGCCGCATTTCTTAGTATAATATCTAGTTCAACGTCTCAAGCACTCCTATCAGAGTCGGCACAAACTGAAAATGTAGTGAGTCACAAGAAATATTTCAGAAATGCATTTATTCATTTATATCGTTTGCTTATACCTGCAATACTTTTACTGTGCTTGCTAGGGTGGCCTTTACTAAGGATATATGGTGCTCAGTATGCTAAGGAGGGTTACATACCTCTTCTTATACTAGCCATTTCAAGCTTGTTTGTTGGGATAAATTGGCTTGGAGATACATGGCTTAATATCCAAAAACGTTCCAAGGCTTATTTTCTGATGAATGCATTTAATGCTTTTGCTGTAATTGGTTTTATACTAATTTTTGCTTCACACGGATTGGTGGCAGTTGGAATAGGATGGTTACTAGGGCAGGTCATATCCGCTGCAATATATTTTATTATTTTTGCTCGCAATCAACTTTTTTTGATTGCAGGCTCACTTAAGACGCGTTGATATACATTATATGTATTTTGTGCTATTTCATCCCACGACAAAGTTTCTGAATAGTTAAGTGCATTTTTACTATACTTATTCAGCTCAGATCTTTTTTCGATCGAAAGTTTTAAACTTTTTAATAATCCATCTTTTGATTGTGGGTCATAAAAAAAACCTACATTTAAAGGTAGATCAGTTAGTGCACCTGATCTTGGTGCTATGATCGGTTTTGCTAATGTAAGAGCAAGTAAGGCTGAGCCACTTGTTGTAATTGTATTAAACGGTAAACATATAATGTCCGCTGCCTTGAAGTATTTTGTAACATCCTTATCTTTCACATGACCTTGGTAAAAATTAATATTTAAATTTTTTTGTGCTTTAGAGATTTGTTGTTTCAAGCTTTCATCGATACATTTACCAGCAACCAGCAAACGCAAATCTTTTTGCTCTAACTTACTAAAAGCAGTTATTAGGTCATCGATACCCTTATATGATCTTATGAGACCAAAGAATAATATTATAAAATCATTGTCTTTTAGGCCAAGTTTTTTACGTGCTTGTTTGGGAGTTATAGAATCTGGATACACCCCCTTAAAATTACCGTGAGGAATTAATACACACCTTTGAATATCTAACCCAATCTCTGACATTTGCTGAATAGTATTTCTGGAATGAATTATTTTCCTATCTGATAACTTAGATAGCCGTCTAGAAATATCCTTGTAATTACTTGTCCATTCATCATATGGCTCTACGTCATGCACTGTCCAAATTATCTTATATCCAAGAAGCTTCGGTAGTGTGATGCAAATAACCGTATAGTAATATGAAAATATTCTTCCTAAGGGAATTCTATGGCTTATATGGAATACAATAAAATGGATGTGAATTATGTTATAACCCTGTATTCGTTTGATAATAAAACGCACTGGGTAAAGAAAAAATGATATCCGGGAAACTGTTAAGTACGAGAAGGTATCGTTAGGATTTTCATTCCTCAATCTGCTGTATAGAAGCTCTTGATATGGGTTCTTGCTTTTTGGTATGATCAGTATTTTCATAATCTTATAAAATAGTTAATTTTGTGGATTAATTAAGTTATTTAAAGGTGAAATATAAGAAAACATATCAAGTATTTTCATTCTTTTTTAATAAAGAAATACCAAAATCCAGGATATCTTCGTAAGTATTTTTAATTCTAATAGTTACACTAGGTTTACCATTTGCTACATTCCACCCTCTTCCAATTAAATATTGCAAGAACTCAGACTTTAGTAACTTCAAATTTCTCCACTGGCCCACATTATCGTCAAGCTGAACGATTTTTGCGCCACTTTTCATTAGTGACCATCCTAGTTTATGGTTAGCATAATATGATAGCCATAAGTCTTCGATATACCAATATTTTTTAGGACAATTAAACAATTCTTTTTCTTTAAATACAGACGAATCAGCAATCATGCAACTTGTACTACAATAGTCCGCATATTCACCTGGTTTTAATTTACTTCGTCTAAAATAATTAGTCTGAGAAGTAAATTTAAAAGAGTAAACTGCACTTATATTCTTAGGTTTATATTCCTTAATAAGGGTAGAGATTGTATCTTTATTTAGATTAATATCATCGTCAATAAAAACTACTGCTGAATAATTAGGACTTAGTTTCTTTGCAAGATAAAATCTTCCATAACCACCAATATTTTTTTTGCTATGGTATACAGAAATATTTAAACGTGGAAATAACTTAATTTCCTTATTGATAAATTCTTTTTCGTCTTGGTTATTATTCCATATATAAACTCTAATTTTACAGTTCTCTTGTTCCGATAACTGACCTAGCGTCGTAGAAAGTCGTTGAAGTCTATGATATGTACAGAATACTACTGGTATCGTATCACTATGATCAATTTTTTTTGATTTCATATTAGAAGTTAAATTTATACTCATCTCAAGACATCACTTTCACCGTTGCTGTAAATAACATTCTTGTCTTCATTTATATTGGTCGTTAAATTATATCCTATGGTCGTTCCACTTTGGGTAGCATGATAAAGACCAAACAGTAAGTTCGCATAGTTCTGGTAAATATATGAGTTCTTGCTAGGTCCTGTTAACGGAGCGGGAACTAAGCTACCGTTATTTACTGCGTTGGAAAAACGTAATATTGAAAAACTATCCATTTCTACAGGATATCTTGAGTCACGATTCCTTTGAAGCCAAGCCGCAGTATCAACTTCACTTGTATGTATATAATACTCGTCGTAGTTATCACCTACATTATTTAACGCTAGAACTGGTTGATAACCCCCAATGAGTTGGGCAAAATAATTTGTTAAAACCATTGAGAGGACTACAAAAAAGATACCAACACACTTATATGCGTCGAACTTTCTATTAATCGAGAAGAATGACATTGCAGCAATGACAATCGGAATTGAAGTTATCAAAAGAAGTTGTTGAAACATTCGCTGTGTACCATATTCTACGGATAACGTAGGTAAAGTTGTTTGAATAGCTAACAAGATTATTGAGGCTATAGTTAAACTTAAGACGTTTTTATAAACATCAGACCTATTTTTTTTCAATTTGAATCCCATTATAATAACACCACAAACTAGAAGTACTTGTAGAATGTATGCACTTGATTGTTTAGAAAAGATATTTAAACTAATTATATTAATTTTACGTTTAATTAAAAAATGTCCCGTCTTTGTTGGTGGCAAAATTTGGGGAATAGCAACTTGAGTATAATTACTTTGATTTTTCGAATTGGTAGCATATTTAGCCAAAAGCTCTTCTACATTAGGTGGGGCTGGTCCAAGTATTCTATAGGATGTATCGACCGCTTGACTGCCCGAATGATTTAATGTACTTGTAACCGTAGACGAAATTATACCAAATACTCCAGAACCAGTTCCCGTAACCTGAACATTCCAAAGAAATGTGGCCATAAAAGTCACTAATAATACTATCCAACTAATTTTAAAAACGCCAGCATTCTGCTTTTGATCTATAGTGTTTAGTTTTAACTTACCTAATAACGAGTAGGTCAATTTAGCGATTAAAAATAATCCTAGAGCAACGTATGTGCTCGAATAATGAGAGAATATTAGCCCTGTAATCATTAAAAATGACAAAATGCTAGCCTGTTTTTTACTTAAGGAGGGTATGAACATAGCCAATAAGAGTAATGCAAAGTAGATAAATGCTATCTCTTGGCGATTCAGAAATGGCATTTCATTAAGAAAAACCGGAAAAGAAATAAATACGAGTGAACAGATGAGTGCAATTTTCTTATTTGTGACTATCTCTGTGAACAAATAAATTGGGATTAAAGATGCCGCAAACAGTAATTGATACACTATTTTATATATATAAATCGGAGAGATTGAAGTAATCTTATTAAACAAGACTGGAAGAATAGTTATACTTAGACATGCATTAAAAGCATCTCTAAATGAGGCAATGCTCCAATGCTGCTGCTGTAATGCAATTTGGAAAGTATAAAATTCTTTTTGAACATCATGACCAATTAATACTGAGCCACGCATTGACACCGTGAGAAGTATTGCAAAAGCGGAAGCAAAGATAACTAGAGTATTTAAATACTCTATCTTGGTACGAATAATCAACCATAGATACATAAAAGGTATGAGTGTAAAAAGGGTCATTGTTAGGATATTCGACCCACCATTATTTAGCCTTATAGCACCGAGTATAGCCAGTAAAGGCATTACTAAAGACAAGAATATAATGCACCAAGCCTCTGACGATAACTCTGGAAAAGTGATTTTTTTCCATATTGTATAGGTAGGTAATTTAGTATAGCTAAAAGCAAGCAGCAACATTACTACCAAATCGAGACTAGCAAATATATTCTTAGTTGATAAGGGTCGACTCACCCCGAGATAAACCGTTTGATTTAATAGCAAGCCAACAACCATTAAAATTAGAAGGCTTAGACCAAGCGCAAAAACTAATTTATAATGCCGGAGAAGGTCTTTATGACCAAGAGATAATAGCAGTAAATAACCTGGCATAAATAAAAAGAAAGATAATGTTACTACCCATCCAATAGGGTCGTGAAATACATATAGTACATTCGCAGCAACAAGCCATGTAAAAATATATATCACATTAGTATAGCGATACTTTATTTTATACATCCACATTTATAATCTTTTCATTTTCTGCCAAAATTCTGGTTAATTTCCTTGCTATCCCTTCCCATGAATATGTATTTAGTACTAAACTGCCGATCTTGTCATAGTTATCTTCGCTCTTCAGTGCTTTTTCCACTGCAGTCTGTAGACTTTTTATGGTCGAATATTTAAATACTTCTACATTAGGAAACCCCAAACTTATTACCTCATCTAAGTCAGTTGAAACAACTTTTTTTCCAAGAGCAGTGTACTCAAATACCTTAATAGGGCTCGCGGCATCTCGGAGCTTATTTTTTTCCGATATATTTAAACAAACCTGGTGTTGATTAACTATTTTGAAAAGTCGATCTTGATCATAAATACTTCCAAGATAATGAACAGTGTCTTCAAGTTTGTTAACTTTAATATAGTCAATGATTTTTGACACTTCAGTACCATCGCCGATTAAAGTAAGTTGAATTTTAGGAAATACCTTTTTTAGATTAATAACTGCTTTAATAGCCTCGATTGGGCGAGCCCACTGATTAAAGCTACTGACGTACACTATCGAATCTTTAATTACTTGAGATTTAGATGATTTAACTTTAGAAATTACTTTTTTACTCACA
The DNA here is from genome assembly GCA_038317055.1 of Saccharimonadales bacterium (SeqCode). Taxonomy (GTDB): domain Bacteria; phylum Patescibacteriota; class Saccharimonadia; order Saccharimonadales; family DATKHC01; genus JBBQBA01. The sequence goes on from JBBQBA010000002.1 coordinate 251,774, forward strand.
CCGTTAGAGAGTTTATGTACATTTGTATTATAAGATTTTGCTATGTTAGCTAGAGGTTCTGAAACAACTAAAACAGCCTGAGCTTCCTTGCATTGTTTCTCTATGGTCTTTTTAACTTGCAATAATCGAAAGCCAATTCTGTATATAAACGAGCCATAGACTTCTGCAAAAGCAACTTGGTCGTCATTCATGTCATAAATATGAGGTATATCCTTTGGCAATTCCATTTCGTTGGTATAACCTTGGGTTATTATCCAGTCTATATTTAATTTTCTGGATAATATAGTAAGTTGATGTTTGAAGAGTATACCGTTGATCTTAGGCCAAAAGAACGGTAAACGACGAAGTTTGTGTACTGTAAAATTCTCTTGTTTATACGATTTATATTTCAAGGATGAAAAAAGCTGTTCTTTAAATTTTTTTATTGTTAATGGGTATGGTTGATCCCAAGATACAAAATGCATATCGTTTCCTTGGCTTGCCAAATTTTTTGTCAAATTATATCTCCTACCATAAAGAGTAGGTACACATGGGATAAAAATAATTTTGTATTTCAAGATGCAAGCCTCTTATATAAGTTTAGTTCTTTGATATAATTACTCTTCCAACTAAATTTTTCAATCGCGAGTTTTCTAGAATATGCACCCATAAGTTTTCTTTTAGTACTATCATTTAATATAGTATCTATTTTAAGCTTGAGGGCCTTAAATTCTCGTTCAGTGAATCCAATTAAGTCTCTTTCTAATTCATAATGAAAATATGCCTTGTCGTCGGTAGTGACAATCGGCATCCCACAAGCCATAGCTTCTTGAATAACTAGGGTAAATATTTCTCCGATCGAGGGAAATACAAATATATCGCTGAGCCTGTATAAATCTATAAGGTCAGTTTCACTAGCCTGTCCAAAGAAGATAACATCTTGTCCATTTTGCATTCTTTTAGGTACCCTTCCACTACCTACAATGATTGTTTGGTACGATTTAGAACGAAGCTTAAATACTAGATCGAATCCTTTCTTCGGTACCAACCTTCCAACAAATAGAATAACTGGCTTCTTGAGTTCTATATTGTATTTCTTTTTTAATTTTAGTTTTTCATTTTTATTTGCGGGTTTAAAGACATCAGTGTCTATACCATTTAGGGTTTGAAATATCTTTGCGGGGTTCACACCTAAAGATATCAAAAAGTTTTTTACATTTGAATTGTAGACGATTATCGTTTGCGCTTTGTTAAATATCAACCTACCAATTGTTTTATATATAATTTTTTGAATTGTCATGATCAATTTATTTGGGTGTTCCACCAAAGCTACATGTTGTGTAATATAAAATGGTTTATTTTTTAATATAGCCGCAAAGCCCATAAGTTGCGATGACATATAAAAAACATCATGAATATGTATTAAATCAAAGTGATTAATTTGGTATAAAATTTTAAAAAAATGTAGAGGAGAAATTAGGGGAAAAGTAACTCCAAATCTTTTCTCGAGAAAGTTTAATGATCTCCATCTTTTAATTTCATAACCGGATTCTGAATTTTCTAGAAGAGGGAGACTTCTATCATGCCGGCAAGTCTGGATGGTTACTTCATTTTTCAATTCAAATAAACTATCAGCTTGTTTTTTTGCAACCGTTTCCATTCCGCCGATGTGTGGTGGAAAATAATGTATTGTGATTAACGTTTTCAAGTTTCTTCCTTTGAACTTCCTTCCTTATATGGGGCGTGCCATCGTAGATTGCTTGTAAACATATGTAGTATATGAACACCATCATGTATGGGGCGAAGATGAGAGTTTCCCATTCTAGGGTGATAACTAATAGGTACAGAATACACCCTACATCCCATCCTAGCCATTTTAGTTATCATTTCCATTTCAATTGCAAATCCAGAAGATTTAAGTTGAGGTGCTAAACGATTAATCGTACTTCTTTTCCATGCAAAGTAACCAGTCAATACGTCAGTAACATTGACCCTAAAAACCAACCTCACCAAATGTGTATAAGCCCAATTTCCACCCCTATTGAAAGTCCGCATTGCATTGTGATGTATTTTTCCAGTTAACCTTGAACCCATTACGACGTCACAAAATCCGCTATGTAATGGCTCAACCATACGAAGAATTTCCTGAGACCTGTAGGTACCATCACCGTCAATCATTACTACAAACTTAGTATCAGGCATTAAGTTTGAAAAACCTTTGTGCATTGCGTGACCTTTTCCTTGTTTTGGTTCGTTCAATACTCGAGCACCGCTTTTGGCTGCAATCATCGAAGTAGAATCTGTCGAGTTATTGTCAACAACCAATATATCAAGTTCAAAGCCGTTTCGTTCAAGTTGCTCGCTGGGAAAATCTTTTATTACCTTACCGATAGTCTTAGCCTCGTTATAGCAGGGAATAATCACAGTAATTTTCATAATTCACTCCTATTAACAAGATAATCGATGGTCTGATTAGGATTAGCTAGAGCTACACTTATCTCAACTCTAGGTCCTAGATCCGGAATTACTATATTTTCTGGAATTATCTTGTATTGGTTCTGGCTTAAATTAACCGACCCTGAACTAAGTGTTTTACTGACGTTATTTGCTATGGCGTCAACCGTGTAGTTATATTTCATGTTTTTGTATTCCAGATTATGAATCGTAAAACTAAATGACTGAGGCACACCCGGAATATAGGTGGTGGGTAGCTTAGAGGAGTTATTAAAATACAGTTCTGTTAGTCGCTCGGGTTGAGGTAGTAACTTCCAGCTATTTAATTGGTTTTTGATTGGTTGATGGAAGAACACACCAATACCAATAAAAATTACTAAGAGAGTAACCAGTGCATACGCCCAATTGTTGCGATTATTCTTTGCCAATTTTTACCCCAAAAACTTATTTTTTCATTAATTTCAAATAGGTGTTGTATGTTGATATTTATTGTACAGTCATTTACAGATATGGTCACCTGTTTTATTTATTTCCTGTCTCTGATGTGAGATATCTCACCCTATTCTGCATAAAAGCTCAAAATATCCTACATCTTGAAAGTGTTATAATTCAAGTAGCAATGCGTGTACTGGCCTTAAGGCTTTTAACACTCAGGCTTTAACTCAGTGGTCGAGATAATTTAGCCCTACAGGGAATGGATAAGTTGCTTATCATTATTCCGGGTAGAGTTAACTTCATCGCTCACTTTATACATCTCTAGTCCATTATCTTCCCACGGACGCAGTAGGGCCTCTATGGCACCTCGGTCATTATCGGTGGAAGGATTAAGCCAAGAGGACTCATCATCTTGGTGTAGTATTACGGGCATACGATCATGAACACCGGCCATTTCTTTATTTGGCTCAGTCGTAATAATCGAATATGTTTTCCACTCAAGACCTTCAACATCTTTCCAGGTTTCCCAAACACCTGCGAAACTAAATAAATCAGTTTGTTTGGGGTGAATATAGAAAGGCTGTTTCTTAGCCTTAAGCTCACTCGGTTTGCGCCATTCATAAAAACCATCAGCTGGTATAAGAGCTCGCTTATTAAGGATTACTTTTCGCCAGACTGGTTTTTCAAAAATCGTATCGGCTCTTGCATTAATAAGTCTGAAACCAATCTTAGGATCTTTAGCCCAAAAGGGAATTAAACCCCACTTCATAAGCTCAAGACTACGTTTACCATCTTCTGCCTCAGTAATTACAGGCATAATTTGGCCCGGCGCAACATTGAAGTTAGCATGAATATCTTTAGGAACAGTAGCCAAGTTATATCTGGCAGCTAGTTCATCAACTTTTTTATGAAGAGTATAACGACCACACATACATTAATAATAACCCGGAGAATCATTATGAGAGAAAAAATTAACGAAGAAGTTAGCGTAGTTATGTACTATTCGGCCCGCCGTCGAGTAGCCACGCCACATTTAATAAGTTGGCAAAACGTAGAATACAACGTCGGAAAAATTGGTTATCACCATACGGTAAAAGACGGTATAACCTTGCATCATATCTACGAATTAGTAGATAAGGAACAAAAGCTGTGGTTTAGATTAAATCTAGACACTTCTAATCTTCACTGGAAATTGGAGGCAGTTAGTGATGGCCTACCTAGCTAAATTAAATTTAGCGCAGTCTTTTTCTTCGACTGGATCTGTATCGAAAGGTATACCTATTTTAGGTTCAATCATTATGTACCCACTACGATCTTCCATAACCCTACATTCTGCCGAACAATCAGCCATTTGGCAGATCACTCGACCAGTTTTGGTATTAACCACCCTAGAGAGAGACCTAATAGTAGCGTCATCTAAGGCGTCTAGTACATCACGCTCAATATTAGCCCGATATTCGCAGTCGGCATCATCTACGATTTCTCGTAAACAAATTGGTTGTACTTCGGCCATGCTATCTCCTAATAAAAAGCTATTATAACATATATTTGGAATATTTACATGGATTTACCAATAAACTACAACAAACCGATGATTATGCATATCGACCTTAATAGTTGTTTTGCGATCATTGAACAACAAGCCAACCCATTAATCAGACACAAGCCAGTTGCAGTTGCGGCTTACGACACACCCAGAGGGGCTGTTATAGCTTCTAGTTATGAAGCCAAAGCTCTGGGCATTAAATTAGGCGTTAATGTACGGGAAGCTCGTATGTTAGCCCGGGATGTTATTGTCATGATGCCAGATCCGGAGAAATACTTTGATGCCCACCGACGGTTCAAGAAAGTACTTCTTAACTACACCGATGAAGTTACACCCAAATCAGTTGATGAGTTCGTTATAGATTTTCGGGGCTCAACCGCAGTTAGACGGGGTAAGAGCTTAGAGGAAATTGGACTGAATATAAAACAAGACATTAAAGAAGCTATTGGCGAGTATGTAACCGTCAATATTGGCATTGCTACTAATAGATTCCTAGCTAAGGTTGGAGCCGGACTAAATAAACCAGACGGCATGGATAAAATTACCGGAGATAATCTTAGGGAAACCCTAGGCAAACTAGAACTAACTGATTTACCCGGTATAAATGTCCGTTATCAAGCTCGGCTAAATGTGGAAGGAATCTTTACGCCCTTGCAGTTTCTTGATGCACCAATAACTCTACTGAGAAAACAGGTCTTCAAAAGTGTAGTTGGTCTGTATTGGTATATGAGACTTCGGGGACACGAAATAGATAATGTAGATTTTGGTAGAAAGAGTTTTGGTCAACAGTATGCGATTGGTGAAAAAACTGATGACGTACAACAGTTATCGAGATTACTCATGAAGTTATGTGAGAAAACCGGTAGAAGACTTCGGGGCTCTAATTATGTAGCCGGTGGAATACACCTTTGGTTGAACTTTGAAGACAGAACCTTTTGGGCTCAGGGGAAAAAGCTTCATCGTGACGTCTATTCGACCCAAGATATATTCTTAGCCGCTCAACGGCTACTCAATAGCGTTAATATACCAGCTAGAGCTACCAATATAGGTGTGACTGTTTTTGACCTGCATCCATCTCAACCAGAACAACTAGGTCTGTTTGACGATTCTAGATTAGATACCCGGTCACTGGCTAAAGCAGCTGATTTAGTCAATGATAAGTATGGCGAGTTCACTCTAGTACCAGCAATCATGGCCAACATGAATGATGTCATACTAAAACGAGTCGCCTTTGGCAGTATTAGGGAATTATAGAAATACATTTAGTAGCTAGTTAGAGTAAAACTCTTGGTAATACTAATTAGAGTCCAAGTTAGTCGCTTGTAGTCAAAACGTAGTCGATAGTCTCTTGAACCATCTGTCATATCAAAAAGTCGTAGGTCTTCATTTTCTTTTAATATTTGGTATTGCATGCCTGACTCTTGGAAGGTGTATTCCTGACCATCAAATTCCATTCGCTTTGGAAAGCTTTTTAGTTGTTTTTTGTTTCGAAAGTAGAGGGCTGTTACATTCACTTCTTGGTTAATAGTTGTACGATTCATATCACTAAATCTCCGTTGGTTTTAAGCTAAATAAAGAGAGCTGACAAGCGTGTCAGAGAACGGGTTTGATGTTTTTAGCTATACGGGAAGGGAATGAAAGCGACCGTTCAAGTGCTATTCCTGTTTGCCGGATAAAGCTTGTGATATGAAAGGTGTCTACAGTGACGCTTAGGTAAGTCCCAGTGTGTATGTATACCTTGATGACGACTATTAAGCCTGGGGGTAGGAAGATCCGAGGATCAGCACGCCCATAACTGGACTTTTATTATCTGCCTTAAGCATTTAAATAACAACCATAAAATAATATAATTAATTACTTTAATTACTGTGGATAAGTTTCTTGAGTTAAGTTTCAAGGAACTGACTGAATAATACTTATGCTAATCCAACACATTGTTGTAATAATTCAAGATCTATACATATAGATTCGACAACTTGTCCAAACTAGTTTTATATAAACATATGGGGAATAGCAGTATAGGTGTAAAAGGGGGTTCGAAGTACCAAGTAAGGTGGCGACGTCAAAAAGACAAGTCTTGGCTACCGATTATTTGGTATTTATACTTTATAATCGCACTTCCTTATCTGGTTTGGAGAACTTCAGTAATTAACTGGAGCAGTTGGGGTGGCGCGCTCATGTATCTGGCTGAGTTTTACGGCATTATTACTACAGGACTGTTTTTGTATGTATCAAAGAAAGTATTTAAACCATTAAAAAATCCAGTTGTACTAAATAAGACTGTTGATGTATTAATCCCAACCTACACCGAAAACTTAGATATTTTAGAACCGGTAGTGATTGGCGCAACTAAAATTATTGGAGTAGGTAGTGTTTTAGTACTTGACGATGGAAATAGACCTGAGGTTAGGGATATGGCTGAGCGACTTGGAGTTCAGTATTATGCCAGATTAGATAATAAGCACGCCAAAGCTGGTAATTTGAATAATGGCCTTATTCATTCGTCTTCAGAATTTTTTATAACACTTGATGCTGATCATATACCAATGCCTTATTTTATTGAGGAAACCCTAGGATTCTTTGAAGATCCAGAAATTGCTTTCGTTCAATCACCCCAAACTTTTTATAATGATCACGCTTTTTTGTTTTGTAAGCGATCGAAAAAAAGTGATTGGAGTGAGCAGATAATGTTCTATAACTGTCTTCAACCATCAAAAAACAATTGGAACTCAGCTTTCTTTGTTGGGACTAGTGCGATATTAAGAAGGGAAGCAATCGATGAATTAGGCGGTTTTGCTACTGGTACAGCAACTGAAGATATCCATACTTCTCTAAAAATACACGCCAAAGGTTGGCAATCTGTATTTCTACCTAAACCGCTAGCTTATGGGCTCGAAGCTGAAAATTTCAAAGAATACTACAAGCAAAGGCGGCGCTGGGCAGCTGGTAGTCTTGGACTATTGTTTCGCTCAGCAGATTCACCGCTTAGAGCTAGGGGGCTAACCATGTCCCAAAGACTAAACTATTTGAGCGCATGTTTAGCTCACCTCCAAGGAGTTCAGAAAATATGTTTCTTGATAGTTCCGATTATTACAATATTTACGAGTAGGTCACCAATAACCGGTAATATTTCTGTTTATGCAACTCTGTTTGGTTGTTACTTTGCCATTGCTCTGACATCCACCTGGGCCTATAGCCGTGGCACTTATCATCTGTTTTATACAGAGATGTTCGCAATCTCAAATATACTGGCTCATCTTGGCGGCTTAAAAGGTGTGATAAAGGTCCAGAAAAAGTTTGCAGTAAGTACAAAATCTTCGTTAAGACGTGACGGGAAGACACTTGAATATGCAATGTGGGGACTCGGCTTTTTAACTCTAGCGGCGGTAATAAGAGGAGTATCAGATTACTTTTTATACCACAAAGATGTATCTCAAGCGCTAGCTTGTACGATTTTCATAGCAATTAACGGAGTACTGTTGTTATCTTTTATGTTGAAACTTAAAAAATACGAAAAAGATAATGCGGTTGTCGCCTATTCAGGTCTTAATCCAGAAGCAAAATATAATTACATAGCAGCTAATAGTCACCTTAGAAATTAACGTCTAAAATTCTAAAAAACCCTTAAGTGATTTCCGAATTTATTGAATTAATCGAACACTTGCATATCTTGACTATCGCTATGGTTTAAGCTTAAGTATAGGCAGTCGCGAAATACTATGAAACTTTTGAACAAAAATAAACAATCTCAAATATTCAAACTAAATAACTTTGGCTTTACTCATCACATTCTACTTCCTGTTATAGTCATAACCTTGATTGCATTTGTTGGAGTCAGAGTCATCTTAGCTTCTAATGCTGCTAGTTCACTTTTTGGTACATGTATTGTCACACCAAAATTAGTTTCTGTAGCTCCAGGCCAGAACTCTATCATCACTGTAACTGTTACTAATACCGGGGTTAGTAGTTTTATACCTGATAACACTATGAAAATTACGACCGCTCAGTATCAAGGTAGTTCATTGACTACATCGAGTTCACCACTTGGCAAAAACCTAACTGCACCAATTCAACCTGGTAAATCTATAACATTTCATGACAATATTAAAATGCCCCCATCTGATACCAAAATTGTCTTAAGTTATATTAGTTCAAGTCCAGCTTTTTCATGTTCAACAAATATAATAGCTGGCCCGTCAGTACCAACTTTACTTACGATGAAATTAGGCTTTGATGATGAATTCACCGGTACAGCCGGCTCTCAACCTAATACAAATAAATGGCAATTTAGTGACACTGGTTCAAATATGTATGATTATGCTAGCGGTGCTTTAATTGATACCACGCTACCAAAATTAACTGGAGTAGGTACATTAGATTTACCTGGAATTTTTAGAGGAGGTGACCCAACAAAATCGGCAAATTATTCAATGGGAGAAATTAATACAAAAAATCATTATTCCGTAAATCCCATAGCCGGAAACCGAGTCTATGTAGAATGGCGAGCAAAACTACCTAAAATTGGTGCTGGAGTTTGGCCATCCGCCTGGTCACTATCCGCTAAAGGTAGTCCAAATTATGACGAACTTGATACATTCGAACAGGGAACTGGAATTGGGCCAACACCACCATATAACGTCTATTCAACTTATTGGACTAATACTATCGCAAAAATACCTGGCGGAACAGGAACTGCACCTGGTCGTCCCGATCTCACTCTTGGTTATCATACTTACTCTATGCTATGGACTACTACGGGAGTAACTTCATATATTGACGGAATTGCGGTTGGTAATGGAACTGTGCCTTTCGCAAATACAAATCCAGTAAATCTAATTGCCGATTTACAGATCGGCAATCCCGGAGGTGGAATTCCAGACGGAATCGGTTGGCCACGTCATTATTATATAGATTATATAAGAACGTTTCGAGATAACTAAATCTAAAAGTCACTAAATAATTGCCGTAATAGTATAGGCATTTATATTTGTTTGCTTTTTGTGAATTATTAAAAATATTACTTGCTAGTTAACTTAATTACCTGGCTCAAGTAACTTATCCATAGGATCATCTGTTTCAACAGTACTACTGCCTATAATACTTTTAAGATTAATCATTTTTCCGAATATCGTAGCTAACTCACCTAATCTATCCAAAACATCATATTCAATTAAAAAATCATCAGTAAATGCAAGTGTGTCGAGTTTTTCTAATTCGTCAATTGGTACATCACGATGATAAAATTGACGATTTCTGGGGTAGCGTTTAGAACCAGTTAGTAGGCCAATAGAATCGGGTTCACAATAGCCTAATGCTAGGGTTTTACTACCCTGTGTATACATCCCAAGAATCTGTTCTGCGGAAAAACTTGAATTCAAATTTTCATTAGCTTTATTTTCAAAAGATCTCGCTTCAGATGCCCAGGTATTAGCAAGATAAAGGCTAGCGTACTTATTATCCATGCCATGATATTCTGACGTTATAAGCAATAAGGATAAGTTAGGATCCCTTGGTTTTAAGGGCTCAATTGGTTTCTGACCAAGTATATAATAAGCTAATCTAGATTCTTTCTTTTGGAGTGGAAATCTTATCCAAACGATTGCTGACTGGATTGATCTTGCTTCTTGAGCAGTATCAACAAAAAAGGTATGTTCTTGATTATCAGCACTAGCACTTAAGTAAATAGGAGCGGGTAACAGCCCACCAAAGGCTTTAAGTAATTTCTCGTTTGCTTCACAAGTTTCAGAATTTTGGCGCAAATTTTCTAAGGTGACATTGTTAATTGCAAGCTCGCCAAATTTACCCATAAGCTCAGCATAATGAGGCGAAATAACTCGGTGTCGTTCATCTAGAGCAGCTAGTACTATTTCAGCTTTTTCTCTGTTCATTGCAGTATTATATCTCTTTAGCTAAATCTAAAGTTGAGGAATTACTTCACTTAGAGCAGTGTTCATGTTCTCAACAGTAATGCCGCTAGCTTTGATTGCTGCTAATTCTGAATCAAGTTGAGTTGGAGTTGAATTATAAATGCTATTGTCTGTTGGGCTAACTTGGTGATACACCAGTACTAGCCAAGTGTTTGTAGCTTTAGCTTGGGCAACCCAATCAGCTATTTGAGCTGTAGTTGTTGTATTGAAAGTATTCTGTACTTTAATATCGTAAGGATTGAAGTTGTCTTTACTGTTAAGACCGTTCTCCACACCTCGTGCCGCACCGTAAACGGACTTTGTTGCTGCTAAGATATTGCTGTTATATAGACCGTATGGGTAGGCAAGATCAGTAACTGGATGTCCAGTTATAGACTGAAGAGTAGCTTGTGATTGACCCATTTCTGCAGGTAGCTGAGATGGGTTTTCTTGTGTTAAATCGTTGTGAGTAACAGTGTGAGAAGCAATCTCATTTCCGTTTTGATATAAACCTAGTACCTGAGCATTTGTCATGTATCCAGGAGTGTTAAGAACGTTCGTAATTATAAACTGAGTAGAGGTAAAACCGTATTTTTGTAGTAATGGCATAGTATTTGTGAACTCGTTATCATAGCCATCGTCAAAAGTTAGGGTAACAAGTGGTCGACTAAAACCAACTGGAGTGTATTTAGTTAGACTAAAATCACTTGTTGTAAGCGTACCAACACCGGCAAGTATGTGATAAACAGTAAAGTTAGTAGCGCCTTGAGGAATTTCAAATTCTGTTGAGAAGTTAGTCCAGCTACTTGCAGCAACTGGTAAACCAATTATTTGATATAGCGTGCTGCCATCACTCATTGTGAAAACAGCCATAACCTGAGTATCAACATTTGATTGGTAGTATTCAGAATACTTGTACTGTTGGTCTTGAACTGCAGTTATTGGATCAAATGCCCACTTTGCGTCACCATCTGTGTATGCAGTGGTATTGATGCTTATACTTCGACTATTGCCATGGCCAGTTTTTGGATAGCTTGTAGTAGAAGTGTTTGTACCCCAGTTATCAAAGGTCCAGTTGGCTGGCTGTGCAGGGTTAGTTGGACTAACGTTTGAAAGATTAGGGTTAGCTAGCAAGTTAGTTGGTGCAATAACTACGTTATTAACAATTACATTAACTAGAGTTGAAGTAGCGGTGATTCCCCCGGTGTTTGTAGCAGTAGCACTAATTGAGTGGCTACCATTAGTTAAAGTAGTTGTGTTCAAACTAGTTTGGTAGGGTGAACTGGTCACTGGACTACCTAAAGCTTTACCATCAACATTGAATTGAACAGATTTTATACCAGTACTATCAGCTGCGTTAGCATTAAGGTTAACTGTGCCACTTACATTCGCGTTAGCTATAGGTGAGCTAATACTAACTGTAGGAGCAGTAATCACTGGTGCAGCAGAAGTTAGAGAATAATTATCTGTCTGGAGTGATCCAACTACAGCAAGTAGATGAAATACGGTTAGTTGGGTAATTCCTGTAGGTACAGTTATTGTTTTAGTATTTAACGCCCAAGCAGAACTTAAAGGAACAGCTCCAAGATCTTGATATGTTGAATTACCACTTCCGTCAATAAACTCAACGTAGTCTTCTGTAGCAACGTTAGAAATATAATGATCACTGAAATTGTATTGAGTACCGGCAGATACATTAACAGGTTTGAAGTACCATTTACTGTCACCTGATTTAAACTTAGTTGTTTGAACTTTTAAGCTATAGCTACCATCTTGTGCACCACCGTTAACATAGCTAAAAGTTGAAGTATTAGATCCCCAGTGACCGTGCGCCCAACTAGTAGGCAATTTTGCGGTTTTTGAAGGTGAAGTTTCAACCGAAGGGTTAGCAATTAAATTTGTTGATGCAGCAAATGCATCAGATACTGGTAAAGCTGTGATGCTAGTTAGTAAAGCAAGACTTACACCTAAACTCGTAATTTTCTTATAAAAATTCATTTAACTTATTCCTTTAAACTTGCTTTAATATATAGAATATATTTTAGTAGTATTACTTTACAACTATATTGGTGGTTTTGTCAACTATATTAATCTAATTTCTTGTCATGTTGAGTAGTTCGAATCCCTCATCCCCAGCCATAACCAGTTTCCCTGAATGATACAATTAAATAATGGCAACTCCAGAAATAGATGATGTATTGGCTGCCTGGCAACCATACATTCATACAATAGATAATTGGCAAAGTTTAGTAGAAGGTGTTGAGCCCAAACCGACTGGTTGTGGGCCTGTATACGAGCTTCCAAACCCTATTGAACGACCGCACGAAAGCTTTGCTATAGCTGATATGAGAGAGTTAGCATTTGCTGAGCCCCATTATCATACCAACGGAGAATCAGAGATTTACATTGTGCTAACCGGCTTAGGTACAGTAGTAGTGGGCGGCAAAGAGGATGAGGTTGAAAAAGGCTCAGTTAGCGTTACCCCTCCAGAAACAGCTCATTTCACTATTCCAAAGAGAGATCTAGTACTGGCCGTTATAAACACACCACCTTTTAATGCCAATAACGCTGTTTCGCTTGAAGAGTCCGATTCTAGAGTTGGATATGACTTAGATCAACTTCAGCGACTAGTAGCTGAAGAGAAAATCTAGGAAGTTCGGAACTCGGACTCTAGCCCCAGCCATAAGCGTTTTGATTTTATACATACAGCCTATTGTGTTTGATATACTTATCTCGTGGAAATTGTTAAAACTAAATCGTTTGAGCTCGCAATAATAAGTGGCGGCGACAAAAATGCAACAAATATGGCAATTATTATTCCTGGAAGGTTAGATACCAAAGATTATGCTCAAAACCCCAGCCATATAAAGTATCTAGCCGACAAGGGTTATTTTGCGATATCTTTTGACCCACCCGGATCCTGGGATAGTCCTGGTAGCCTAGATATATACAGTACAACTAATTACATAAAAGCAGTGAACGAACTAATTGAACATTTTGGTGATAGGCCTACTCTGCTTATGGGGCACAGTCGTGGCGGCACTGTTGCAATGTTAGCTGGACCCAAAAACTCTTGTGTCACCCACATGATCTCGGTCAACTCATCATACGGTGGCAAGATCGAGACTGATGCAGCTGCTCCAAGTGAGGTCAATATCTCATATAGAGATATACCTCCCGGCACATCCAGAACCAAAGAAAAGAAGCGATTTGATTTACCATATCACTATTTTGAAGATAGTAATGACTATAATGCTCTTGTAGGATTAAGTAAATGTACTAAGCCAAAACTCTTCTTCTATGGAACGAAGGACGTACTAAGTACACCAGATATCGTTAAACGCATGTATGACGAATCTGCTAGCCCCAAGATGATTCATGAGCTAGATACTGAGCATGATTACAGACTCCATCAAGAGATAATTAGGGAAGTGAATGACGTCGTAGGAAGATTTCTTGATAAGTACCGTGTTTAACTGAGTTAACGACTAAATAGTTCGGAACTCATCCCTTAACCCCAGCCAAGCATAAGTACTTTAGTCAATGTTTATGCTTCAGCACCCTTAGTTGGTTGAATGACTTCAGGGTGGTGTTCAACTATATTTTCTTTGATTATATTATCTATGAAACTATCAAGTTCGTTACCGAGAGGAACTCTACCAGTTTCTTTTGGGTCAACCCAATTATGGCCTGGAGGATAATGATAGTCTCCAGCCCCATGACCAGATACTTGGTCTCTGATCATTACTTCACCTCGGAGGGCTTTTAAGCCTCTTATTATGAGCTCAAGTTCTCTAGGATTAACGAGTAGCTCAGTATTCCGTCTTGAATTGGCTTCAAGCTCTATTTCAGGATATTCACCTATACCTGGCACTTTATAAAATGATCTATGATCTCGTCTTTCCATAATTTACTCCACATCATTAATGATATGAGTATTATTTATCCAGTAGACATCTATTGCAAGCATCACCATTATTTGGATTTAACTTTCGGAACTCGGTCTGAATGCCCAGCCAAACACAGCCATATTAAATTTTACAAATTTTCAGGCAGTAGGTTCACTAATACTGGGTTCCATAGGAGCTATACCAAAATCATCACCCAGACCATCGTTCCTAATTATTCCGTAGTTAACTACTAAATTACTATTACCATTAATTACTTCTATGTAGCTCTTATTTCGTTCTATACCGGCATCGCTTAGCATTTTATCGAATACTGACGTTCGCGCAAAGAGACCTTGTTCGGTTTGCTTTATTTCATCATAGCCAACAATCAACACCTTATTGCCGCTCGTATACTTTTTAAGTAACCAGTTATTAGCATACATAACAGGTAATGTTACGAAAGCATCCTCTGGTCTAATATCACCATCATCAATAATTTCTATCATTGTCATGAATCTATTTTCACTAATTAATAGATTCGCTATCTTATCGGCTGTTTCTTGTAGATGACTACGGGGTTGTTCTGGGTTTATGCGTTTTCTATTAAAAAAAGCCCTTTTACCTTTAGTTGAATAGTCACCTGGAGGTTCTTCGTGACCTGATTTCATAATTTAGATATTATACTATGTTTGCTTAAACTAACTAAACATACGAGTTCGGAACTCCGACTCTAGCCCAGCCAAACTATATAGGAATGCCCCCCCTACGCACTTTGACCTAATATAGGTGTCGATTTCATCAAAAGGTGTTGAACTCTGACCATAATGGCCAGCCAAGCTTAAGCGTTTTAGTTTGATTCCTTACTGGTGTATTATTCAACCTACATGAATAATAACTGTGAGAAGTGTCCCTTAAATAAAATGTTGCATAGAGATTTGGTTCCTCCAACTGAAGCTGATGCCCAAGATATAGACACAATTAGGAATGGTATAACTGAGCATATGGGTGATTGTGAAGGGTACAGTCGGACTATGTATTTATCGGCAAAACTCCTTCGCACGATAATGGGTCCATTAGCAGCCATTCAAGATCCTGAATTTACTATGTGCCAAAGCCCATATAAAGAAACAGAAGAATATCATCAGACTTTAATTGATATTGGTGAAAGAGGCTAGTCTAATATAGTTAGTGTCACTAGGCTCGGAACTCAACCTCGATAACCAGCCATAAGCACCTAGACTAAACTATTAATCCTTGCCAAGTTTCTCTTCTGCGATTTTTCGCATTAAATTTGCCCTTAACTCTGCATTTTTTAAATCCATAATAGCTGACACATGTCTCTGTAGGATTGGGTTATCGTCTAGTTGATGATGGTATTTTCTATTTAGAAGAGGATAACCCTCTAGTCTTCTTTTTACATAGTCACTGAAAAACGTAGGAACGAATTTGTTTTTACTGCTCTCGATTAAGAATGTTGGAGTAACGCGCTTAGAAGTTATATCTATTATAACTTTAGTAGCTGTAGTTTCATTAGTAATTTGAGTTGCTACTTGACCAAGTTGTTTATATATTTGTGTAAAGGCGACTGCTGGCCTTTCAGCATCTGTCGTAATCATAACAGTATCACCCCGAACACCCTCGTCTCCGGTGGCACCAACATTCCTTGGAAGTTCGCCATATTCTATGTCAAAGTTATTGCCCAGCTCACTATCAACTAGCTTGGCAGCTCTATCTACATCATCCTGATCAAACGGTCTTATCTCCCTTTGAGGTATCTTGTCTTCCATTGAATTATTATATCAAACTAGAAAGTTCGGAACTCGGACTCTAGCCACAGTCAAGCGTGAGCGATTCAAACCTTACTATACTGAAGGTGCACAAAACCATTTTCAAATTTTCGCAAATCCACCAACTTTAGATTGGTTTTAATATCTTTCGGTAACCAATAATTGCCACTTCCTATCGTGATAGGAGCAATAATTTGATGATACTCGTCGACAATATTGGACTTTATTGCTTCCGCCGCTAAATGAGGGCCGCCAATGTCAAAATCTTTATCTGACTCTGCAACTAATTTTTGTATTATGTATGGATCGAAGGATCGCTCAATCGTAGCATTAGCTATTGTGACCTCAGAAAGCGAAGTGGAATAGATTATCTTCTTTGCATCTCGCCAAATTTTAGCATATTCATTCATAGCTAAACTTGGGCCGTCCATGGGTCCACCTGTCCCTTCTGTCGGAATGTCGTCCCATACTTTCATCGTCTCGTACAAGTTATGACCCATAAGAATTGTCCCAATATTACGTAAAGTGTCATTTACAAAAGTATGTACTTCTTCAGTTGGCTTAGCCCATTCAAAATTACCATTCTTATCAGCCACAAAGCCGTCTACCGATGTCGTTATAAGGTATATTAGCTTGCCCATAAATTTATTATCTCACAAATCCATCAGCCGTAATAAGCAATTGGGTTCTAGAAGTGTCTGATCCCCAGCCAAGCATAAGAGATTTAAACTTGAGGCTTAATCCCTTGAACAAAGGTAAGTACTCGCCCTATAAAGGTTGCTGGAGTGTTAGCTCGCGCCTCAGCGTATTCTGGCGAATCGTACCAAGCTTTAGCATCTTTCATTGAGGGAAATTCAACTACCGACATATGACGGGTTAGCGACTCTCCTTCGACAATCACTGGCTCAGCATTAGAGACAATGAAACGGCCACCAAAGTGTTCAATTGCTGGACCTGCTACCTCGGCGTAACGTTTGACTGTTGCTTCATCAACAAATCCTTCTATTTCTGAGATTACATATGCTACGGGTGGTTTGGCTTCGTGATTCATAACTAGATAATATCACGTCATAAAGTTCGGAACTCGGACCATAGCCCCAGCCAAACTATATAGGAAACAACGTTAGGAAAATTGTGGTGAAGTAATCAGTATAGTTCTAACTTCATACAAAGTGACCAGCCAAGGATACTCAGTCAAGCGTAACCCTTATGCTACAATTCAATAATGAAATCCAATCAAAAAGGATTTACTCTTGTTGAAGCCCTTATCTTGTTTATTGTATTAGTGATTGTTGTTGGTACTGGCATATATATCTTCCAATACAATAACAATAAAGATAATACTCAACACCTAGAAGTAAATATGCCTGACGATACTCCACCATATATCTTTTCTATAAGTGAGTGGAAAATTCAGGCACCTTATCATGGCGAACAAGCTCTGAGATATACAATTGATCCAAGTGATCCCAATGAAGCGGGTCTTACGTCTACGCAGCTAGTTAATGCTGACAGTAGTTGTCCATCTAATGCAGCTGGTTCTATCGAACGTGCTCAGGCAGGCGAACAATCTGTTTTGGGTGCGATTCCGCAAACTCCGGAACAATACGTTCAATCGGGCGCCAAATACTACACTAAAATTGGTAGTTATTATTACTTTTTCTCAGGACCACAGATGAATTGCTCAAGTGAGAGTTCAGTAAATATAATACAAAAAACTACAACCAAAGAGATACAAAATCTGATGTCAAAGTTTGTGACTAGCAAATAAATAGTTCGGAACTCTTGACCCAGCTTTATGTAGAATGATCTGTTATCATATCTTAGTGAAAAGTCTAATATTTTCAACTAGTAACGAAGGCAAATATAAAACAGCTCAATCTGTATTTAGCCAATATGGTATAGCTGTTATTCAAAAAACTGCAGATGTGGATGAAATACAGTCTGAGGATGCCAGAATAGTAGCTATAGACAAATCCACCAAAACATATGAATTATTAAAACAACCAGTATTGATAACGGACGACTCTTGGTCATTTCCTGGTCTTAAAGGATTTCCTGGTGTATATATGCATTCTATAAATACATGGTTTAGCCCAGAAGACTTTTTACATCTTACCCAATCACTTAAAAATCGTAGAGCTATATACACTCAATATCTTGTATACAATAACGGTGAAGAGCACAAAGTATTTAAGTCTGAGCATAATGGGACGCTACTAAAAGAAATAAAAGGAAGCTCTCCTCATGCAAGCCATATGATTATAGCAATGGACGGAGAGAACGGTCTTAGTATTGCAGAGATACATAACAAAAATGTAGATCGCTCTAAACGAGATATGTCAGAAGCTTGGCATGAGTTCGCTAAGTGGTTTAGTAAAGCATAGTTCGGCAATCGGACTCAATTCCCAAACATAAGTATTCATAGGTATTTTATTACACTACTCAGCAGCACCGATAGATAAACCTTTAGTGGTGGGAACTGTCACCTTATAGTAATCAACTCCGCCAATATTGGTGCCGAACACACTTGTTAAGTTAATGCCCGAGTTTTTGATTGGTGAACCACTTGCTGGTTGATAAGCTGTTAATTGTGTTGGGCTATAACCACCAGCAATCGTACCTCCACCACCAGCATTGTTAAGTTTGGGGTTGGAGGTTAGACCAATAGACACGCCATTTAATTTTTCTTGACCTGTAGCTGACCGCCAAGAACTAATCGTATTATAGGTTTTTGTTCCCCAGTAAGCCGTAAATGTGTAGTAGTCATTTGATTGGAAATTAATTGTAGATGTAGTTGTAGATCCAGTAACTATTACCGGGTAAGTACCACCAGTTGCTATAAGTATGTTATTACGCACATTAGTTAATCCGCTTCCAGTCAGATAGGCTTCAAAGCTAGAAGGTTTAGCTCCATTACTCGGAGTTATATATACCGTATTGTTATATATCGAATCTCCAGAAACATTACCATAAAGTTCAATGGCACCGTAGCTATTCTTTCTAGCATCATTCTGGCTAATATTAAATCGTATGGTGTTACCCTTATGGGCTTCGTTTGAAGACTCACCGAAAACGAGATAGCCTGAACCATCATTATCGTGAGAGTAGTTATATTCAATAAATGAATTAGAGGTATTTTGATCTAAGTCAAATCCATCGCCATCTACTTTACCTCCAGTATGATTAGAATAAGATTGATTGTATTCTATTGTGTCACCAGTGGAATCGTAAGCCCATATGCCAACAGCACAAGCGTTTGACTTACAATTTGCGCCATTATTGTATGCAAGCGATTGATATATTTTGGAATTCTTACTATTCCCAAGAACAATGCCACTTCCAGACCAAGTGGTTCCGGTTATACTGGAGTCTCCATAATTGTTATAGGCAGTAACTTTACTAACATTTACATTTTGATTAACATAAGTTGGACTCGCTGGGTTAAAGGTTGGACCGTAAGTTTGTAAACCAGCAATCTGATTATCATGAAAAGTTGAGTTGTTTACTGTAACATTACTAAATCCACTGCCTCCATTACCTCCCCCCATCAAGAAACCGTTTTTGAAGCCGTTCGCAGTAACATTATTCACGGATACATAATTTAGTATCGTGTTATTGCTATCATCGTTATAGAAATTTAGGCCTGAACCAGTGTCATTACCAGCCCCAGAACCAACTATATTTAGATTAGATATGCTGATACCGGCAGCATCATAGGCAAGTATTCCGTTATTAGTACCAGTTTCTGAAAGGACAGCTTTTCCTGTTCCATAACTACTAATATTTATTGGAGATGTAGAAGTACCGCTTTCACCTGGAACAAAGTAAATTTGTCCACTAAATGTATCACCACCATTAAATAGTATGCTATCTCCTGGGTTAAAGTGAACGGAATTTACGCGGGCAATTGTTTGCCATGAAGTTGATGGGCTAGTTCCGTTATTTGAATCTTTACCTGTTGAACTAACATAATAAGTCGTCCCGATCTGAGCTGCGTGGCTGGCAGTCATTACTCTTATTCCAACTAAAGCTATCAGAGCAATAACTATTATTGGAAGAAATATGTGATGGACGAAACCTTTAGAATTAAGTTTTACTTTTATTAACATTTTTATTTTTAACTAATACCCTAGAATAGTACTTTTTTAGCTTAATATTCTCAAGCATACATAATGTTCAGAACTTGGCATATAACTCTAGTTATAAGAATTTTAAAATAGCTAGTTATTTAATAAGGACTTACTTGTGCAAGATGAGTTTTGTAGTTTGACCCTTGGGGCGAGACAGTACTGGCTGTACCATCATAATTCGACAATAGGCCATAGTTTGACCAATATTTAGCACCGTCACTAATATTTACCGAACACTGTGTAGCACTTGTGCCGGTTGGATTCCATGTCCAGGCTAAGTATGATTCATTATTTTGATCAGCCCATGTCATATACATATTCATGAAGTTAACACTACAATCTGATTCGCCGAATTCATCAGTAACCACCGGTATACCAGCTGATGTAATTGGGTTTTGTTCTGCGTCCCAGTGAGGAATCCAGTAAGATGATGCTGGAATGCTGCCGTCAGAATAATTATGGTAGGCGACTATTAGTTTATGGTTAGGATCTGTTGGCATATTTGCTAGCTCTGGGCAGGCTGCCGAACTACCAAATTTATTTATAACTCCACATGGATCACTTGATCCTCTAATTCCACTTAATATTATGGGCTGAGAGGCTCCGGTAGCGCGAATTGTATTAACAAGCTGTTGCATTCCAGCGGTGTTATAAGTCACGGCAGGGTTTACGGGGCTTGTAGTGTTACCCGAAAAAGTTAAACTGCATCCATTTAGCCAGCAAGTCCAAGGTGGTGTAGTGGTTGTTGCATTTGGGTTTCCGATAAATGGCTCGTTAAAGAGGTCATACATGACAGCCGGATAAGATTTGAAGGTGGTCGCAACAGATGACCAGAAAGTAGGCGAATGATCTTGGTCAGCCATCCCCCACTGTTGAACAGTTAGTATATTGCCCGGAGCTGACCAATGTAGATCTATTATTGTATATATACCTGCATTATTAAGATCAGTCACCCAACTCTCAATAGCTGTTTGGTAAGCTTGGGCAGCTGCTGATCCAGTAAGAGTTACTGATTTACCATTTACAGTTGAACTTAATGAAACTCCATTTATTCCTAACCAACAGTCCTCATTAAGTGGAACTCTAACAGCATTGATTTTCCACGAAGCTATAGCTTCTGCTTCAGTACTATTTAGAGGCCTACCACCATTAATTGAATGAGTGGTACTACAGTATTCAGAGCCAGATACATTTGCCCCCAATAACCTAATAGTCTGTCCGTTTCCATTCACTAGGTGATTACCGTTTACACTTATAGATAGAGGAGCTCCAAACTGTACCCCATGCCCATCTCTAGCGGTAGCATCATTAGTTATTGATGCTCCACCATTAAGCTTGCCTGTGTCAGCATTAACTGAAACAAACGGTGATGCTGCATGAGATCCAATTAGAAAATGGACACCAATTATTGCAATAATAATTACTATAGCTATTTGACTGGCTGTTTTTATATTTTTATTGCTTTTCTTTTTTAGCTTTGTAGCTAGTTTTTTCATAAAAATCAATGACTAGTTAACTTATAGTTACGTTAGTATTAGCATAACATTAATAACTTCTGCTTGAGTTAGTCATTTTCTTTTAGATATCATATATATCTCTTACTGTCTCTGTAAGATCAGTATAATGTGGAAAATCTTTTTCATAATTTGCCTCTGCACGTAATGCTCTAATTACAATTTCACCATAATCTTTTATATCTTCACATTTAACCGGCAAAGTATAAGGGTCAGGCTCAGTAGTGTCGGATAGTTGTACTGATTTAAGTGTCATTTCTGATATGCCGCTAGACTCAAATATAAATAGAGCTAGTTCATAACCCTCATAAGCAGCTTTTCTGAATGTATTTCTTAGTATAAGACTCAGGTAAATTTCATTATCAGTATTACACATTCCATAACCTGCTAATAGACCTAAATCAACACAAGTAGCTATAACTGCATCTTCATCTTCCTCTGGTATTTCGTCTACATTTGGTATTTGAAAGGTAACTTCTACTGCCCATAACCGGGGTATAACATCATCGACTTGCTCCAAAACACCATAGGATTTTTCACTCATTAATATATATTCCATCTTACTCATGTTTTTCGCAAGCACTAGCAATAAGCCTATTAAAGATATATTTTGGTCATATGGCGACTATATTATATAGTTGAAGATAAATATGGGTAAAGATAGAGAATTAACAAGTAATACTCGCATTCTTTTTTTTGAAGTCGGAACACTGGGTTGTGCACCAAAGGATTTCGAAAAAAATTTAGCAGAGCGAAACCATGCAGAGTTAGTTAGTGCAAGTGAACCTTATAGCCCAATTCTACGTCCACCCGAAAGTGTACCGGTTCGACATATGTCTAAGGGTTTAACTAGATTAATTGGTCAAAAATGTATCAATGCAGTTTCGCATCATCTATCAAAAGATAGAGATGTAGTTTTCGATAGATTTGTTAACACACCACCATCACGTCGTTTAATTGAAGAATTCGTATCGTTAGGTGACATTGCAACAGTTGCTCTAGATTTCACCTGTACACCTCGTGAAATAGTAAAGAAACGACTTAGTGCTGAAGCCGCTGAGAGCTCAGTTGCATATTCCACATGGATGATAGCTCAAGCAGTTGGTAACAGGGTAATTCGACCAACATTTGCCGAGCCAGTCGATATAATAATCAGGTTAGATGGCAGTAACTCTACGCCGGATTTATTTGATCAAATTGAAGATGTTTTGGATATAAAAGGTCTTATTAACGATTAGCTACCACTCAGGCAAATTCGATAAACTGCTGAAATAGTCCAAGCTTGTCCTGGTTCGGGAATAGGCAGATTTCCCCCAGGGGAACGCAAACTAAAATAATGCAAAGCCTCAGCTTTGTCGTACCAAACCTTATTATCGCTATCTACATATGTAAACTCGCTGAATTCACCAGCTTTAACAACGCTATCAATAAGCTTTGATTCGAGATTTTCGGCAAGTTCTATTCGGCCGTGATTTCTTAGCCCTTTAGCTATTTCATTAGTCTCTTTGTGCCAAACAGTATAAGTTCCATGATAATCAATAAATCCAGGTATAGACTCATGTCGAAGGGCTCTCGATCGTATTCCTGCATCGGTCATGAACTCTTTACTGCTAATCATCTCGGTAATTTTATTGACAAACATATCTCTTTTTTCGGGTGCTAAATTTTTAATTAGCTGGCTATTTAATATAAGTGCACCATTTGAGGTCAGACTATCGATCTGCCGATGTTCATCATTATCGTTAAAATCTAGGGCTTGGGCAAAATAGCCCACATCCTCCATCCAAAACCAATTGGTTACCCGCTCTGATATACCCGCCGCCATTGCTCGCCAATACTGTGCTTGTTCGTCATTTTCGGCAATTAATTTTGCACTATCAAGCAGTGCATCGTAGGTATAGCCTTGAATCTCAATTGAAGCTACACCCATATTAAAGTTAGGTAGTGATCCATCGCGGTGCAAATATCCGGTTCTAGAATCTTTCCATGCTTGATTCTCAATTCCATGAGGATTAATTCGCTTATATTCAATCAGTCCTAAACTTGATTCATTTAACTTATAGCTAATCCAACCCATCGCAAAACGTAAGCTGTCTCTAATTTTATGGGTGTCATTATCCCGACCTTTGTAGGTTTCTTCTAAAATTGAAACACCATGGATATTTACATATCGGCAAACTAAACGCACATACAGGGGAGTGGCATCGTAGCCACCATAGTAAATCATCATGTCTGAACCTTCGTTGCCCCATTGTCGCTGTAAGTTACGTAAGATTCCTAATGAGTACTCAGGTATTTGCACTCCGTCGTATTTTAGTGATCTAAACTCATGGTGAATCTTACCGGGTTCTTCTTCGGAATCATTATTTAAATTGAAGCCCTGCAACTTAGCCAACTCCAAAATGATGTCATGAACTAGCTGCTTATGAGTTGGCAGTAAATCATCGGCAAGTACAATTGAATCGCGCCCAAAAATAGCGTACTTAAAGTTAGGTCCATTGCTGGCAAAAACGCCCCAACCATCTGGTGCATCAACAATTCTTAGATAATCTGGATTAGAAACAGCATTGGGATCACGAATGAACCGCTCTAGTTCAGATATCCTATCTTCGGTTTTTTTATTTGACCACTCATCTGCGAAATCCATTTAAGGCTATGTTAGCATAAGAACTACTTCTTATTAAGCTTTTTAGAACTGTTATCCATATTGATTACTTTCCGATAAGCCTTGAGATAATTCTTTGCCATAATTCTTGCCGTAAAGTGCTCTTCAACATGAGCCCGACAGACAGCACGGTTGATCTTATCGATTAGTTTAACTTTTTTAGTTAGTTCAGCTATGTTCTCACAAGCGTATCCAACCTTAGCATCTTTAAAAATCTCCGGCATTGAACCTCGATTAATAGTAAGTACCGGTACACCGCAGGCCATAGCTTCAATATTAACCAGTCCAAATGGTTCGTCCCATTGAATTGGCGAAATTAAAGCTTTAGCTTCACTGAGTATTTCGATTTTCTGTTTTTCAGCAAGTTCACCTAAGTAATTTATATTTTTCCCGTTAATTAGAGGTTTAATTACATTACGAAAATATATTCTATCTGGCGGATCTACTTTAGCCACAATAATTAATTTCTGATGAGTAGCTTTGGCTATCGCAATTGCTTCCTCGATTCCTTTATCCGGATTAATCCTACCTAGGAATATTAAATAGTTTTTGGGTTTAGGGTTAAATTTAAACTTTTCAATGTTTATTCCGTTATAAACCGTTGCTGCATAATGAAGGCTAGGTGAGAGTCGACGCTGTGAATTAGAAATACTAATAAAATATTGTTTAGCATAGGCTTTATCTAAATACGCCGGAACTGGATTATGCAAGGTAGTAACTACTGGGTCACGTAAGAACTGTTTAACCAAAGTAAAAGGTTCATCCATATTGCTATGAATGATGTCGTAGCGCGTATTTTTTAGTTTCTTGTTTACAAAATAGACAGCTTCAATTTGTTTAGCAAACCAATCTCTTGGTTTAAAAGCTATTAGACTTCGAACAGGTAGGTCGGTAATAGGAATTAGGTTAGCACTAGTGACGGAATCTCCAGTTGCAAACAGATCGACTTCATGACCCAGCGCCACTAATTCTTCGGCGAGATTAAATACAACCCTCTCAGTGCCACCATACTTTTTGGGAGGTACGCTCTCTTCAATAGGTGCAAGTAAAGCAATTTTCACCTTAAACAAATACCCTTATAAGTAAACCTCTACCAGTTAAGTATAAAAGTTACTTAACCATGGAAGTACTTTTAATATAGTTTATCCGAAGTAAAACGACAATCTTATCGTCGTTTTTTTCTATTTCGCCAGGATTTAAAAAGCTGAAATACACCGATTGTTTTTTTTGGATCTTCTGATACTTTGAGTTCTGGTACTTCTTGAGGTACATATTCAGTTTTATTATCGTCAACCCATATTTCTGGAACGGCTCTAGGTGCACTTTTATGCTTAAAGATTAGATGTGCTTCTTGTTCATAGATGTAGTTTCCATTATCAAGTCTTATAATTTTAATTCCATGCTTACTAGCACTTTCTTGGTCGGACCTAATAACCGTACCGACATGTAGATAAGTTCCAGTCGAAATCTCTTCAAGATATGGGGTCATGTGTACATGAACTCTCATATTTAATTCTTCAGTCTTCTGGGGCGGCTGAGTATAAGCCCTTAGATCTTCGCCGGCGACAATTATCATATCGTTTTCCAGTTTAGAGATGGCTTTTTTACCATTAACGTCAAAACGTAGTATTGTGCCTTGGAGATTATCAACTCCGTCGGCAGTCACAACATTTACATCAATTCGCTCACCTACAAATGTGCTTTGAAGTGGAAATGTGTTATTTGTTGGTCGCAGTATATTATATGTCGTCTCATACATAGAACGAATATTATACAATATTATTGCGCTTTTTCGTAACTTATTTATTTAAAGTTTAGTTTCAATCCGTTTATTGTTTCGAATACCAATTGCAGATACAAGACCACCACCAAGACTATTACTAATTGAAGGTAGTGCTACATTTACAACTGAGCTATCTAAAAAGGCAACAAATGATGCTAAAACACTGATAATTATTACTAGACGTTGCTGTCTGGACATGGATTTAGCATAACATTTAATTAGAAGCTGAATGTTTGGGCTGGCGCACTAGCTTGATACAGAGAACTTGAGTAAACCTGTTGAAAAGCTGCTAGAGAATTGGGACTAGAATCAATTGGATAACTATAGCTAGTTGATCCACTAGAATCAAAATAATTTATAGCTTTTATATGAGGAAAAGATGTCGGAATAGCTTTGAGGTAAGCATCTGTAACCCACTCTGCTTTTGAACTCGGAGCAAAAGCTAAACCGCTATATTCTAATGTACCCGTCTCAGCGATAATTACAGGTCTTTTAGTTAATGCAACTATATCGTTATAACCTGGTGTAAAGATTTTGGTAAATGAAGATGGATTTGTAGAATTTTTATTATATCCGTCCATAGAGGCCCAACTAATGTTACTATCCCCTGGATAATATGAATCTACATTAGCTATCGATGTGCCACTTGAAAAACACCAAATAAATTGTACGTTTGTTGCTCCAGCTTGTTTAAATAATTGAACGACATGGTTATATGCAGCAACATACATTTGAGGAGTATTAGTATATGGGTAATTTCCAGTCGGTGAGGTAGGGTCAAGTTGATTATTCGAAAGGGGAGTGGAGTTTGCAGCTACGTTTCCCCAAGGATACCAATTACCGTTAAATTCATGCATAAGTCTCAAATAAATAGGGTGATTTACGGCTTTTGCGCTTTGAGCCCAAGCTGTAATATAACTATCTTCACTTCCGTTAGACATGCTCGTCAAGACGCTAGTGGTTTTATAAGAACTCAGATTTGCCTGCCAAGTAATCATTGGTGTAGAACCCATAGAAATTATGTTATTTACATTAGTTAGCGGAAATTTTTCTGGCACTCCATTAAATTCCCAACCATAAAAAGCATTTATTAATTTAGGTGTTACACCAATTTGGTTTATGGCATTTTGCAAATTTGAAAGTGGAGTATTTAGGCCAATCGTAATGCCAGCTGGTGGAGATAAATTTCCAAACTGAACTGCTCTTCCATTCGAAGCATTACTATCCTGGGTAGCTATGGCTGGTGAGGTGAGAGATCCAGATTCAGCTTGAATGGTGACATAAGAAGAAAGTGCATGGATGCTTATTAATAAACTAACACCGACCACAGTTATTATCGCGATTATTAATATACCAGCGACTTGTTGTTTGTTAAATTTTTTAATATTAGACACTATGAGTACTCTTAATTATTTACTAATTATAACAAACGTTATTAATTATTATGGAAACCTCAATGAATTTAAATATATAAATAACAGATTACACGTAGGGGTTTATACACAGCTAAATACTTTTTCTATTATTTTTTCATAAAAAAGCTTTACAAAGGGAATATAATATTTGTTAGAAAGCAAAAATAAACATGACGTTAGTAGAATCAAGAGAAAAAATTGCTGATTTTTCCGAACCTCTTAAGCAAACAGGTCCTGATTTAGAAGTAATTTCCGCAGCAGTTATAAATTTCGGAACCAGAGAAAACTTAGTAATAACAAGTGATAGTCCAGGTCACATTTTCATAGAGAATGGTGTAAGACCATTTGAAATACCACATATCGAAGGTCAAAGTTCACTTCAGTTCGAGCAGTGGTTTCTTGATGTACCACCCTGTGCAATTGTCGAACAAATGACATTTGGACTATAATCTAAATACTTGACTTTATTACTGTTTTATTGTAGTGTATTCAAGTTTCGTTGAGCTACTTGTAAGAGTAGTTACGATGCACATTGACAGAGTAATAATCCAGCTCGGCAACTAGAAGTTCACCAACTTTTGCTTGCCTAGCTGGAGAGTCCGGTTATGAGCTATTAGGAGATTTATTGCGGATAAAGAAATTTCGTTTTTAGGTTCTTCCGATTCTACAATGAAGTTGTTGCCAGAGCGTTCGAATAGGACATTGTCATGACCGAAAACGGTTTATTTTTCGATTTTTCTGTAAACTTGATGCTACTCATGTGTCTGAGCATTCTCGTGCTTTCTGCACTTGCATATGCACTAATTTAGCTCGTTACAAGAATTCACGACTGCCGACAATCAAGGAGAAACCAATGGGTTGGAAAAACACATTCATGATCGTCTTACTTTCAACGGTTACTGTTATCATCAACAGCGCAGTCATCTACTGGTACGCTTTCTGATTCGCAGTAAATAACGAGGGGGCTCGTATGTCGGACAAAATGTTTTTATTGATTAGGTGGGGCCGTGGTTTATATACCATAGAGATAATGCGACGCATTATATATCTCTCCCCACCTCTACCATAACTACTCCCATTACTCTGTCACATCACCAATATACTTAATTATTTGAGTGTTTTGGCGACGTAATAAATAAACTTAAGAAGTTAAAACTACAAAAGTGCTTATGTATACAATATTGTTTTCTTCTTGTCATTTTTATGTATTTGATATACAAATATAGTACTAATTAATGGAGGTAATATGAAAAAACTAATAAGCATGTTTGCAACAGTGGCTGTAGGTATGAGCCTTGCTGTAAGTGGAGTCGCCGCAGCTGACTCTATAACTAACACGGGCCCAGGCTCAACTAACACAATCGACACTTCACAAACAAGTGATACAAGCATAGATTGTAACAACAACATTAACAGTAGTAACTCTAACCCACAGAGTTCAAGTACTGGTTCTGGAACAACAAACGAAAACACATCAGGTGGAAGTGCAACTTCTGGTAATTCTAGTAACAACAGTTCAACAGACGTAACTGTAAACACAAATTGTGGTTCAGCTATGACTGCAAGTTCTACCCCAGCTGGAAAAGGTGCAGGATCAACTACTCCAACACCAACACCAGCACCAGCAGCAACTCCACAAGTTGTCGCGCCAACTGGTAGCGTTCATGCAGGTGGCGGCGCCGGAGTAAAAACTTCAAATCTTGCTGCTCTAGGTCTAGTAGGATCAGTTAGTGCACTTGGTCTTGGATTAGTAGCACGTAAAACTGCACTATTTCGATAAGATATACTTCGAAATTCTAACTGTATAGTGCGGATATTTTATCCGGAGTATTAAGGATAGGTTCATGAATATTTGGCGAGCCAAATACTATAAATTCAATATTAGCCAAAATCGAAAAGTATTAATTACTATTCGCCGGTTCAAGACTGCCAAAATAAATCGTTCAAAGAAGTTTAGTCAGATAGTAATACCGTTTGAAATCGGTAAGATCAAAGAGTTCTCGTTCAGACTTCATCAGACTAAAAGACGTAGTCGAAAACAAAAAGAACTAACAACCTTGCAACGATTTACTCCAACTCCTGCGAGCGTACTTATTACACTGGGTTTAATTGGAACAATAGTATTTGGCATACAAATAAGCTCAAGTCATGCTCTTGAACCGACCAAAACTTTCTCAACCACTAAACAGGTGGCGCCGGTCAAATCATTGCCGGCGTCCGTTCCAACAAATATATCTATACCATCTGTTAATATAGATTATCCAATCATTACAGTTGGACTAGATACTGCTGGTGCTATCCAGTTGCCACCAGTACTGTCCTGGAATACAGGTTGGTATAATGGAAGCCCTACTCCTGGACAAATTGGACCCTCAATAATAGTTGGACATGTCGATAGTTATCAAAATATCTCAGTATTTTGGCGTCTACGTTATGTTCAGCCAGGTGCGTTAATTTATATCAAACGAACAGATGGAACTACTGTCACGTTTAAAGTAACCGATTTAAAGCAATTCGACCAAAGTGCGTTTCCAACGGCAGAAGTATATGGCAATATAAAATATCCGGGACTTCGCCTAATTACCTGTGGTGGAACATTTGATTCTCAATCTGCAAGCTATTCGCAAAATACAGTAGTATTCGCAACTATAGTAGATTAATGCCTGTGCTTTTGCACCCCAAGAGAGAAAGCATAAGTGATACTATAAAATGTATTTTACATTTACTCATTTCTAGTGTATAGTAATATTCATAACGAGCGGAGATGGAGGGCTTTCTCACTTGATTTGGCAGATTTATCTGACTTATCAGTAGTAAGTTCTGTGTTGAAACTCGTCTTTTTATAAACCTATACAAGGAGACGCTATGTACGGAATGGGCGGAGGCGGAATATCATCAGTTGGTACCGCAGTTACCACTACAGCTACAGGCGCATTTGGCGTTGCATTTCTTCCTAATACTGGAAGTCTTTCAGTAATGTTTTACATCGCAGCAACTTATATTGCTATCGGAATTGTAAGCTTACTCGTAAACGGTGCAATTAAGTTCAAAAAGAACTTAAGCAACAAAGCTCAATAAACTAAATAGACTTATAAGTAACCCTTATAAACTAAATAGTTAGGTTTAATATGAAGAAAATTCTTTCTCAGATTAAAAACAGAAAAATAAGTAATGCTCAACTAGTTAGTCTAGTTAGTATCACTTTACTTGCAATTGGACTCGTAATTGTATTACCTTCGCTTTATTTTAGGTGGAATAACACTGGTACGGCATCAGCTAATCCGATAACTGCGAGTCAGGTATGGTCAAAAGTTAACTCAGAAGCTAAACCAACCACAAATCAAGTAAAGGTAACTGGATTTCCTATATCTATATCGATTCCAGGGTCTCGACCAGCCCTAAATATTTACGATCAAGTTATTCCTGGTTATTATAATAAAAACAGTGGTCAGTGGACTCTAAGCGGCAAGGCAGCTCAATTTGCTGTGATATCTAGTCAACCTAATAACATTTCTGGAAATACTTTTATTTATGGTCATTATAATCCATATGTGTTTGCATACTTACATTTAATTACCCCAGGTACAGTTGCTACTATTACAACTGACAATGGCTATGAATTTAGCTATAAGTTTGTAAATACATATACAGTCCAGCCAACTGATACTAATGTTCTAAACTACAGTGGATCACCAATCTTAACAGTTCAAACATGTTCAGGTGCTTTTTTCCAAAACCGACAAATGTTTGTATTTAGCTTCGAAAGCTATAAGAAAATATAGATCAACTAAACAGTTTTTACGAAGATTATAGTCTCGTAGAGTTGGTAAGTTAGATATCCTAAAGATCCTAGGGTAGCGATGATTGCTAGATAATGGGCTAGTTTGATAGTAAGCTTCTTGAATTTTGTATTCTTCTTAGACTTAGTTTTACTCATAACTCTAACTCCTTATATCTTTGCTGTATCTTTAAGTGCACTTGTACTAATTGCATAACGACGACCTTCGGTTGCCCAACCTTCAGTTTGAGCAAGGAATTTACGAAATACTACTACTTCAACGAAAGCAGCTATAAATAGGCACAATTCAAACCAACGAAGAAAATAGAAGTAGGGTAGTGACGCGATGATGGTCCAGCGCTTAATAACTATGGTAGAGAAGATAGCCAATACAATTACAGCCATAAAATCACCAAGAATAAGCGTAGGAAGAACTACCCAACGTCCAGTCGTGTAGATAATAAATGGTATGAAGATTAGGATCTCAAACAGATACAGAAATACCTGTATCATTGAGTAGGCAATACCAATGTCCAAAGGGTGAAGTTTGAGACCGACTTTATATTTCATTGCACACTGGAAAAATCCTCGTTGCCACCTCATTGTTTGTTTAGAGAAGTCTCTCAGTGTTTGAGGGTCTTGGGTATAATTAACGGCTCGGGTTATAAAGTGAACTTTACCTAGTTTTTTACGGTGCACTTGATAGGTGAGATCAAGGTCTTCAGCTAGAACTTTAGAGTTAAAGTCTAGATCTTTAATGATGTCTGTTCTAAACGAGGTAAGCGGTCCAGGGAATACAGATATCATTCCAAACCAAGATTGCCATCGACGAGTTAGATGTTGAGCATATGTGTAACAAAAAGCCCGATAATGAGCTATCCAGTTACCGCGCATACTTTGAATAAAACCGATTGCGACTGCATATTCTTTAGAGTTAGAAAGTTCTTTTCGATAAATTCTAAAATAATCTTCACCGAAAATACTATCTGCGTCAGAAACATGAACCCAAAGATACCTTTTCTCGATCTCAAAATGTCCTATAGCGCTAAATATAGCTTTTGCTTTTCCACTTCTTTCAACACTTAAGATATTTTTCTTACCTAGTGCAGCAATAACCAATTTTCGGGTGTTATCATCTGAATTATCATCGACTACAAATATATCTTCTTTTTTCATACCGGCTCGAATTGCTGAAGCGATAGTAGCGCTAATAATTAATTCTTCGTTGTGCGCAGGTAGAAGTAGGGCTAATTTCTTTCGACGTGTAACTTTCTGAGTTTTAGTAGTCTTAGTAACCTTTTTAACAGCTTTTTCAACAATTATATTGCGATTAGTAGTAAGATTAATGGTTTTTCTAGAGTTGAATTGAGTACGAGATGGGGTAATAGTAGTCCTAGGAACCGTTATAGAAGCCCTAGGAGCAGTAATTACAGCTCTGGACGTTACGATATCAGATCGTGGCGTTTTAATACTAGAACGTTCTAATATGATTGGGGCATGTCGTTTAAATCGTCTAAATATTCTCATTCTTGTCTCGGTTGAGGAAATATATTTTTCCGCAATTAATAAACAATACTATAACTGATTTTGTACTTTTTTGCAAGTTCTTTATGTAATATAGTATTTGTTTGCTAATATCTCAAAGTTCTTATCCTGTAATACTGCAATGAAATAGGATTGACAGCATATCAATTTTAGTATAATGTATTTTCATTATGGTTATTACTGAGGCCCAGCCTAAGCCTTTAGATTTAATTTGCCCCGATGAACTAACTACACGTGATGGCATTGTAAATGCTATGCAAAATTTAGTTAGTAGCGACATGTCCGGTGAAGAGCAAATTGATCATCTAAAAAACTTAACCGAAAGACTTATTGCTGTTACGGGAGATGTTGCAGTAGATGAATATGACCGATATAGTAAAACTAGCGAGCGTGGTCTACAGCTTCCTCATCAAAAACTTTTCGAACAACTTGAAGATAAATCAGTAATTGTCACTGGTGGAACTGGTTTAATAGGCTCAAAATTAATACCACTTATAAAAGGTTACAATCCTAGAAGAATAGTTAGCCTAAGCCGTGGAATTACAACTCCCATGGAACAAATAGAAGGCGTTGAATATCATAATGTAGATATTAGAAACGCCGATAAATTAAAAGTTAGTATCGATACAATCTCACCGGATGTTGTGTATCATTTAGCTGCTCAACGACTACCTGATTTAGCCGAAACTGAAGTAAATCGAACTGTTACCACGAATGTTGACGGAACAAAGAACATTATTGATGCCTTAACAAATGCTGGTGTAGATCAATTGATTTACGCTTCTACCGGTAAAACACTACGACCATTTTCGCCCGATGTTTATGCAGCATCTAAACAATTTACTGAGGCAATACTTGCTCAAGCGTCTTCTGAATCGCCAATTCAAATTTCTGCTGGTAGATTTACACACGTAGTGGATGGTTCAAATATTATTCGAAAATTAGCTTCATGGATTGAAAATGGTGAAGTAATCGACATTCATGACCCTAACAGCGTGATGTACGTTCAATCTGCCCGAGAAGCAGCCATGTTACTTCTAATTGCTGGAGTAGATAAGAAACCGGACGTATTGAACATTCATGCTATTAGAGATTTAGGCTACCATATTAATACCGCCAATGTTGCTATTGGAGCATTAATTAAGATGGGTGGAAAATCTCCAATACGATTTACTGGATATAGTTCAGGTTACGAAGAAGAGGCATATCACGGACTGTTTCACCCTCGTACCTCACTCGATATAAGTCCGCTAATAAATCAGCATGAAGCAGAAGCCGCAAAACCGTCTGTATTATGTGAAGAAGTTGATGTATTTCCATTTCAAGTTGGTGATCTTAGTGTTTTTAATGAATACGTTGAACTGCTTAAAGAAGCTTGTAATAATGATATGGACTCAGGCTTTATTAAAGAATTAATGGCCGAAGTATCATGGGCTTTATGGGATGCAAAAATTGATGCAATGCCGCCGCTTGCTGTACTTAAGGCAGCTAAAAAAGCAGCAAATATTCGAAGTCATCCAATAGCTAGCACTAACAAACATCATTTTCGAACAGACCAAGCATTTATAGATAAAGCTATATTATTAAGCTAATTTTTATCTAACCAAAAAATGATGTGATAAAAGGAATTCGTCCTGATCAGCATGCATATCATCAGGCAATTTTGAAAACCAACCACCATCAGAAGCTTCACTATTTATTTTGGGTTCACCGGAGTATTTAGTAATCTCAAAAACAAGCCCAACTAAGGTACCTAATCCTTTAGCTTTATGGCTAGGGTATTCCACATATCCAATAAATTTTGATTCAGATACAGAAATACTAAGTTCTCTTTGGGCAACCCTGATTAGAGCATCATTGAGTGTTTCACCGTTGTAGAGCGTTCCACCAGGAACTGTCCATTCAGTGCATGGTTCTATAGCACGTCGTGTTAAATATACTTCTTGTTTTTCATTCCTAACAAGTGTTTCAACTGATAATCTTGGGACTTTAGAATAGATATTATTAAATTCTTCTTTTGTAAGTGGGAAGTCATTGCTCATAAGTTCATTATACCTATATTTAAATACATATAAAAAGGAGCCTAATCAGAGGCTCCTTTTATTTTAGTTTTAAATGTTTTTATTAATCTTCGATTGAGCGTGCAGCCATTAATTCTACGATACCAACTACGATAGCGTAAATTCCAATAAGCCATACAAATGCAATACCTGCAGTTGCTTTTTGGTCAAGAATTATAATTCCAACCACAGCAGCAAATAAACCTGAAAATACAGACATTCCACGACTACCACCGTCAGCCTTAGTATCAAGTAATGCACCTACCAGTTCCATAACACCACGTATGATTAGTATAAAACCAAGCAAACCTATGAATAGACTAAAAGTTTCAGCTGGATGTCTCAAGATGTAAACACCGAAACCAAGCTCGACAAGCCCTAGAACTGCAGTTAAGAACCAATAACCACCATGTGTCATGCTTGCAAGACCATGGAAGATATGTGCGATTCCACTAACTAACAGGTATGCACCTACTAGATAGATTAATATTACTAGCGTTAAACTGGGCCAAAAAATGACAGCTACTCCGAAAAGTAGAGTCAAAATACCCTGAAAAACCAAAACGCCATGAACGTCTTTGGCCGTTACTGCTTTTGCCATTAATTTTCTCCTTAAAACTTACTATTGTTGACATATTACTACTAAATTGTCTGATTTAAAAACAAAAATACTGAAAATGTGTTGTGGTTTTACTGCGGATAATTTTACTTTAAGGGGTGAAACTGCTGATGTTTTGAACACGTTTCTGATTATCTGTGCCGCTCGCAGGGATTATAGATAATTTAAGTCCATTTGAATTCAAGAGGATATAATCATCGGTCCACCAGCCATATGGCGTGTACTGATAATTATCAAAATTAGCAATTGCCTTAGCACTTCCACCATTTTTATCTCCTACATAAATTGTAGTTTTACCATCAACTAATCTTGACCACATTTGATATGCACCGGAAGGTGATAAATAGTATGGTGAACTTGTTGGAGGATTTGCAATCGTAGTTGCAAGAGCCTGAGCAGTAGAAGCGGTTATCTTCCCCTTAGCAAAAGTGAAGTAGCTAACTTTATTTGTTGCCGCATTAGTATAAGCGATGGCGACAGTATTTGGAGATGTATAAATAAATTTAGGCGGAGAACTGTAGTTAGTGGTTGGTGTCAGCGATTGTTGAGATTCAGGTATTTGGAATACTTTGTTTGATGAACCCAGAATCGCCGTAATTGTAGTTGAACTAGATGCGATCGTTGCTGGAACTCCTGTCCAATACTTTGAAAAAAGTACATTATCGTCATTTAGAACAATTACTGAATTATAATTTTGTTGAGATGAAGAGAAGGAATTAAAACCACCAATATTTGCAGTATCTAAGCGATAAGGTTTAGGTGATTTAGAAGATGCATTATAAGCAATCAGTTTTGAACCGCTTCCTCCATCATCAGGAATACCGTTTGCGACAGCAGTGTAGATTAAAATATCATCGGGTGTCCATCCATATATATTCATTCCGAGTGGTGACTGACCAATACTTACGAAGTTCTTTTTAGCTACGTTATATACATAAAGCGTTGGTGTATTTGCAGCATCGGGCATTGTAACTGCAATATACTTTGAATCAGGCGAAGCTAGCATGTGAGTATTGGCTGGCGTAGCTGAAGCTGATGCTGGTACGACCGGCACAGAATTTGTTCCATCTAGATCTGATTGAACCAATGACACATTTGGACTGCCAGAATTTAAGTAATAAGTTTTTCCAGTAGGCACCATCGTATAACTATTAATAGTATTGTTATTTATTGAGACTTTATTAACATTGTACGTATCAGCAGTAACACTTGCTTCTACTAGTGCCTGATCACTTGGTAAATTTATAACAGCATGGCCTATTGAATTCGTAGTAACAGAACTTTGCAGTGCATTTACTACTGCTCCACTAATTGGTTTTTGTGTAAACCTATTACTTACAAAGATGCTTATTTCAGTACCAACACCTTTAATAGCAAAGACATGGTAATTATGATTAGTGAAAGTAACGAGTGTTGTAGTCTGGTAATTTTGATAATAGATATGTTTTATCGAAAGTACGGCATCACCAACCTTAATTCTCGGGAAGGTTGCTTGACCTGCACTATTAGTAGTCACAGTTTGCCCCCGTAAATTGACTGTTGCATTTGAAAGTGGTTGTGAAGTTTGGGAATCAATCACCATAATTGAATAATGCTGCTTCTTAACTACACCAAAAATGTCGTATTTATAAACTAGTATTACAAAAATAGTCGGTATCAGGATTAGAAGAGTAACCAATAAGAAGATTCGGCGTTCTTGAAGATATCTAATTATTCTACTACGTTTTGGTTTATTCGGTGGTAGAACGTTTGAAGCGCCACTATACTGATTATATGAATTTGGCGGGAAATAACTACTTGGTACTTGAGGTAATTTTTTTGGTTGCATAGAGTTTACTTAAGTATAAGCACTTATTTAAATAAACTCTAGTCGAGAAGTGTTAAATTAGTCTTTAATTTTTATGACTACTTTACCTTTTGGATGATCATGTTCGAGTACATCAAAAGCTGAAGCCGTTTGCTCAATAGGGTAGTCTTTTTCAATTTGTGGTTTTATAACAACCTGTTCAACAAGTTCTCTAACATTATTAAGCGATTGTGAATCGACTTTTGTTGACTGATGTCGAGCTCGAACATTATATTTTTCAGAGAGTTCTGAATCTGGTTCTTGCATCATTGAGACAAGTATTCCATTTGGTTTTAATACTTCGAATGATTTCTTATATACTTCTCCACCAATCAAATCAAAGACTGCATCATAGTCTTTAATTATTTTTGCAAAATCCTCAGTTTCATAATTAATGACTACTTCTGCGCCCAAGCCTTTAACATAATCAATATCTTTTCCTGCACAGGTTGTAGCGATTGATGCTCCCAGATGTTTAGCTAGCTGTATTGCTATACTACCAATTCCTCCAGCGCCTCCATGAATTAATAACTTTTGACCACTAGATAAACTCATATTATCTACCAATGCTTGGTATGCACTTACGGCTGTTAGTGGGAGTCCGGCTGCTTCGACAAAGCTAATATTATTAGGTTTAAGAGCAAGTGAGCTCGGTTTAGCTAGAGTAAACTCAGCTATTGCTCCGCCTCCGCTAAAGAATGCCGCTTGACCATAAACTTCGTCGCCAACTTTAAGGTTTTCATTTGCAGATCCTACTTCGTTTATAACTCCTGCCATGTCCATTCCTAAAGTTTTAGGAAATTGTAGGGGAATTGAATCTTTCATAGCACCAGAATTAACTTTGTAATCAAACGGATTAATACTTGCTGCATGTACCTCAACGACGACTAAACCATCACGAGCGGATGGCTTAAGGGCATCCTCGACTATCTTAATAACTTCACTAGAACCATATTCATTTATAACTGCTGCTTTCATATATACCCCCAATAATCATTTACTATACTAAGTATAGCTTGATTATCACGACGTTCCAAAACATATACTAATTAACTGGCCTGAACGCTGAGACGTACACGTTCTACTTTTATTTCTGTCCGTTCTTCGTCAGTAGTACCACCCCAAATTCCACGTTCGTTGCTAAAAAGTGCTACTTCAAGACATTCCAAACGAACCGGACATTTATCACAGGTTTGTTTGGCTACTTCTTCCTCGGCTTGGCCTCCACCGAAAAACAACTCTTGAGGAAGACCCTTACAGGCACCAGCTGCTTTTACAGTATCAGATAAAGGATGTCTGGGAAGATAGTTTGATTCATTCCTTTTATGGACAACTTTTGGCAGTATATCTGGAGGTGCGGTTTTTTTTGAGCTACGATTTAATTTGTGCATGACGGTGGACAAACGTTCACTACATCCAGGAGTAGAATATTTAAATGAATCGATAGCTACTTGGCAACTAGCAAATATTAGACTTTTATCGGCGAGTTCAGCAGGTGAAACATCGATTTGAGCATCTTCATCTAACTCAGTATCAAGAATAAAATCGACCAATCTATAAAAGAGTTCAACTTGTTCTTCTTTAAAGACATTAGGCGTTCTGTCTAAATTTCCTACTACGTCAGGAAAATTATTATTTACACCTCCAGGTGGTCTTTTATTCATTTTAGTTCTATATAGATCTTGCTTCGCGGTTTCTCTTCAATTCACGATTAAAAAGTTTACGATTAATTTTTACCTGAGTACTTTCACTTAGTCCCATATACTTGCCACCAGCGATAAATATAGGACCCAAATACTCTCGAGTAGTATCTAAAGTTTTAGAAGTAGGTGAATTTATAGTTGCTGTAGCCAAACATTCATCGCGTATTACACACGTTCCACAATATTGTCGGGCTCGCTCTACGTTATCTGCAAGTTCAGCTATAACCCTTGTTGGCTCTGGGATAAATATATTGGTGTCAACACCGCGACAATTTCTGTCGTAATAATCATCTTCACCTACTACGTTTTCTAAGAACACAAAAGTTTCCATAATACATACGATACAACTTTTTTAATTAAGAGCCAAATGTAAATGTATACAGCGAAATGCCAGCCGGTACTGTCAAAGTTATTATGCCTTGACCAAAGTTATTTAGTGAAGTTATGTGATAGAGGCGAGAACCACTTACGACCAAATTACCATTCTGATCATCACTACCAAATTGACCTTCAGCTCCGCCAGACAGTCCAACCTTTATGTTCATTGGGGTGTTATTAGAGCTTCCGGCAACGACATAAACATCCTTAGCCGCAAAACTGAATGTCAAAGTTGAGCTGCTACTTCTGCTTGTTATATTTTCGGAATTTATTTGCCATTTACCATTAAGCGTCCAATTATTTTGATTTAGGGAGTCAGATGGAATTTGTGTAAAGTTTGCTGAACCGTTTGTTAGATCAGGTTTACCAGAGTAGTTTGACTGACGATTTGTTCCAAAATAAGTTTCTGGGGTTTGCGCTGAAGTTATAGGAACTGTAGATACAGGACTAACTATTGAGTGTTTAATACTCAATAGTTGTTGAATTGCTCGTTCAGTTACGTCATAAGATCCTTCACCTAAACTGATATAGCGAATATTACCGTCCTTATCTATCAAATAATCTGCTGGCCATGAGTTATTTTGAAAGGCATTCCACGTATCATAGTTATTATCGAGAGCAACCGGATAAGTTATTCCTGTTGACTTAACAAAGTTAGAAACATTGATTGGGTTATGCTCAAAAGCGAACTCAGGTGTATGAACACCGATAACAACTAAACCTTTATCTTGATAGGTTTTATACCATTTTTCGACGTAGGGTAGAGCTCTATTACAATTCACACATGAATAGGTCCAGAAATCAACCAACACAACTTTTCCATGAAGTTGAGACAATTGCAGTGGTCCACTATTTATCCAATTTGTTAAACCAGCTAGTTGCGGTGCGGGTGTTGATTTGACATTCAAGACACTTTTAGTTCCGTTACCAGAGTTGGACAGGGTAGTGGCAATCGATTTATGTTGTTTCGCAAGTAGTACAGATTCAATA
Organism: Saccharimonadales bacterium (SeqCode); assembly: GCA_038317055.1. GTDB lineage: Bacteria > Patescibacteriota > Saccharimonadia > Saccharimonadales > DATKHC01 > JBBQBA01. Next base: position 292,200 of record JBBQBA010000002.1, read on the forward strand.
TGAGTCTCGTCAAATGGCAGATGATTAGCTAGTGATGTTTCAAGACGTACTTCCTGACCACTAATAATCGCTATTCCTATTAAAATGAAAATAACACCTATGATCCTTCTAAAAAGACCATGGGTGTCAACAGCCCAATTCAATTTGGAAATAAACTTTTTACCTAGAAGTGAAACTAGCAGTAAGGCAATAACAAGTGCAAAAACATAGGTTAGTAAATATATAAATCCACCCAAGAAATTACTAGGTAGTACTGAAGCTAGGATGAATGCATATGTAGGACTACAGCTAGAAAATACAGGACCTAGCGCTAGACCAATTAATATCGGTCCAATATATTTGCCTGAGTTACGCTCACTTTGACCTAAGAATCTTTGTGATGCAGCTTGCCAGTTAAGTCTAATTATTAATTTTTCCCAAAGTTCCGGGAAAACACTAACTAGACCTAGCGCAATAACTAGTCCACCCGAAGCATACAAAAGGAAGTTAGGTGACAAGTTAACTAAGCTTGTGCTAACTTTTAATACTAAAGTGAAAATTATAATTGAAGCCGCTAGTGATCCTGCAATAATGTAGGGTCGGCTTTTTTGTTTAGAATTGCCACTAATTGATCCGCCTATTATCAAAGGGATTAAAGGCAGGACGCAGGGCGCCAATATAGTTAGAAAGCCAGCGATGAAGCTGATTAAAAGCAGCAGCATTAGCTATATTATATAGCTTTTGAAACTATCTTTTAGCTGCAGATAAACTTAAGACTAACTATTACGCTTCAATAAAAGTAATGGCGTATCCGGTTTTACCGGCACGACCAGCTCGACCGATTCGGTGAACATAGTCAGTATAAGTTTGAGGAGTTGAGTAGTTAATTACATGCGTAATGTCACTAACATCAATTCCACGAGCGGCAACATCAGTTGCAACTAAGATATTAATCTGACTAGACTTAAATCGGTTAAGAGCACGTTGTCTTTGACCCTGGCTTTTTCCACCATGTATAGCATCAGCTGAAAAGCCGCGGGCTATAAGATCATTACTAAGTCGCTCAACACTTCGTTGAGTTTCATCAAAGACTAGAACTTTAGAAACTTTTTCATCAATAAGTAAGTCATGAAGCTTGTCAGCTTTTTGAGACTTAGATGAATAAGTAACGACGTTTTGGTCAACAGAATCTGTTGTATCACCACTCTTTACAGATATGGTTACTGGTTCTTTAGAAAAAGCACTGATTAGCGCATTCACTTTGTGATCAAGTGTTGCTGAGAAAAAGAAAGACTGACGTTCTGGGGCTAGCAATCCTAAGATTGTTCGCATATCGTCAACAAAACCCATGTCTAGCATTCGGTCAACTTCATCTAGCACAACTAGATTGAAATCATTGACTTTTAAGCTGCCTCGTTCTAAATGATCTTTAATTCGGCCAGGTGTACCAATTACGATACGTGGACGAAAACTTAGATCTCTAAGTTGAGGACCCATTGGTGTTCCACCAATAAGTACAGCACCAAAAAGTCCACTGTTTTTAGCAAGACTTCTGATTTCATCTTCTATTTGTTGAGCTAACTCACGAGTTGGAGCCATGATCAAAACTTTAGAAGTTTTATCAGTTAGAAGTTTTTGAAGAACAGGTATTGCAAGGGCAATTGTTTTACCAGTACCAGTATTAGCAATACCAATTACATCTTGACCACCAAGTCCTACTGGAATTGACTGATCTTGAATTGGTGAAGGTATAGTATAGCCTTTAGCATCAATGTTAGTCTGCAGAATTCGCTCTAGTTCAAAGTCATGAAATGTATGCTTTGAAACATATGGCGTTGCTTCTGTTACTTGCTTAGCTGCTTTAATAAAGCGCGAAGGGTTAATATTTTCTTTACTTCCACGTCGGTTATTATTCCTTTGTGAATGATAAGATTGGTAGCGACCTCTTTGAGATCGACTATTATAAGAGTTATATGGCATAAAAAAAGAATCCTTTATGTGTTTAAAATTATTACATCGACTGTCGGCAATGAACATCGAGTAACATCTCTAAAACACCCGGATTCACTGAAACAATAGCTCTATATTAGCATAAATATTATTAAAATACAAGGGTAATCTTTATAAACGTATCAATAACAACTTCTGTGAAAAATCTATATTGTTTTCAAAAATTCCAAAGCTAGAGCAGGATTACCGGTTCCACATTTAGGGCAATATGTAGATTGTTTAGGTATATTTAACCAATAGCCGTTAACGTACTTCTGGGTTTGTCTAAAGTCATTTCTTAATTGGGCTAGAGTTACTGCTCCGGCGCTGGGTTCACTGCTAAGTCCTGCGAATATTGCGCCGTGTTTACCGGCATTAATCTGTGCAGCTGCTTGTTGAACAAAAGTCTTAAATTGTGGTGTTCCTTCTAAGTCTTGAGATTGAAACTCAATAGCGTCTACATATGGTGCTGTCTGACCTAGAATATTAAGTGCTAGAAAGGCATCAAATCTATTTTTATTTCCCGGAGATAAAACATTAGCTAAGTTAGCAGCTGGAGTAAACACTATCTTATAACCGTTTGCTCGTGCCAATGTTGCAGCTTTTTTAGCATATAATACGGGATTTTGCTGTTCGATTACCGGAGTAAATGTCCAGTTCTCGTTATCATACAATATTGCGCCTACACTGGGGTTTATCTGCTTGTTAGCAATTGCTGTCTGAAGTGTTGCATAACTAGTAAAGGTTTGAGTATTTACTGCATTAGGAAATCCTGAGTTATCTCCATTTGAAACATAGTAAGTTCTACTGTTATTAAATATTGAACCTAGCAACTGAGGTGAAGCATTGACTGACCGTAGCTGATTATAGGCTCCACGACCTATGATCCACTGTGTAGAATAGCTTTTTATAGGGGCAGCGTGACTTTCAAATATAACTCTTGCGCCGACTAAACTAATCACAGCAATTATTGCCAGAAGTCCGAAAATTTCAATATGACCAAAGCCGAAACTGTTTTTGAATATTTTTATTTTATGTATTTTCATACTGTTCTTCTAGATAAAACTTTATCATAAATTTTGATAATTTAATAATAGGTATGTAATTTATACAAAGATATCGATTTTTTATATATTATTCTGGATTAAATATAGTTGAAAACGAATAACTTTATTTAATTTTTATTGAACATATGCCCCATGATTGCAATAATAAGTTCATATGTTAAGGAATAAATACGCGCGAATAACATTATCATTATTAGTGATTATTATTTGGTTTGTGATTGCTAGTATTGGTGGGCCGACTTTTGGCAAGTTAGCAGGGGTCTCAGATAATAGTAATGTAGCTTTTCTACCAGCAACCGCAGATTCAACTAAAGTTCAAAATCTTCAAGAAAAATTTTTAGGATCAAGCAATATACCAGCAATAGTAGTTATAAAATCCTCTTCAGAAATTTCCTTGAGTAGTTTAGCTAATTTCACGAAACTAAATCAGAAGTTCAGCTCAATCAAAGGAGTATCTACACAACCTAGTGCAGTGATTGGTCCAATACCCTCAAAGGATGGTAAGGCTGTTGAATTTATAGTAGAAGTATCAAATACCGGAGATATAAATAACATCGTTAAGGAAATTAGATCTAGCGTAAACAGTAACTTAAATCCAAGTTATAGTGCTTATGTAACAGGTCCGGCAGGTTTAACGGCCGATCTAGTTAACGCATTTAGTGGCATTGATGGAATACTGTTGTTAGTTGCCGTACTTGCCGTGTTTATCATTTTACTACTTGTCTATCGGTCTTTAATATTACCGTTCTTGGTTCTACTAACGGCAATGTTTGCACTGTGCGCAGCTATTCTATTTGTATATATTTTAGCTAAACACGGAATAATTAAACTAAATGGGCAAAGCCAGGGAATCTTATCTATTCTTGTGATCGGAGCAGCGACAGATTATTCGCTTCTTTTGATTTCTCGATTTAAAGAAGCCCTTCACCACGTAGATTCGAAATGGTTAGCTATGAAAAAAGCCTATAAGGCTGTAATTGAACCAATTGCAGCATCAGCAGCCACCGTAATTCTAGCTCTACTTTGTCTATTGTTTTCTCAGTTAAACTCAAACAGAAGTCTTGGTCCGATCACAGCTCTTGGTATAGCTTTTTCATTCCTAGCAGCTATAACTTTTCTACCAGCACTTCTAGTCTTATTTGGTAGGACTGCATTTTGGCCATATAAACCAAAACTAGAAACTAAGGCTACTAAAGCAGGGTTTTGGGTTAAAGTATCTAGATTTGTATCTAAGCATCCAAGAAGTATTTGGATTACTTGCACAGCGGTACTTCTACTATTTTCATTAGGATTATTACAAATTAAAGCTAATGGCGTTTCAGTTTCATCGACAATATTAGGAAAATCTAATGCAGTCGCCGGCCAACAAGTTGTTGTTGATCATTTTACTGCCGGCAGTGGAAGTCCAGTCATAGTAATCGCTCCTCAATCTAAAATGGATCTGGTTATATCTAAGATTAATGAAACAACCGGAATAATTAATCCAATTCCTCAGACAATCCCAACTAGCACTAATCCGGTAGTTGTTAAAGGAAATATATTAATTAACGCTACCCTAAAATACCAGGCTGATTCACAAAAAGCTCAACAAACAGTTGCCAACCTTAGATCGAGTCTAAGTTCAGTCAATTCGGGTGCGATTGTGGGTGGTGAAACGGCTATAAATCTTGATACAAATAACACCGCAAAAGCTGATCTGAGAAAGATTATTCCAATAGTATTAGTGGTTATTCTTATAGTATTGATGCTCTTATTAAGAGCAATACTTGCACCAGTTCTACTTATACTAAGTGTAATATTAAGTTTTGCAGCATCTTTAGGAATTGCTGCGTTAATGTTTAATCACGTATTTCACTTCCCGGGTGCTGACCCAACAGTACCGCTTTTTAGTTTCATATTTTTAGTAGCCCTGGGAGTTGATTATAATATTTTCCTAATGACAAGAGTAAGAGAAGAGTCAAAAGAAATCGGCACAAAGAAGGGAATATTAGATGGATTAAGCGTAACTGGTAGCGTTATTACTTCTGCCGGTGTAGTACTTGCTGCAACTTTTTCAGCACTTGCAGTAATACCAATATTATTTTTGGCTCAAATAGCTTTTATAGTAGCTTTTGGTGTTCTACTAGATACAATTGTCGTTCGTTCTTTGCTTATACCATCCATTAGTTTCGATATAGGAAAAGCAATATGGTGGCCGTCTAAGTTATGGAAAAATGGATAAGATTGAATTCAGCTCAAGTGAGAATTAATTAGAATAAGAGCAGTCTATGCATAGATTGTATAATGGTATTAGTACATTATTGAGTAGGGAGAATTATGACAAAGCAAATATATATTAATCTACCAGTTAAAGATTTAGCTAAATCGACAGCTTTTTATGAAGCGCTTGGCTTTACTAAGAATCCCATGTTTTCTGATCAAAATGCCTGCGGACTAGCCTGGTCCGACAATATTATCGTAATGTTATTAACACACGATTTTTATAATAAATTCCTAAAAGGTAAAGCTATTATCGATGCCCAAACTACAAGCGGTGTCTTGCTTGCACTATCAATGGAAACCAAAGAAGCAGTTCAAAAATTCGCTGAAACTGCCAAAGCAAATGGTGGAGATTACTACAAAGCTGGCCCTGAAGCTCCTGAAGATGTTATGTTTGGATACGAAGTATTAGATCTGGATGGAAATGTTTGGGAACCAGTATGGATGAAACCAAACTTCAACCCTAAAGAAAATTGAGTATTATAGTTTCCGGTAATTAGTAACTAGGGTTAGAATAGTCTTCTATGGAAAATTCAGAAGGATTATATGAACATCTACCAGATTCTATTAAAAATGATCTTTACGAAAATAGATTAAATGTAGTATTAGCTATTGAGCTTGCAGGTCAAGATGGAGCTGAAATAGCTAGTATTGTGGATCAAAATACGGATGTGTCCAGGATTACTGGAATTGTTGCCGCAATAGTGTCTTTGGCAAATGATGGGTATATCCGAGGCCGTTGGAATGATCCTAGATATCTAAAGCTGACTAGGATGGGTGAAAAATTAGCATTGACAGGGGTTATTTCCGAGATTCATAAAATAGATTAAGCCAGAAAAGTATTAGTGTCCTGATTAGTTCAAGGAATCTCTTTTATTATTAAATTGACAGGAAGACTTTTATTAAGCATAACTATGTACATTTGTTGTAATTTAATTTATTATTATATGTAGGTAACTTAAACAAAGAATAAAAGTGTGAGATATATAAAATACTTAGTTGCAGCATTTTCCGTTTTTGCAGTAGTTTTCGTGTTTATGTCACTATCACCTGCTCATAGTTCAGCATTTTCTAGTCAAACTGGTGGTGATGGATATATACCGTTTGTATACCAAGGTAAAATTTATAATGTATCGCACCATCAAACACCTTCAGGTGATCCGGCTAATCCTAAGTATGATCTACATTGTACTTTGCCTAGTGGTCAAGTTTGCACAGGCTATCCTGTATACTTCAGTTCCGACAACGGTTCAACCGGCAATTTAACTAGTGGTACAGCTGGTACAGCCGATATTTATACGTCAACTATAGCTAACGCAACTATAATTGGTAGTAAGTTGTATTATGCTGGTCAACGTGTTTCGGATAATGGAATAGGTTGTTTTGATTTAAGTACTAATTTAAACTGTGGTTATTTTCAACTTGGATCTTTGGCAGTAAGAACAGGATATATAGGTTCTGTATATCCTTCAATGGTTGATGGTATAGAAGCAATTGGCAATAGACTTTATTCTTTAGGCGACGATTTAAATATGTATTGTTTAGATATAACTGTACAAAACTCACCAGTTGCTTGTGCTGGTCAGCCATTTTCTGTGAATAGTGGGATTACAGGGACGATGCCCGCTGCAACTCTCGGCCTAACTTCAAGAATAATCCATAACGGATTAATTTACATGGTGGTTAATTATAATTCAAATACCACACCAGCAGATGCTAGAGTTACTTGTTACGATCCGTCAACAGATAGCCGATGTTCAGGATGGTCTAGTTTAGATGTAACCAGTAGTGCAGGTAGTCAAAATACTTTATCGCTATTTGAATATCCGGATACTTCGGGAGTTGTATCATCATTTTGTGTAGATCAGGTAGCTTCAATTACTCCACAATGTTGGAATTTTAATACTCAAGCTAGTGTTCCAGCTCCGCCTGGACTATTTGATAATATAACCACTTCCGTACCAGTTAATGTTAGAAATGTGTTAAGAATTGGAAACGTGTCCTATATTGCCCTAGAAGGAGCTACTTTCGTGAATCAAGATGCAATGGCAGTTTGTTATAACTTTACAACCCAAGCACGTTGTAGTGGTTTTGGATCTGGAGGAGTTAAAAGGTGGGATGGTAGTGATGGTGATCCACAAGTAGCGGCTGGCGGAACTAGAGATTATGGTTATGCTCAATTTAATAACAACTGTTTAGTAGGACTTGGAGATGGCGGAGTACTTTGGAGTTTCGTTTCACAAACTGGACACACATCTGAAATACTAGACTGTAGTGACGTACTAAACCCTAGTGCTAAAATTGCAGCCCCTGATACTGGAAGTCAATATAATCCACCTAAGATATTGTTATATGGAAGCATGGTTGTAATTACTGGGGCAGCAATTGGCATAAGACACACTTATTTATCTTATAGGCGAAAATAGATGTATGTTTTATCTGGTACTTCTAGGTACAAGGTATTGCGCAGAAAACAATTTAAAAAGTCTATAATAATTTCTTCAGTACTTTTAATTGTTATGGTCTTTGGTGCACTAATTGCTGTCAATCTTATTCGAGGTCAAGTAATTCTTGCATCTCCCACCCAAACTATCCATCCTGTTTTAAACGCTCTTCATATATCTTCGTCAGTGACTTCTCCTCCGGTTAGTTCACAATATAAACTTATAGTTCCGAAAATTAACTTAAACATCCCAGTTATACCTGTTGGTCTCACAAAATCGGGAGCAATGGACGTACCTTATCAAACAAATGCCGCAGGACTTTATAAATACGGACCTTTGCCGGGTCAAAAAGGTAGTGCGGTAATAGATGGCCATAATGAAATAAAACAAGTTGGGGAAGGTGTATTTGGGAGTCTAAACAAAATAAGTGTTGGTGATAAAATAATTTTCCAAAATAAAGGTGTATCCTTACAATTTAGTGTAAAAAGTATGGTGCAATATCCGGTTTCTCAACTCCCGTCGAATAAAGTATTCAACATCAAAGATGGATATCATTTAAATCTAATTACATGCGCCGGAAAATGGAATAGGTCTACCCAATCTTATCCTGATCGTTTAGTTATATACAATGATCTAGATAAATAACTTTTGGTAGTTACTAACAGATTAAAGAAGTATTGATAATTATGAATGAAAAGCAAACAAAAATAATTACTCCCACTGCAGAGCAAAATTTAGATGGTGAACAGAATAAAATAGCACCTGCACCACATATAAGTAACTCTTCTATTATTGAACAATCAGCTAACAAACCGAAAAAACACCGTACATTGAAAACGATTTTGTTGATTTTTCTATTAATTGCATCTGCAATCACATTATTTTATACAATTATCAGAAAACCCCTAACATCTCAAAAGGTTTATTTGAGTCAATCTAGCCAAAGAGTTGAAGCGACAAACTACTTAAAGAAATTGTCAGCGAACTTGCAACCTTCGAATTTACAAACTACTAATAATTATTTGGTAGATTTCGGATGTGAGGGACAGGCCGGATATAGTGGTGGTTTAGGTGAGCCAGGAGGTAGTGGTCCAATAATGTCTTGCAATCTTGGACTGTTAAGTTTTTTTCAAACTAACAATAATGTTAATAAAAATATTAGTGATCTTGCCAATAAACTAAGTAAATCAGATTTGAATATAGGCACAGTTAACATGGCTCCACTATTTGGGTCAAATTCTTCTGATGGAATAAATGAAAATGGCTACAATGGTAATTTTGCTAGCGTAAGTCCTTATAACAGACCATCAGTACGTTCTGGTAAGGTATTTGATAATATTAAAAGAAGTTACAATATGGCTGATTTTACTAATTTCTTTACAGGTAGCTATAGTCTTGAGCAGAAAAATTTTGGTTTCACTTCTAATAATCCAGACTCAAATTCAAAACTATATTATTTTATCAATAATGCTATTTCAAAAAATACAAATAATGACTATGGATATTATCTTATTTATCAATATTACATGGCAGATAAAATTTGTAATCAAATTAACGTAGCTTGTAAATCTGATACATTTCCGCTACCTCTACCTTTGCCACAAAAATTCTAGTTAAATTAATAGAGTATAAATTAATACACATCGTAAAGTTATTATAATATGTTATTTTTATTGACTATATGAGTACTTTATGGTATTATATATGTAATATGTCTTTGTATGAACAGATTCATGCGACCGAGACTCAAACTCCTGAGGCAGTATTAATAATTCCTGCTTTGAACGAAGCATCACGTTTAAATGGTGATCCATTTAAACGGGCACTATACGCAAATATGACTGAATTTTCTCGATTATTTACGCAAGAGAATCAACTACGAATGGTCGTTGTTGATGATGGCTCAACTGATGAAACCGGCAATTTAGCAAGCGAATTTGGATATGATGTTGTTTATCATCCAGTTAATCTTGGTAAAGGTGCGGCAATAAGATCGGGTGTCAGAGCGGTTTTAGATTCACTTATTGAACCTGTTGTATCAAACGTTAGTATGGCATTTACGGATGCTGATGGATCATATTCTGCAGAAACACTTATTAGACTTATTGCAGCTACAAAAGAAAGTGCAGATATTGGAATAGTAAATAGATTTGAAGGAGATAAGTCCAATAAAAACTGGCGTGATTTAGCTCATCCAGCCGTTCAACAATTTCTACGTTTTGTCACTCCTACAGGTGTTTCAGATCCTCAAGCGGGAGCAATGGCATTTAGTGGTGCAGCAATAGATCTTTGGAAAGATTCTAAAATTGATCGTTATGCTACTCCTACAGAAGTATTATATAAAGCAAAGAAGCTCGGATTAGCAACAGTTGAAATTAGCGCATTAATGACAAACGTAGGTGAGTCTCACGTTAAACCAATAGATGGACTAAAAATAATGTCCGATGCATTGCGAATCAGATTAAATCGAGACTAATTATTTTTAATCAATTGTTACTTTGAAATAATCGCATATTAATTTAAAGTAGTCGTCGTCACTAACTATGTCATTATATTTTAGAATAGCTCCCCTAAATCCTTTAGTTTGCCAATATGAAGGTTTAGGCAGAGTAATCCCAGTAAAATTGTTGTCCTCAGGATATTTAGTAACATAAAAATAAGGTTCTGCTATATTTTCGTCTCCAATAGAAAATCCATAAGTGTAGGAAATTGCATCATCTTTATTAACAGGTCTTGTTATTGATAGATCAAAATGATGTGGATATAACAAAATAGGGCTAAATTTTTCAGACTTGGTTGATTTTTCTAATTCAACTAGACTTTTTTCAGCTAAATAAAGAAGTTTTTTAATAATTTGTGCTTGTTTTATATCAATAGACTTGCTTTCAGAAGTAAATTCAATTTCAGGAATTTTCTCAGTCTTATCTGTAGAATTAAGCCAGTCTTGTACATGTTTTAACACTTCCTTTACAGAAAGCCCGTCGAGTTTTTGGCAATGCTTGCCGATTATTAATTGTAGTTCACTCAGGTCTAATATAATTCTAAGTCCATCATCTAGGTCTTGAGATGATATTCCATTCTCATTTACTTCGAGACCTCTTTGCCAATCATTTGGACTAAAAGGTAAAAATAGTTGTTGAACTTTACCAATAATTTTTGATATGTCCTGAAGATAATCTCTGGTTGTTTTTAAATCTTCGTAATCAACTTTATCCATATACATAGATTATCAGGTCAATGCTATTTAGAACTCAAAAATTCTATGATTAGATCAGAAGTTATTTTTGGACTAATCACTACGGTATTGTGACTAACTCCATCGAGTTCTTGGAGCTTTATATTACTGTAATTCTTTATACCCTCCCTGATATTAACTACAAGGGACCAACTATCTTGAACGCCGTGGATAAATAGTATTTTTTTACTTACGAGTTTTTTTATCAAATCTGGCATAAAGTCATGTAGGATACAGCCATATATTGTTGATCGAAATACCGCGAAGGGGTTCATGAGTGATTCTTTTGCCATTTTATCGGTGTAAAGTTGAGTTGCAAATAAACCCCTTATAAACTTAGAATGTAGGCCTAAAAACCAACTAGTTTTCGTAATAATATCACCCTTAATTCGATTTCCAAGTGCATAGCGTACCCATATATTTGTTGACATCAATGATCTAGCTTGAGACTCATTGTTATAAAAAAGTGCACCAATTCCAATAATTTTGTTTACTTCCTTTGGGTATTTAATTGCATAGTTCATCGCTAGAAGACTACCCATTGAGAGTCCAACAATATCAAATGGTCCAGTAATGCTTTGGTTATCTAGAGTAGCCTTAATTGCTTCAATATGATTATTGTAGGTGTAGTTAATCTTAGGTTTAGGTGAATGACCATATCCAAGTAAGTCCATTCTAATTACTTCAAAATGTTGTTCTAGAGCTGGCATTATAGGGTCCCAAATAGATATACCTCCAGCTACTCCATGAATTAGTACTAATAAAGGACCTTTTCCACTCCTACTAATATTTAAGATATTCTGCATAAATTAAGTTTTAACTATATATGGAGCTTGTTTAGAATATTTAGTTTCTGTAATGAGATCTAGCATTGCTAAGACCACCGATTCTCGGTTAATCATATCCCAGGGTAGGGGGGTTTTATTGACTAGCTTAAACTTATTTTTGTCGCCAGATTCATTCATTACTGGAGACCTTAGAATTGTCCAATCAAGATCACTCTGGGCCAGTAACATATTGTGAATCTCGCCATCAATTAGAATTTTATGACCAATAATATTAAGACTAAGACGCGATAGTTTATCGGCAAGTCCTGACTTATCACCTTTCATTTTTGCAGCAGCACCAGTTAGCGATATTATTCGATTTATCTTATTGGCATGCATGCCTGGAATTATATTCTTCATACCTTCACTGAGAATATCTTTTTTTGGTGTACCCCAACTACCAAGCGAACTGATTACTAAATTTGATCCTTTCAATGCATTTTTAACTGATTCTGCATCATAAATATCACCCTTAATTATTGTAAGTTTTGGTTTATTTCCTAGACTATTTTTATTATGCGTAAAAGCAACAACTTCATGACCGCGAGAAAGCGCACCATCAACTAATAATCTACCGACTCGTCCATTTGCACCAAAAATTGTTATCTTCATGAACTTATTATACTTTTTTTAGCCGAGAATAGTTATAATACTGTGCTTATTATAGACACGGTTCTTTTATGCTGTTGGATATTAACGAAAGTATGTTTATCTATTTTCCTAACTTCTGCATCTGCGTGCATAAGCACATCCGATTCAAGCAAGAAATCGTAGGCATCACCTTCGTATAAATATTCACCAGGAAGACGACCTAATGCCAAACGTCCCATCCAACTTGCGGATTTAACAAAATTTCCCTTTTCGTAAGTGAGCTTAAGAAGAGTAGGGTCAGTTAATTTCAAACCCGGATCTGGCTTTCCGAGTTTAGCCATTCGAGGTCCACTAACTACAGTAATCTCGTGAACTTCTTTGGTGCTACCATCACTCTCTCTGATACTAAATTCTTCTAGCTTTGATTTAGGCATCTGGCGAATTAGAATTTTACCTTGTTCGAAAAGTCTTTTGTACTCTCCAGCTCCGTGTATTTTCGCTCGGTAATCAGCACCATTAAATTTATGGGAAAGCATCGCAGTATTTCCAAATCCGACATATGAAAATGCTGGAATCGTATACTCATCTCCATCGGGTGCTATAAAACTTGCGTCTATTGGATTAATCCGTCTAATTTTACCGTTTTCAATAATCTCAATAAGTGAAGTCTGGTTAGGGTCACCGTTAACCATGAAAGCTAAATCATTAGCGTCACCGCAAGCAATTGGGAGAGTAACTATATCGAGATGATTAAGCTCATCACTAAGAAGGGGCCTAAGTACCCTGGTAGCTGTACCGTCTCCACCTAAAGTTATTAATAGTATTGTTTGACCTTCATATTCCCATAGTTTGTTGATTAGTTCTTGTTCTTCAGTTTCTCTATCAAGTCTAGTTTTTATAGGTTCAAGCATAATACCACCGAATTTTGAGTGCTTAAGTAAAGTTAAATGTTCTTCGGCAAGCTCTGCCTGAGAAGAACTAGGATTATGTAGGACTACAATAAGGTCAAATTGATTACCAACTTGTTCAATACCTCCCTGGTCTCTGTAAGGACCAATTTCTCCCGCATTCATTTAATTTAAGTATAGTAAAAGAGCGGAGACCATACAATCTCCGCTCAATTAATTAAATAGTTTTTTATATATTAACGTTTTACTTCGTTACCATGAACCACTATTGCATACATTATTAATGAATCAACGATCAATATAAGAATTGACCAAATAGGATAAACTGGAATTGAGGAAGCTGCAGCTAACATACTAAGTACCACTACTAAACTTCCAAAAACTCGACCAAATATGCCGCCTTTTAGTAAAGATAGTGCTGCAATAATCAGAAGTACTCCGATTATAATATTAATCCAACCCCATTTATTATAATTTAATACCCATACGTCTCCCGAGCTATGGATAAAAACTGCTTGTCGTGCTCGATCTGCTACTCCTTCAATAATATTGAAGAAACCAGCGAATAAAAGCATAAAGCTAGCAAAACCTAGCCAACCTACCCATCCTGTAATTTCGTTATTGTTTGTTGTTGCCATTATAGAACCCTCCTAAAGTTTTTATACTTTAAAATATAGTCCTGATTTTCTATAAATACAATAACTGAAGTAGATAATTAGGGATCTAACCTATTTATACCCCTATAAATGTAGGTAACTTCTCGAATATTACTTATGTCTAGCATTTTCATTATTAATCGGGCAGGTCCATTACCAAAACCACCATGTGGAGGACATCCATACTTAAAGAAATCTACATAAGTTTGCATGTGTTCTAACTTGATGCCTTTAAGCTTAATATTTTCTAATACTTTATCGTGACGATGTTCACGTTGAGCTCCGGAACTTACCTCAAGTCCATTCCATAGAAGGTCAAATGATTTACACAAATCTCCCTCGTCATATCGCATACTATAGAAAGCTCGACCGGCAAAAGGATAATCTTTAACAAATAAGAATTCATTGCCGGTTTTATCAAAGAAATGCTTGGAAATAGCTTTTTCTTCTTCGGGACTCAAATCTGCTGGTTTTAAGTTAGGTATATTCATACCTTTTAATATTTCTTTTGCCTCGTTAAAGGAAACAACTGGGAAGGGTAGTTTAGGAACTTTCAAATCTCTGTTATATTCTTTCTTTATTTGTTCACCGTGTTTATCTATAACTTTTTCGATCATATGCGCTACGACTTTGGCATGTTCATCCATAACATCATCAACAGATGTAATATAAGATATCTCAGCGTCATAACCAGTGAATTCAGTAGAGTGTCTCGAGGTAAAAGATGGGTCGGCACGGAAAACTGGACCAACTTCGAATACTTTTTCTAGACCTGCTGACATTGCCATTTGTTTATAGAATTGTGGTGATTGTGCCAAGTAGGCCGTGGTATCAAAATAGGGAACTGCAAATAATTCAGCCCCTGATTCACTTGGAGTACTCATAAACTTTGGTGAAAATATTTGTATATAGTTTTCTTTTATCCAATACTCTCTCATGGCTTCTTCCATAGATGTCCAGACTTTGAATATAAGACTATTTTCGGGCTTTCTTATATCTAGCCATCGCCAATCTAGTCTCTTTTGTAGATCTGTATCTGAATTGGTTTTAACGTTAACTGGAATTGGTAACATTGGGTCGGAAAGTGATAATATCTCCAACTTTTCAGCTTTAATCTCAAGATCAGAGTCAGAACCAGGCTTCTTAACAACCATTCCAGAAATAGATAAAACTGATTCCAATGTGGTAGATGAAGCAACTTTAAAGATTTCTTCATTTTCTTTAGATACTACAACCTGTATTGTTCCTGTAATATCACGCAGTTCAATAAAGATAATTTTGCTTTGTTTTCTTAAATTTTGAGCAAAACCAAATACTTCTGCAGTCTCATCTATTTTAGTTTTTAGCTCATCTATTCTTGTTCTCATATAATTCCTTCTTAAAATAAAAAACCTTACGACATATATTATGACGTAAGGGCGATGTTGCTCGCGGTGCCAACCTTACTTTACCCTGGTATGGGTCTATTTTTAAGCTGTATCGGGCTAACCCGGAGAGTTCTAGTTACCATTATGGCTTTCTTCTCTCGCCTCAGCTGTGTCAGCAGCATCAGTGGCTTATTTATATTCTACAGATGTTTAACAGATTATCAAACAGGTTAACGTGGTTGTCTTGAACTTAACTCTCTATTAAGTTCAATTATTTCTTCTGGTGTTTGAGGGGTTCTTCTCGATAATTCAAGTATTTCTCTCCTTGTTGTGCCCTCATAGTCATCACAACCAGATGGAACTGCAATTCGACCCACTTCATTTGTTAAATCAGTATTCAATCCTAGGCTTTCAACCACGTCTCTAAGATCATTGTCTTCCGGTCCTCCTATCATAAAAAACTCCTCGATTATGTTATAGAAACGATTATAGATTATAAGTTTATTTTATTCCAAGCGTACTATAAATAACATCTATTACTTGTGCAGGAGTATGTTGAACTTTTACGATGTATCTATCAACGTTTAATAATCTTAGTGACTGTGAAGCTTCATCCTTACTTACGTTTGTAAGCACTATAACTCTTATTCCAGCGCCAAAAATAGTTTGTCTTAATATCCTTAACATTTCATCTCCACTCATCCTTGGCATCTTAAGATCCAAAAGAATTAGGTGAGGTTTATTTTTATGAATAACCTTAAGTCCTTCAATTCCATCTGATGCTTCAAACACTTGAAACCCAGACTTATGAAGTTTATATTTGTACATCATTCTAATTGCGTCATCGTCTTCAATTAAAACTATTTTGATCTGTTCTTGCAATTCTTAAACCTTGATTTTCACCTTATATAGCGTTATAATAGTATCATGTAATCCCCTTAGCGGGCTTGTATATTAGCAGACTAAACAAAACTTAAACATTCTATTTTTTAGATGATTGAGTTTTGTTTTTTTATTTATAAACTAACCTTGACAAATGTTGCTAAATAATGTAGAATATGTTTTATTATGACAGAGGCGCTTACACAAGGGTTTACCCCTGATTTAATTGGAGAATTCCAACAAACAGTGCTAGATACTGCCCATAACGGTGCAAATATCGACTTATTTTTGGAACAAACTGATTTACAAACAGACATCATAACTAGGGAAAACTGGCTAAAGAGACACTCGAAAGCTCTAGTTGTGGGGTCTGTTGTTGTGGCCGGTGCTTTATCGTTCTCACATTTAAATAAAACATTAGACGCTGTAGGCCACGATGCAAAATGGGCGGGCCCAGCAATTGTTGGAACTGAAATTCTGGCGTGGGGTGGCGCTGGGGTAATGCTTGCTTCTGCAGGTTCAAAATTAGGCAATCCTCTTACTGTTAAAAAGCGATTGAGTCAGATAATTACAGACATGGAGCATAACAAAGTTTTTAATACTGGGGTGTCATTAAATGTGTTAGGTGCTATAGGTACATCAGCGGTAATAATGAGTGGTGCAATAACTTCAATGCCCTTAAGTAGCTGGCCATTAGCGGTAGAAGCTGCAGGTGCAAGTTTAGCATTATCTTATTTACCAGTTGTTATTTCACAAAATAGTGGTAATAAGAACGAAAGTACCCAAGGGATAAAATAGTTATGTCAATTACTTCACCGATACAAGAATTTGGTCTTGATAATAGTGTTTCTGCAGAAGTATTTTCTGGTCACGAAGATGCAGTCTTCTGGCTAGGTCATGTTGCTACCGGAGACAATATTATAGACCAAAATTATTATAATGGTCTGATGCGTTTTCGTGGGAATGTATACGTAAGAGAATTACACTTTTTAACAGAATCTCAATTGGATAGCAAGGGTAGAGAAATAGATGAAGATGATATAAGATCTGTTGAATTTGTCGTTTTAGAAAAAGATAAAAGCGAAGATGGCGTTCTAGCTGAAGTCGTAGGTAGTACTAGACTAATAATGAAATCCGACGATAAGAAAAAATTACCAATAGAACACTATTTTCCTGAAGTATTTACTGACGAGCCGGCCAGTAAAGGTACTGGTGAAGTATCCAGGTTTATTGCTCGTCATCATGATAAAGCAACTCAAAGCGCTTTATCTCTATCGTTAATAAGGACCGCTGTTTTGTATTCTATGAAAAATGGAATAGACACTCAATACTTCATGATCGAAGAGCCATTAGTTCGTTTATTTAATGCAATGCGTATACCACTTGATTTAATGGGAGAATCAAAATACGTACCAGAATATGAAGGAATTCTTTATCCCGCCAGAGTACACCCAAAGGAGATATTTGACAAAATTACTTCAATTGAAACTGGAAGTATTGCCCTAAAACTAAAAGCTCATTTCGAAACAGCTGCAAGTGAAACTGGAGAAGGATATTATGACGCTTCTTTACAAGGAGTAAGTAATGACTGATTCAGCTAGATTTGAAAGAAATCTCGGATTTTTATCAGTCGAAGAACAAGCGATTATCCAAGGTTCAAGTGTGGCAATAGCCGGAGCAGGTGGAGATGGTGGGATGCTTGCAATTCAACTTGCAAGAATGGGCGTGGGTGAACTTAGATTAGCTGATCCAGACCCTTTTGAAATTGAAAACATTAATAGACAAGCAGTTTGTACTGATCTAACTGTAGGAAAGAATAAGGCTACTGCTGTAGCGGAATTTGTTAAATTAATAAATCCAGATATATCTACAATAGTTTATGAAGATGGTATAAACATACTTAATGTTGAATCTTTCTTAACAGGTGCTGATTTGCTAATAGATGAAACTGAATTTACACTCCATGCATTAGCGGTTTTATTAGCACGAGAAGCAAGAAACCAAAATATACCAAACTTGACAGCAATGAATGTAGGTTTTGGTACTGTAGTAACAACATATAAACCTGATGGTCCAAAGCTAGAAAAAAGATTGGGCTTCAAGGAAGATCAAGGAATAATAGAAATAGACGAAGCAGTCGTACCTCTCAGCCGGTGGTTACCATATATACCTCCATATGCAGATTTAAAAGTATTTGAAAAAGTGGCAAAAGGCGAAAAATCCGCACCATCAGTTGCTCCGGGGGTTGCGATGGCTGCAGGAGTAGGGGCTAGTCAAGCAATGTTAAACTTATTGCGAGAAAGCGATAACAAACGAGTGAAACCCACTTATGCACCTCGCGCTATTGTAATAGACGCTATGACTATAAAAGCAAGAAAAGTTCGATATAACAGAACATCGCATTACAAATCATTGTCTAGAATGGTTGCACGAAATACTCTTCACTTAAATCCATCAGCAAGTTATTAGTATAATTACCTTCATAAATTAATCCATTTTATGGTAATTTAACTACTGTTTATGACATAATTAAACTAATGTTTAATGTTTATGCTTTTATTACAGTATTCAGTATTACAGTTACTTTAATTTTAAGTTTATTTATTTTCTTAAGAAACCCAAAAGCAAAGTTAAATAGACTGTTCTTTTTGAGTAGTATTTTGATAGCTGGTTGGTTAGCAACAAATTATCTAGGGAGTACCTTAAGTGTTTCTTATGACATTGCAATTGTTGCAAATAAACTGACTTTCTTTTTAGGAGCAGCTGGTTCTTTAGCTATATTTTATTTTTCTGCAAATCTAGCGCACAGAAAATCAAATTTTATCAGTAAAGCGCTTACGATTTTCAACGCATATGCACTACTATTTTCACTAACACCAGTTGTAGTAAGTTATATTACACCATCTCAAAATACATGGACTATAGGATTCGGAAGTCTTGCTAATTTTTACTTTTTTGTACTTTTTGCAAACGTAGTTATGACTTTATTTACTTTACTTTCTGCACACAGAAAATTAACTGGATTTGCAAGATCACAAATTAATTCAGTATTAATAGGACTTGCTGGTTTTTTACTTGGTGTGATTATAACTAATGCAGTTCTTCCAATTGCACTTAATTATTACGGCCTAACAAATGCTGGGGCATTATTCTCCTTACTACTAACAGGCGGCATGGCGTACGCAATAACTAAACACAAATTATTTGATATCCGCTTAATTATTGCGAGATCGTTAGCCTATGCGACAGCATTAATTACGATCGCGCTTTTATATGGTCTGGTTATATTTGCAGCATCAAAATATATTTTTAATTTAGAGATTCCTATATCTGCTCAAATCTTCTTAGCATTGGCTACGGCTATTGCTGCACTATCTTTCACGAGAATCCAAACATTATTTGATAGACTGACAAATAAGATTTTTTACAGAGATGCTTATAATTCATCGTTATTTTTAGATCAATTAAACAAAGTGTTAGTTTCAAATATCGAGATAGAACCTCTTCTTTCGTTAAGTGCTGGTGTAATAAGCTCAAACCTAAAATCTGAATATTGCGCATACTATATAGAGGAGTCATCAAATCAAAAAAAATATAAGATAGTTGGAAATAGTGGATTTGATAATACAAGTGGAATATTGAGTTTAATAAATCAACTTGAAGAATATAAGGATAGAATTGTAGTTTTGGATGAGATAGAATCGGGTAAAGTTAATCTCAGAAATGAGATGTCTAAGAATAATGCTTCAGTTTCGGTTCGACTAGATATTAATGAAAGTGGTAAAACAGATAAAATAGGATATTTGATTCTGGGTTCAAGAAAAAGTGGTAATGCATATGTAAACCAAGACATTATTATTCTAGATATAATCGCAAAAGAACTAGTAATAGCAGTTCAAAATGCACTTAGATTTGAAGAAATTGAGCAATTTAATATTACATTGCAAGAAAAAATTGATGTTGCAACCTCACAACTAACTAAAGCAAATAAAAGATTAAAGGCACTTGATGAAACAAAAGATGATTTCATAAGCATGGCTTCCCATCAACTTAGAACTCCTCTATCAGTTATAAAAGGATATGTAAACATGGTAAGCATGGGAGATGCTGGTAAAGTCAACAAACAGCAAAAAGAGTTCTTAGACCAAGCACTAGACGGCTCAGAAAGTATGGTCAGATTAGTCTCAGAACTTCTTAATGTTTCGAGAATTACATCTGGCAAGTTTAGTATTGAAGCTAGCCCAGTAAACTTGGCAGATCTCGTAGACGCCCAAGTTAAACAACTAACTAATATGGCAGCTTCAAAAGAAATTACTTTGAACTATCAGAAACCTGAAAACTTCCCATCAATAATGTTAGACGAAGATAAGACAAAGCAAGTAATTATAAACTTTATTGATAACGCTATTCATTATTCTAAACCTAAAGGTGCAAAAATTGATATTCAGTTAACAGCCAGTGACGAAATAATATTCAAAGTTGTCGATAACGGAATTGGAGTACCAAATAGCGAGAAAGATCATTTATTCACTAAGTTCTATCGAGCAAAAAACGCCAAATTAGTCAGGCCTGATGGTACAGGTGTAGGTATATATCTAGCCAAAGTAGTAATAAATGAACAGGGTGGTGATCTAATATTTGAAAGTAAAGAGGGTGAGGGAAGTACTTTTGGATTCAAATTCAAACAGGAAAAAATCACAAAAGAAAAAGCCTAATAGAATTATTATTGCCTTAATATTTAAAGTGTTAGAATATAACCATATATTTGTAAACAGTTAATGATTGGATTTTCACCGAATGGATAAAACAAAGCGAATACTTGTAGTAGATGATGATGATCAGATAGCTAAAATGTATATTACACATTTAGAAATAAAAGGATTCACTACCCACAGAGTAAGTAATGGTGAGGATGCTCTTGCTGCTAGTTTAGATTTTAAACCAGATCTTATTCTTCTTGACGTGATGATGCCTAAAATAAGTGGATTTGATGTGCTTGATATTCTTAAAAACACTGATCAAACTAAAAAAATACCCGTAATAATGTTGACTGCATTAAGTGGAAAAGAAGACATGGATAGAGCGAAAAAACTTGGTGCTGACGAGTACTTAGAAAAATCCACAACTGATCTTCCAATGATTCTTGAAAAAATCAAAGCTCATATTAGTTAATAATTAAACAAAAACAGGGAAGAGTGAGTAAGTAGTAATTAAACTTGGTTCATCTCTAGTAAAAGTTCTAACCTCACCAGTCGATCTAGAAAATATAAAACCAAATGGCTTATCACCAGATTCTACATTAATTATTCTTAAGTTAAGTCTACCGTAAGCCCCTGAAACACTTTGACTTTCTATTTGTCTTTGCCTTGTCGAACTATTACCATAAATCAAAGTTACTTCTTTGTGAGATTTCCGATTCACATCAACCATAATTTGATTTGATTCAAATTCATCATTTGATAAATTTGCAATTGTAACTCTATTTGTAGATGTATCTTTTATTATTAATCCACAGAATCTAATAAGTCCATCACAAGCAAATGAATCAATTTCGTAATCATTTATATCTGTTTGTTCACCTTCATACAAGATGCCACCAAACCTCGAAGTATCGATTCCAAGTTCTAACGGACTAGGTACAAAAAGATCCGTTGAATCTATCGGATCCCAATATTGAACGGACATAACTGGTACTTCTTGGGTTGCTGCGAGACGCTCCGACATATTGCTAATACTATAACATTGAAAGTGCTTATTTAAATCTACAAAAAGCTAATATAAAATGATTGTTAATTACATGACTTAAGCGGTATAATTTAAGGAGTTAACATCAATAACAAAAACAATGAAAGTTAACCCTAATCAAAAAAATATAAAGTAGGTAATTTGTGATTTCCGTTTACAATAACGTATCAAGTATAGCCACCATTGTTGGCCTTATTGTTATTCTTACTTTAGTTGCTGCGAAAAACTATCGTAGCAAAATTAATCAGGTCTTTTTGGTTTTTGGTTTTGTTGTGTTGGCTTACGTTACTGTAGGTTACATTTCTAATTTCCCAAGCTCATACTCCGGCGCATTACTGTTTTCTCGAATATCACTTTTGGCAGCAAATTATATTCCAGTAGCATTTTTAGCTTTTACTTATGCTTTTATAGGTAGAAAAAAAATCCTTAATGTATCAATGGCAATGCTTATAGTTTCTGCGATGATTCTTGGTGTGTTGGCGTTTTCTCCGCTTGCAATCGGCGGAATTACTCGTGGGACTAACGGTGTTACAACTACTAATACCGGCCCTCTTCTTTGGTTAACGTTAATCAATTTTATATTTGTAACTTCATATAGTTTTACACTTTTAATAAGATACGCAAAAAGAAGCGATCAGTTAGTTCGTTCTCAAGTAAATATAATAGTCTATAGCTCTTCTTTGGTCATTATTCTAAACATGATTACACAAATAATACTTCCTGAATTTCACTATACTACTCTGGGAAATATTGTCGGTACTCCATCTATTCTCTTATTTGTTGGTGGTATGGGATATGTAATCCTTAAACACAAACTATTCGATATAAAATCAGTAGCTCTGCGAAGCATGGGCTTTGTTGCGACACTTTTGATCGTTATGATCACTTTCAGTATTATCATGCTTGTTCCTACTAAAATACTTTTCTCACATTTGTCTTTAAATACCCTAGAAAATCTTTACTTTATTACGGCTGCAATTATTTTAGCTTTATTATTTAATCCTCTTAAAGCTTTACTTAAAAAGCTAACTGATAAATTATACTTTCAAGTAAGTTATAACTCCGAACAACTAGTTAATGAGATAAGTAAGATTTTAGCTTCAGAAATCCGACTTGAAGAAATGAGTAGGCAAGTTATAGCTGTCTTAACTAAGAAAATGAATATAAAAGAAATTGACATTGTGGTTCTGGATAAAGGAAAGATTTATTTTGAATCAGGTGAATACTTTAGTTCTGTAATTGATAAGTTTCAAAATGACCTTGAATCCATCAGTGATAATATTGTAGTCACTGAAGATTTGGATCCTGGCCAAGAAAAAACTATTCTGGAGACCTATAAAATACAAGTTGCCGCACAAATGAAAGTAAATAATGAAAAAGTAGGCTATATTTTATTTAGTAATCGAAACCGTGGACTACCGTATGTAAAGAAAGATGTTCTGTTAACTAATATAATTGCAGATGAGCTTGCGATTGCCATCCAAAATAGTCGTGCCTATGATCAAATTCGACAGTTTAATGCCAGTCTACAAAGAAAGGTAGAAGAATCAACTACACAGCTCCTTATAGCAAATGATGACCTAAAAAAAGCTAGTGCAACTAAAGATGACTTTATCTCAATGGTATCTCATCAACTTGGTACACCGCTAACAGTTATGGAAGGCTTCTTATCATTAATAACTCAGGGCTTTTATGCTAAAGATAGTGATAAAGCTAATGAAGCACTTAAAAAAGCATTATCTAGAACCCGAGTAATGAAAAACCTCGTATTTGATTTACTAAATTTAAGTAGGATGTCAGCAGGAAAGTTTTTCCTTGAAATTTCATCAGTTGATTTAAACGAAACTGTTAAGGACGAAGTAAGTCAACTGGAGATGGAAGCAAAAGACAAAAATGTAACGCTAACTTATCATCAGCCACAAACGCCAGTACCTGCTATTCAATTAGATGAAGCTAAGACTAGACAGGCGATTATGAATTTAGTTAATAATGCGATTTTTTATTCTTCAGGTGGTAAAGTCGATGTCTATCTGAGTTCTGATCAAAATAATGTGATATTCAAAGTTGTGGATAATGGAATCGGCGTACCAGAAAATCAAAAAGAACACTTGTTTACTAAATTCTTTAGAGCAGATAATGCAATTAGAGAAAGCCCAAACGGAACTGGAATTGGACTTTATCTAGTTAAGAGAGTTGTTGAAGACCAACACGGTCAAATTATATTCTCTAGTAAACTAAAAGAAGGTTCAACTTTCGGTTTTAATCTACCGATTATGACTCAACTACAAACCTAACTACCTATATTATAATTTCCGGTTTTAGCAATCGAACCATGAATAGGTAATGATAAATAGAATGTGCTACCTTTATTTTCAATACTCTCAAACCAAAGATCACCATTTAGATTATCGGTAATTACTTTAGTTAAATATAAGCCAAGTCCTGTGCCGCTAACGTCATGAACCAGAATATTGTCAGCCCTAAAGAACTTAGTGAAAATATGCTCTTGTAGGTGATCTGGAATGCCATAGCCAGTGTCTTTTATACTAAATATTACATTATTCGAATCACTTTTTAGGGAAATAGTAATTGATCCCTTTTCGGGTGTATATTTAATAGCATTTGTAAGAAGATTCAGTATTACTTCCTTTACTAGTAATCCGTCCGTTTTAATATCTTTTAAATCATTATCAACATCCATAGTTAATTTTAGTTTTTTATTGTCAGTACTTGGAATAATTTCAGAAATAATTTCTTGCAATAAGTTATTTAGATTAGTTTTCTCAGGGCTCACCTTTATCCCACCTGCTTCAATTTTAGTAATATTTAGAAGCGTATCTATAAGTTCGTTCATTCGACGAACAGAAGTTAATATTGTTCCAATAAATATTCTTTGCTGATCATTTATCTCTCCCGCTAGTCCCTCCTTTAACATACCAGCATATATATTTACCGAAGAAAGGGGAGTGCGAAGTTGGTGAGAAGCAACTGATATAAAATCTGATTTCATTTTGTCCATCTGAATTTCACTACTTATATCTCGAAATAGTTGAACAGACCCTATTGGTTTTCCTCGCAGCATCAATGGCGAAATAGTTGTTTGGACGGGTATTTTAGTGCCGTCTTTCTTTTTATATATAGTTTTTTGATTTATCACTTTGCCAGTTAAAAAAGCTTTTACAATTGGCGTATCTATAACACTTACCGGTAGTCCATTTTCATAATAGGCAATAATACTATCAGTAAATCTCTTATTAATAATTTCAGATTTTTTAATTCCAAAAATATCTAGAGCGATTTTATTTACCCGAGTAACTTTACCAATATCATTCGTGACAATTAAACCCTCACCAATACTTGCAAAAATTGCATCAATTTCAGCAAGTCGATGAAGCTGATTGTCTTGTTTTGGTTTATCTAGTTTTATCATAATAAATATATTTTCTTATTAAACCGTGAGTCGTTTTAAATCCGATACATACTTATTAATTAGTGGCTCATCGTCTGTTAGTAGTGACATGGCAATCTTAATCCAGATTATTAAATCTTTAAGATCTTTTTTAGTCAATCGTTCGGGTGCCTTACCGATGTGACTTTTAATTTGTCGGGTTACAAAACGATCGGCTGCTGGACCAAGATATTCATAGGTAATATCAACTACCTCCAAATACAGTGATACAGTCCGCTTAGTCATCATACTTCTTCAATCTTCTTTAGATTTTTAACTCCAAGGACAATTAATATATAACAAGCGGCAATCATTATTAATAATAAGTATACGACCACAAGAATCCAATCAAGGGACAGTTTTGAAAGCCGCTCAGACACTGTAGTTAAATACTGAAGAATGATTGAATACACAATCAATGAGCCAAGACCATAGGCAAGTAAAGTCCAATATTTTCGATAAATAATTCCTTTAACTTTTTGTCGATAAATATAAATTTCATAAAAAGAAAGAATGCCGCTAAACCACATAAAAATATAAGGTGCAACTAGAGTTAACATAATTAAAATTATAGGCATATGGTAAGGTCCCGTGAGCCTATTTGGAGTAGTAGAAACTAAATATCCATAAAATACACCAATAAATATAATCAGGGCAGCCAACATATTTGTGCTACGAAGTGTAGGTCTTTGTTTTGTAATTTCACTTAGTTGTCTCGCGCCTATTCCAATAAAAACAAAACCGATGAACGGTAGAAATAAACTCAGATAGTTTTGAGTAATAAGTACCGAAGTTGAAAGGTGACTGTAGTGTTCGACAAGTAAGTTTGTGTAGATATTGAAGTTCGCAGTTATTGGAAACCATACAGCTAAAAATCCAATTCCAATTGCAATTTTAGAAAGAGGCTTGCCGTCCTTATTTTCTTTAATAAGTCTTGAATAATGACTTATATGATAAAAGCCATAAAAAGCACATGCCCATATAATGGCAAATAAAATAATTATAGTCAGATCTACCAATCTAAGGTGCGCTAAAGTAATATGGTATTTTTGAAGAGTTCCTTTAGGTGGTGGAATTAGTAGTGTGCCAAGGGCGTATAAAATAACGAATAAAAAATAACCATACAAGACCTTTAGCTTATTGCTCATAAATCAAACTCCATATTTTTACATATTAGGATTATACATAATATGAGTTTATATTTTAGAAATTAAATAATTTCTAATTTATTGTAGATTTTTCCCGAAAAATAAGTTCAGGATATCTTAATGATTTTCTATTCAAAAAAGAATCTATTTTTGATAATAGTTCTTTTTCGCTAAGTATTGTTTTTCCCATAGTACCCCCGTCAGCTATGATAGTACCTTGAATTTGAAATAAGATTTATTGAATAAATCACAAATAAAAAGTTATAATTCTAACATTATAATTTACTAAATAGGGTTTATAATTTTCCTAAGACGGAGTAAATATATAATTTATGGACAAAGCACTGAAGGATATAAATGTACTGGTTGTAGAGGATGAAAAAGACTTAAATGAAGCCTATGTTGCTATACTTAAATCTCAAAAAATAAAAGTAGAATCTAGTTTTAACGGTAAGGAAGCACTTGAATGTCTAAAGAAATTTAAGCCTGATATTATTTTACTCGACTTAAGAATGCCAACCATGGGTGGAATAGAGTTTTTGACCAAAATAAATAAATTAAAACCAAAGTTAAAATCAAAAATAATAATTTTTAGTAATTACGACAAACAAGATGAGATAAAAGATGCCTTCGATCTTGGGGCTTCTAAGTACATGCTAAAAGCTTGGGCGTCCCCAAATGAACTTATCAAAGTAATTAAAGAAACTGTTTAATTTTTTTACCGAATTTTTAATGAATCAAACTCTTCACTACCAAGTGAACTTATCAGAACCGGTAAATTAACGGTATATATTCCACCTTTATACTGAAGAGCCCCGCGCTTTTTTAACTTAATCGCTTCAATAGTTACTGACTCTCTAGTAATTCCAACTAAACTGGCGATTTGAGAATGAGTTAACTTAAATGGCATTTTATATACGTCGCTCTTATTTCGATCAACTATTCCGAATCTCAAAACTAAGTAGTGCATTATCTTAATTATTTTATCTTGTGAGTGGGAATGTTCTAGTGCGTGAATATGTACTGTCGAGCCAATGAAGCTATTTGCAAATTGATTAAGTAACTTGTTTGAAAGTAGATGGTCTTTATCTATACTTTCTCTAAACTCTTCACGGTTAATTGCAGTAACAATGCAATCTGTAAAAGCACGATAATAGTAAAGTGATACAGGTGATCTGCTAAAAACCCATTCTACCGGTATTACGTCACCGACCGTGTAAAAAGCAATAATTTGTTCGTCTCCGCTATTACTTATAGTATATGAAATTACAAATCCAGATTTTATGACAAGCGCTAAGGGAGGAACTTCACCTTGAAATAATATAATGTTTTTATTCTTATATTTTCTTAAAATAGTAGACCTAAAGTTACTAGTAAAATCATTATGATTACCCCGTGATTCCAACATGATCCTATTATGACATAACTCTTTTATGATCGTGAAACCATACGCGTGTTAATTTGCTGCAAGTGCAAACTTTTCAACTACTATGTAATCATTAAATATATTTACGATTTTCTCAATTCTATCTTTCTCGTGACCCTTATATATACAAAATCTATCTCTTCTTTTATGGATTTTTTCGTATTCATCCATAGTAAGAGAAATATTTTTATCACAGTTCAGATCTGAGCACTCACAATGAAAGGCAAGAGGTGTATTTATTAGATCGTTATGTGTAGGAAAATATTTTTTTAAGGCATTTTTTCCATGGACGTTGTGTTTTCGCATAATCTTTTCGTTTTCGATCATAAAACGATCGGATGAATTTTGGCTCATATATCAATTATATATACTTAATCGTTATATGTCTTCAATAATTAATTACTCAGATTATTAGACATTGCTTCTAGATCCTCTTCTGAAGCTTTAGGTCCATCAATTGAGGTTACGTAACCTTGGTATTTTTCATGAAATTCTGGTTTACCAGATAAAATTGGTTTCCAAGTATTTAAATCAGCTGTTCCATGTAGCGGATATAATTTGGCATGAACATGGTCAATCTCAAAACCTTCAAAAATTAGTGCCGTTCTATTTGAATCATCAATTTTTGCATCTAGCTGTAGACCAACTTTACGAACTATATCTAAAAAATCATGATAAACAGCGTCAGGTAACTCAAAAACGTAACTTGAGTAATGCTTTTTAGGTATTACGACCGTAGCTCCTGGAGTGTTTGGAAATAAAGTCAAAAAAGCCAAATATGAATCGTCTTCGTAAATCTTATGACTAGGCATCTCACCGGCAACTATTTTACAAAATAAACAGTCCATATTAATCACTTCCATCTATTTTAGCTACATATAAATCGATTGATGTACCGTCAGGACGTTCAACAAAGCCTGGTAGTCGAACAGGCAGGGTAGTCGAATTAACTCGAAATCCCGAATCTCTAAATAACTTATCAAGTTTGTCTGCTTCTAAGTATTGAATGTGAGCATCATTTGTTGGAACCTTTAAATACTCAGACAGAAAAATAACACCACCTTTTGCGAGGGCTGATTTACATTTTGCAATGACTAAATCAAGATCTGCAAAATGCTGTAATGCGTTATAAAATATTAATATATCAAACTTTGTTAGTACGGATAATTCTTCAAATGGTTCAAGTTGTACATTGAATTTTTTGGCTTCGTAATCTTCATAAACCCAATGAGGATATTTTAGGGGGTCTACACCTACTCGGGTTTTACCAAGAGAGTTTCGAGCAACTAAACTTAGCGGTCCACATCCAACGTCTAAAATTTTAAGATTTGCCCAATCTTTTTTGGGATTAATGTGAAAGTAGTCTGCCATCTCTTGAAATATAAATTCACCCTTAATAACCTCGTTATTTATAAGGGCTATTCTTTCCTGAGAACTGCTGTCTTGCCATAAATACGCCCAGTGTCCTTTTTCTGCTTCTTGTGCCCTTAACCATACCGACTTTTTGCTTGTGTCTAACATTATCCTTACATCATAGCAAATACAGATTTATATCAATAATTGACAAATGTTCATATATATAGTTATATATTGAGATGACACAGCAAGATAACCCTGAAAAATCAATTGGTTTATTACCACACGAAGCAGCATTTGTACTGGCTAATTATGATAAATCGGAATTCGAAAGAATTGCCGCACGTGAGCTTTATGTAGAAGGAATCACTGCTCACGAAAGTAAAGAAATGAAGTATACAACAACTGGTGTTACGGCTTTCGAATCCAGAAGAATGGATCGAAAACAGCAAATACTTGGTGGACTGAGTTTAGTTATTCGATACCACGATCAGACTCCATATCCCGATGAAAAGTTAAGCATCGCAACCTATGGTAGTCGTGTAACAGTTAATGGTGGAGACTGGGTGCAAATTTTTGATATTGCAACTCATGACATACCCGGTATGCCTGAACCTGAAGATGTAACTATAGTTTCTGCAACTTCAGCTGTCGGCTCAGCTCTAATTAATAGCAAAGCCGGACATTCTGTAACTTGGGAACTTGATGATGGGACAAGTACTACCGTAGAAATAGTACAAATTGATCAACAAGCTCAAGCAGCTAATTATTTGCAGGTGTTATAGGTAGTTGTTGATTACAGCTTGATATATTTGGCTGACCTGCAAACCTATCACCAATCCAGGTTATAACTTGTGGTGCAATAGTTGAGGATAATTGAATATGACCTACGTCGGCTAACCATAGTGAACTAAGATTTGATCCTGCTCGACAGGCAGTCTGAATATATAATGCAGTAGTATTAGGGAGTACTACTTTATCGTTTAGACTTTCCGCAACAAGTAGTGGCTGGTCTTTAGTTAAAATTGGAGCAGTTTCAGATTTAGCAGCCCCTAACCAACTAGTAGAGCTAGATATATTTTCTTTGAAAAAGTCCTGTTTAAGACTTATTCGAACTAGTCCTCCGAGGGCGGCAGTACTAATACATTGATTAGCTATTTTTTTATAATTATTAAAACCGGCTGAAGTAGTAATTGAACTTGGGTCTAAATTATTGTACTGAGTTGGCCATGATACAAGAACTTCTGGACCGATTACCCAGTCAAGGGTTGTTCCATATGTTTCATTAAGTAGTGGTACTAACTCAGCAGCAGGAGCAGATGCCACTGTACCCACTAAATGTAATTCGGGTGCATATATACTTGTTTGACTAGCACTAAACAGGGCAGAATGTCCACCTTGTGAATGGCCCCATATGGCAAAAGTATTACCAGCTTGAGCGGAGGTTATGAACTTTAGCGCTCTAACACTGTTTAAGACGTCTCTCGATTCATCCCCACCTATTAAATAACCTTCAGTTCCGGGTGTACCTAGACCTGCATAATCGGTAGCTGTTACTACCCAGCCCCGTGCTAACATTTCACTCACCCAGGCAATACTTGAAGTTGGATTAGTAGTTCGGGAAGGCGCACAAGCGTCTCCCATACCGACAGTCCCATGCGCCCATGCAACAACTGGTCTTGGAAAACCAGAAGCAGAATTATTAGGTACAAAAACCATTCCGGATGCAAAAGTAATGCTTCCATTAGACCGTTGTGTCCTATAAATTATTCGCTCGGCCGTACCATTATCTACCTTTATACCTAACGGTTCTGATCTTAATACTTCTCCAAGTGGGCCAGCCGTACTGAGGTCCGAAGTATTATAAAAGGGCTGGAGTGCATTTTGTTTATGTGCAGTTTTAATTTTTGATATTGCACCAATGAGAATAAAGAACAGTATGACTGCAATAATAATAATGAATAACGTTACAAGTAGATGTTTTAGATGATGATGACGTTTTAGGAAATGTCTTTTTTTAAGTTTAGTTTTATTTTTCTTCATAATATTAATCTTCTAAAGAGGCAATTATAACCGGCAGATTTTCTGGTAGTATATCAGCTTTAATTACATATCCGTCGGCGCCACTTGCAATTGCAGTTTCAGTAATAGTCTGCAAGGCTAAATTTGTTAAAACAATTATTTTAGTATCGATACAACCTAGCGCAGTATTAGTTCGTAGTTCTTTTAGTATGTCTAGGCCAGATGAACCAGGTAGCATTACATCTAAAAGAACACAGTCCGGATGATAAGACTCCAGTTTCTTATACAGTTCTATCGAGCTACCCGCAACCTCAACCCTAAAATCTTTATTAACAAGGACGCTGCGATATAAATCACGAATCATTACATCATCTTCAACTAGGAGTACGTTTTTTAAACCAGCCATGGATACCTCCCGATTCTTTTTCTTTAGACACTAATTTATCGTGTAATTCTGGTACATAAATAGGTAGATCAAAATAGAAGACTGAGCCTTTACCGGTATAAGGTTCTAGTCCAATCTTTCCGTGATGTAGGTCAATAATAGTTTTAGATATATATAGACCTAGTCCTGTTCCACGGTTACCAGCAACAAGACTTCTCTCAACTCGATAAAACTTGGTAAATAATTTGTTACGAGCATCTGTGGCTATTCCTGGTCCTTCGTCACTTACCTCAACTCGAGCTTGAGTTTTACTAGCAATAACTTTTACACGAATGTTTCCACCCTCAGGTGTGTATTTCATTGCATTACCAATTAGGTTATTGAGTACTTCAGTGAGGGACGATATATCGCCAGGAACATATACATAATCTTCTACATTACAGGTATATATAATGTGTTGTCCCCTAATTAATGCAGTTGGTTCGTGATGACTCGATACTTCTTTAACTAGTTGAGCTAGATCTAATTTTTCGATATGAATATCCATCTCACCACGTTCAATTCTAGATATATTAAGTAGTTTGTTGATCAAATCGCGAAGTTGATCAGTACCAACAATCGCTTTTTGAAGATTTTCAATATTGTGGATAGTTAACTGATTTAGGGCTTCGTATTTAAGTAGGCTTAAGTAGCCCTGTACGACAGTTACTGGTGTTCTTAACTCATGGGCAGCTATAGCAACAAAGTCTAGTTTCATAACATCTAATTCACGACTCTGTGTTTGATCGTGAATAGTTAGAATTGCTGCTATATCACTATCTTTTCGGTCAATTACTGTAACCATCACATCTAAGTATGAAATCTCATTACCTCGATATAATGTCAGGTCATTATATTGATATTGACCTGGCTTTATCAGTTCTATTATTAGTTGTTTTCCTTCATGAAGGAAAGGGTAGTAGTCAGTAATAGTTTTACCCTTAAGGTCAATTGGTATATTGTTAATTAATCTTGCAGCTGGTGGATTAATAGAAATAATTTCACCCATGTCATTCAAAGCCACAATTCCATCTGACACACTACTAATTATGCTATTTAACTTAGTCTGTTCTACAACGAGGTTTTGGTTCTTGTTCTTTAAGTCTCCAACTAGATTCTTTATATTCAGACCCATACTATTAAATGTGTTGGCAAGCTCCTGAAGCTCATCGTTACTCTTAACTACAATTGTTTGATCATAATCCCCATGTTCTATACTTTTAACCCCAAACATCAATTTGTTAATTGGGTTTATAAGTTGTTTCCTAAATATAAGACTCATGAGTATAGAGAATATGACTGCACCAATGAAGATAATTTCAGATAATTTAAGGAATGAATTTATTCCCGCGAAAATACTAGATACCGGCTCTTCTACAATAACTGCCCAGTTAGTCCGAGTCAGTTTACGTGGTGTACTTATAACATTCTTACCAATTTCAGAAACGGTCTGTCGAGTTCCAGTTTGACCAGTTATAAATTCGTTAACAGCTTGGACAGTAGATATTTTTTGGTGAGATATTAAGTACTTATTATTCGGATGTGCAACTAAGTTACCTAGACCATCTACAACATAAGCATATCCTCCGTTACCTATTTTAGTTGATAGTACTGATTGCCAAAGTCCACTAATGTCATAGTTAGCAACTATCACGCCCTGAATATCGCTAGGATCAGTATATTTACCGAAGTTAGCTGATTGTAGGTTATTATAATTTTGACTTAGGTTAGTTTTTAGTACTGGTACAGCTATAGTAATTTGCGGATTTCCTTCGCTATCATAACTTACTGAACTTATGTAATTTTTTCCACCAAGAAAACCAATAGCCTTGAATGCATCACTGCTTGCTTGATTAGTAAGATTTTGAACTTGGCCCTGTTGAGTAAATGCGTTTTCTTCAATTCCTGAAGCATTTAAATATGCGA
This sequence comes from Saccharimonadales bacterium (SeqCode), assembly GCA_038317055.1. Lineage (GTDB taxonomy): Bacteria > Patescibacteriota > Saccharimonadia > Saccharimonadales > DATKHC01 > JBBQBA01. Next base: position 325,899 of record JBBQBA010000002.1, read on the forward strand.
CTTTTTGAACGGTAGGATCTTCTTTTACAAGTACTGCAAGATTAGGAGAAGTACCAGAAGTGTTAAGATTTCTAACGGCGAATACACCAGCCTGAAAGGATAATGCACTGGTTTTATTAGCCAGATAGTTATCCACATTTGATGCAGTATCATCGGCTACTATTTGTTGTCTTGTTTCGGCTGCATTCAATAGTAGAGATTTTGCTGAACTTACAAGTACAATATTAACTAAGAATAGAGGTATTAAAGAAACAATCAAAAAGAAGATCAGCAACTTCGTTGATATGGTTAGTCTAAATTTTTTTATTTTCTCCATATAAAAAACAAGCTAATAGGTTAAAACAACCTTGACATTGGAATACATACTACTTATGCTAATGCTAATGGCTCCAGAAAACAACACCGATAGTGGCCAAACTAACATACCGATAAATGGCGGACCTATTAAGTCGACTTCTGATATAACTCCACCAACTACTCCAAGTGTTGATAATAGTGGCATTTCTCCAAGTAGTGACTCAGCTCCAGTTGAGACAACTACTACCGCACCAATAAGTAGTAATCCAGACTCTGGTAGTTCTGCACCTATATCTACGCCAACAAGTGCACCAACAGAAGTACCAAGCTCAACGACTCCGGACGTTCCAACCAAAGCTAAAAAACCACACGGTAAAATGATGGTTACTTTTGTAGTAATACTTCTATTATTCGTTGGTGGTGTAGCTGGGGCATATCTTTATGGTAAACATGGTCAAAAAGTAGTAACAGTAGCACCAGCTGTTCAACCAATTAGTCTTCCACCACAAGCAATTGTGACTTCAGCTTGTACTGTTGGACGTGGAAAGCAATATATAATTCCTAAAGATATTCCACAAGGTCCAATTTACGATGTTAAAAATAGTAAAGTAATAGCAATTGAATATGTTCTTGGAGTAAAAGCATTACTTTCTAACCCAGATACATTCTCAAGTACATTGCTTCTACTAGCTAAAGGCTACAATGTTGATCACTTTACTGTAGTACCAGTAGCGCCACAACCTGGTGACACTGATCAGTTCATCCACCTAATTATGTTTGTTGTAACTAAAGCTGAAGCTAACAGCATAACCTGCGGTCAAACTACACCTACTACTCCTAGTACTACACCAATCACAATCCCAACTACGCCAACTACCACAACTACGACTACTACGCCAACTACCACAAAGACGACTACTACGACTCCAGTTACTACTACTAAACCATAGAATAATTTCTTTATTAGTGACAAATAATATAAATATAAATTACAGCTAGATTAGTACTATCTAAATTCATTATAAATCTTTGACATTTATTCATATTTATGGTAAGATATATAGGACATATTAGAGGCCAGAGCTTTTTATATAAGTCGCAATTTAACAGTTAGATAGAATTTTTTACGAAAACGCGAAGGGAGTTTTTGGTTTAATCGTTTCAGTTACTGATTTACCTGAAATCAATGAGTATGAAAATGCTCATCTAGAGAAAGGCAATTGATTGGAAAATCGATCAGTTTCGCAGATAGGTATCATTTTTGCAGCAATTGCAATCATGATTACCTTCATGGCAGGTTGCATGACAACGACACCAAGTAACACTCCATCGGTTACCAAGCAGGCCACAATGGTCGATGTTCGGGCAACGGAATGCTTCACTCAGTTCAACTCTTTCGAGAGATCACAATTGATGGCATTCACCGCAACACACGACGTTGACCCTGGCAACACCCATACAAACGGTGCGGCTGGTGTCTGCGTGCTAACCCAAGGTCCGAAAGGACAGACGGAGCAATTTTACAACTCACCGAACACCTTCAGTGACTACTACATGTACAGCCTGATGCTCGGAAACACACATGGTCTCGCTAATTACAGCTTGATCACCGGACATCTCAACTACAGCCAGAATTTGACGCTGAAGTTACTCACGGATGTGAACAGTACGGGGCTGGAATATCATCCCTATAGATTCACGACTCGTGGCTGGGCATGGAAGCCAATTGCAGTTCCTAATGAACACGTTTCGTACGTGCGATACGGGAATTCTGCGGCGGTTTCACTCCAGGAAAGCCAGGAAGCTTTTCCACCCTCGGGCTATCCACTTGCACCAGTGCTTCCACAGACCATATTCGGTCCAAACAGTCACTGATTGACTCGCGTTCCCCCTGGGTTGGAATATTTAACCGACCCAGGGGGGTCAACGCGTTTTCAGATGGTCTTAGACTATCAAAAACTCCAACTATCTAGCTGTTAATATTCAAAATTAGGTAGATTACAAATGAAAGATATATAGGATTTACTTGCTAGATATTTTTCACAGTGAATCTACAGTTTACCTAAACAGCAAATTCTTGGTATATAAATAATACCAATATGTAGTTACTAAAAAGTTTGAATTCATCGTTACTTCGTTTAAAACTTGCCCATTGCTCAAATAAAAGTGAACCATAGGGCGGTATACTTGCAAGCAAAGCTACTAAAGAGCGCTTACGAGACCATCTTAACGTTGGATATAGACATATTGCTGCAAGCGCATAAAGGATGAATAGTAGCCCATGCGTACGCCCGGCAAGTAGTACCGGAATATTATTACCAGGTATTATATATTTCTCAATTGCTATTCCAATTATTAATAACGTCCAACCACAAGCTTCAGCAATTGCGGCAATCTTAAATAACATCCAGCTTTCGGATTCTGTGAATACATGATTATTTTCAAACTTTATAAATATAGAATATACGCTCATGCCTTAACCGTAACGTAAACTTCAAAATAAAGAAAACTGTATTACTTTTTATTCTTTTGACGATGTATACAGCCAATCCAACAACAAGGTCTCCTAACACCCTGAAGTAATTCAGTAATTGTTCGATCTATATGATTATTTCTAGTCTCTAATTTCTTTGTAGTAATAACCCAGCAAATCCATTCATTGCGTGAAAGTGGCGTTAGATCCTCCCATCTTTCTAGGGCCGAAGCATCTGACAACAAGGCTTTATTCAAATCTGCAGGCACTTCGTGCACTACACCAGTTTTAATTTCTTGTGTAATCATAGTTTAACTATATCAAAAATTTAAAGGTTATATTCTGGATTTATGATCCCGTATTAGAAGGCCAAGCTTTTATTATTTTGCCAGTTCTTTCATCTGTGATTACTCGTAATTTGACTCCTCTGACTTCTCCATCATGACTATAAACATCGCGATAATAATCATACATTTTATTACTTTTACTTATTTCAATTATAGATTCAAGAACTTCCTGAGTAGTCCATTCATTAGGAAACATAGTAGATCCTCGGTGTTTAGTCTTTAAGTCACCTACGTTACTAATCATACTAAATTGCAAAGCCCTGTATACTCCATTGCTATTGACCTTTTGTTTTGTTCTTAATTTAGGTAATGAATTGTTTTTATTATTAGAATAAATTTTAGAACCGATAAATCTACCTTCCATGTCAAGATTAACTATAGTTGGTAAATGATGGCCGCCGCTATATTTATTACCAACAAGAATATGTATTAAGGCATCACCACCTCTAACTTTATCAATATCAAAAACATCTAAAGCACCCGATGTATAAAATGGTTCTGAAATTAATTCATTCTCTACTAGAGCTAAAGCAAATAACTCTCGTTCAAGTTCAAGTATACTTAACCCTTTATCTTCTTGACTAAGTCCATTATGTAGCTCAAGAAAGTAATAATTATCAATTTTTTCTGGCATCTCAATATAATAACATATTTTGCATTATTTTGCAATATATTGAAAGTATTTTATGGGTAGCTAATAACAGCTAAAATGTGTATCTTATATTATCTAGTTATAAAATTTTACAAACTAGAATGATATGTGTAGATTGGCACCAAATAATACAAGTGGCCATAATATAATTGCTAGAAGTCCTGAGAGTAAATGAGATAACGAAGTAAGATCACCCAAGTAACCACGATTGCTAGCAATAATTATTCCTATTATAAGATATATTATTCCACCTATTGAGTAACGCTGCATTGTGTTCTCTCCTTTTCTAATATATTACGCTCATGCTAAACGTTCTCCAATCAAAATAAATAATGCGTCTGTTCCAAGTTGTAGGATTTATTAAATATTTAATTTCGTTTTTTATTCACTTTCGTCCTTTAGGACTCATCAGAATAACTACACAGTTATTGAGTGGAAATGACAAGAAGACAAGGGAATATGAGGAAAGAAAATGTAGGGAAAAGCCCATCATTCCTCATGTATTCACATGTCAACTTGTCATTTTCGCATTTCAGGAACTTCTAAATACTTGCTCCTCCACCGAAAAATCCGCCGATTCCAAGAATATAACCAAAGTTGTACCAACCTCCGTTATTTGGTGTTTGGTAAATAGCTACGCTGTGATTGAAGAGACTCCATACGAATGTGGGAAGAACAAAGAAACCTTGTACTAGACCCCAAATAAAGTTGTTATAGATTGTTGCATAGTCATGTGGAACGACCCTGTATGTGTGTGCATACCAGACGAATAATGCAATATAGACGATAAACCCAAACAAAGAAACGCCACTACCAATATTAACGTATCTTCTCATAATAGTCTCCTCAGCCGTTGACATGGAAATTTTCCAAGTAGGGCCAGAGAAGTTATATTTAAATATAATCCCTTTGGCCCTACTCAAACTTATTTCTATACTTCTTGTCAAAGAACCTTGGAGAAAATAAAAAAAATTTCCTCAACAAAGTGGTGATTATTCTATAATTATTTGATTATTTCGTCAATACTTGACTCAAAGAGTAAGTCTCAAACTTTAATTAAATATTACCAAAAGTATATGATTTGCAATTTCTCACTAATTACATTGGACTAGCAAGTTGAAGGTAGTTACCATCAGGGTCTGCTACTGTAGCTTGCCAAAAATCTTTATTTTCTGGAGAAGGGTTGTTTGGTTTAGCTACTTCGATACCACCTGCGGAAATTAATAAGTCAAACAAGCGAGATACGTCGTCAGATTCGAATGCAATCATGACTCTCTGAGGCTCAGATGCTTTGCCTTTGACTTCACTATGCGGACCAAAAAATAAGTGTCCCGAACCAATATCCCATCCATACCAATCACCAGGCATCGCCCATTTTGGATCGCCAAAAGCTTTTGTATAAAATTCAGCTAACTTTTTTGCATCTGCAGAACCTATTTGTACACCATTTAATTTCATAGTTTCTCCGTTTCTAATTGATATTGCTATGTTTAATTATATCAAAACAAAATCCTGTAGCTTAAATGCTTACAGAATAAAATTATGAAAACTTAGTTTTGGCTCACTGTTGTGGAAGTACTTCGGAACTTTATTGATCTTGATGTTTCACTTTTTTGTCCATTCGGACTTATCAGCATATCCATACAGTTATGAAAAGCGATAATGACGAGTAGATAATCTAAGGAACTAGGGAGAAAACACACTGATCTTCACGACAACCTAAAGACCTTTTTCCTGTCTGAATGTCATGATACTTGTACGGCACTATCTACTAACATCAATTAAACCTTCAGTTGTTTATATAGTTTAAGTTTATACTTCATGAGGGCACATTGTCAGTCGAAAATAATCTCAGGGGCACTCTTGTTTCCTTGTAATACTGGCATACTCTCTAGTATTCGGATTAAACTTTGAAGCTACATAAGCAAAGTCTTTATTACTGGACGCTCCAATCTAAACTGTAGACTGGTTGTGAGTTGTAACTACTGGAAGTGAAGAGTGTTTTTTGGCCAGAACCGTTTGAGTTTTCAACCAATAAGATACTTGGTTCGGTATTAGTGATTTGTTCGCCTTCTGACAATGCAATTTGGCTATTATTAGGCGACCAAGAAACCGCATAACAATCTCGATCCGGTATTGTATTTAAGTTAGTAGATTGATTTGTCTGTAGATTGATAGATATTACATTACAATTTTGATCACCGTTTGTTGCTGTAGATAAATGTGTCGAATAAATTAATTGTTGACTGTTAGGTGATATAGCTGCTCCACCGATAGTTGTGCCAGAGGGAAAAGCGCTTGGTCTGACAAGTGATGTGTCTATACCAAATGAGGCGCTCGAGATATTTATCTTATCAATACCTAGTCTTCCTGAGCAAATAATGTTTTGGCTATCGCTCGTCCAAGAAAGTCCTTCTAAATCATTTATATTGCCACATCCTCCGTTGCCAGGAAGCGTCTGTTGATTGGTGCCGTCAGCATTCATTAATTCTACAGCTGAACGGGTATTATTGTATCCGACTGCTATCTTAGTGCCATCGGGCGACCAAGCTGGTGGGTAAAAATCGTCTCCAGAGTAGAGAGTTTTAAGATTATTGCCTGAGCTGTCTACTGTATATAGGGTTGAGGGATAAGGGGCTGTTGTTGATCCTGTTACTACAGCTAGTCTTGAGGCACTCTCAGACCAATCAATGGAAGTAATGAAAGAACCAGCTGGCACAGGTATTGTTGTTATTTTTGTATTTTTTTTGCCATTCGGTTCCACAGAATAAAGGTAATTACTTGCCTTACCAGGTTCACTTAGATAGAAAATTAACTTGCCATTGTTAGCAAATGTCGTTGACATACCTCCGCCACCCGCATATATACCAACCGGTGCCGTAATACTAGGATTAATTGCTTTTGCTATAGTGGTACCATTACTTTTATATAATTCATTGTTTCCAACAAAGACCATATCAGGATGTTTGGTTAGCGCCTGTGCGACATTACCAACGCCAGTAATACTTGATGGAGTTGCAGCATGTGACGCTGTCATAACTCTGATACCAACTGCCGCTATCAAAACAATCACTAAAGCTGGCAGTAAATAGTGAGCGAAGCCCTGATCATTTAATTTTATTAATTTCATTTTTAAGGTCCTTTTTTATTTTTCTAACTTACCAACTATAATAACAACATTTGCTGATATAACTAAATCCTAAGGTGGTATTCCTATGTGGATGCTAGGTTTGGCTCC
>JBBQBA010000003.1:0-82436 GCA_038317055.1 Saccharimonadales bacterium (SeqCode)
GCGACAAGCGTTTCGCTTGCAAATTTTATTGCAAGTAACCCAATTGTTACAAGATCGTAAGCATCTTACTTCTCGGGGCTTACAGCAAGTCCTGGAGCTAAGGGAGTTAATGACCAGCAATCGTGCACGAAAATACGAAATAACAGATGTAATGCGGAATCCTCAGAGACTAATACGTCAGACATCTTTAGGCAACTAAAGTAAAGATAGAGTCCGTTCCTTATGGCGACATAAGGTGCAGCAAAAAGCGTGCTGCAAGAAAACAAGCGTCATCAACATATGTTGACGAAAAGCGAAATTCCTTGTCAGGAAAGTTCTGACCTGCACGAATGGCGCAATGATATGGGTACTGTCTCGACGAAGAGCTCGGTGAAAGTGCATTGACGGTAAAGATGCCGTCTGTCCGCAGCAGGACGAAAAGACCCCGTGCAGCTTTACTACAACTTGACATTGAGCCGGGTTATAACATGTGTAGGATAGGTGGGAGACTTTGAAGCTTAGACGCTAGTCTAGGTGGAGTCACCAGTGAAATACCACCCTTGTTATGATCTTGTTCTTACATGGCCCTCAATTTGCAGAGCAAATTGTCGATTATAGATGTTCGATTATAGATTTAGAATAGGCTTAAGTAGCTAGTTCGAAAATCCAAAATCGATAATCGAAAATCGTCACAAATTTGGTCTACAAATTCAGGGTCGTGGACCGTGTCTGGCGGGTAGTTTAACTGGGGCGGTTGCCTCCTAAAGAGTATCGGAGGCGTTCAAAGGTTAGCTAACTACGGATGGAAATCGTAGTGATAGTGTATACGCATAAGCTAGCTTGACTGTGAGGCCTACAAGCCGATCAGGGACGAAAGTCGGAGTAAGTTTTCCGCTGTCAGTACATTTGTACAAGAGTGTGGTATCGGCAGCGCTTTCGGATAAAAGTTACGCCGGGGATAACAGGCTTATAGCATCCAATAGTTCACATAGACGATGCTGTTTGGCACCTCGATGTCGGCTCATCTCATCCTGGGGCTGGAGCAGGTCCCAAGGGTCCGGCTGTTCGCCGGTTAAAGAGGTACGCGAGCTGGGTTTAGAACGTCGTGAGACAGTTCGGATTATATCCGCTGTGGACGCAAGGAAATTTGAGAGAATTTGTCCCTAGTACGAGAGGACCGGGATGAACGCACCTCTGGTGTACCAATTGTTCTACCAAGGGCATTGTTGGGTAGCTATGTGCGGACCAGATAAGCGCTGAAAGCATATTAAGCGCGAAACTGACCTCAAGATTAGATTTCCCTATGAGATCCCTGAAAGATGATCAGGTTGATAGGTGCAAGGTGGAAGCGTGGTAACATGTGTAGCCGAAGCATACTAATAGATCCAATGACTTTTTATGACTTTTCGCGGTTGAAGTATTTATATTTCATCTTGCGAGAAGGTTGCAGTTGACTAGCTGTTGGTGCTTGGATTAACCAAGACCGTTTGTCTTACTTTACACTCTAGTGATAGACATCAACCATAGTAGATAATTTTTATCTATCTTGGTTGGTGCCCATGGCGCGAGGGAGACACCTGTTCCCATACCGAACACAGAAGTTAAGCCTCGCAGCGGTTACAATACTTGGGGTTCACCCCTGGGAAAATAGCACGGTGCCAAATTATATAAAACCCTTCCATACCGGAGGGGTTTTATCTTTTATAGGCATTATTATATCGAGAATAGTTTGTAAGATACTCTATTATTGACATGAGCACAATATAATGATAAAATTAGGACTAATTTCGAGAAGTGAAAGAGGGTTTCAATCTTTGGAGCCCTTTTTGTTTCTTTCACGAAAGTTTAATTAAACTAACGGAGGTCATAACATGGCTGGAACTAAAGCTGGTGGTAAAGCTGCTGCAAGTACGAATAAAACTAAGTACGGTGCTGATTTTTATGCAAAAATTGGTGCATTAGGCGGTAAAAAAGGTCACACTGGTGGTTTTTTTGCAAATCGTGACTTAGCTCGTCAAGCAGGAGCTAAAGGTGGACGAATTTCTCGTCGCACTAAGAAAACTGCTTAATATATATTAAGTTAGTTGATCTATGAAAAGGTTGCAGTCTTTGATTGCAACCTTTTTTCTTTGCCATCGACTACTTTTAATCTGTATGGACGACAAAATCTAGAAGCCGATACTGACCAAGTTGTATTGCAGTTATGGCAACGGTAGGTCGTAGGTGAAGACTGTAAACAAACTATGTCACAAGTTGGACAACTACTTCGGCGATAAAGCCAATCTCTATAGGTATCTAAACAATCTTGTATATGATCCTCATCTATTGAAATTTGGAATAAGTTTGCTAATACTTTCGCCTCATCCCAAGCTGCTACTTCAAGCTTTAAAAGTCCGAGGTCAGAACTGTAGTTAACATGTCTTAATTTCGCATGAGCAACTTCGTGGAATAAAGCCCATTGTCCTGATTTGTCGTTTATCAGATTTTTATTATAAGTTATGAGCAACTTCTCTGGTGACCAGTAAAAGGAATCGCCAGTCTCAAACTTTATTTCAGGGATTAAACTAGATAGTTCCTCAATTAGATTTATGGTCATAGTTTGCTTTTCCAAGGCTATAACAGCCATAGATTACAGCTTCTTCTGCTCGTTGTGCTTTTAATATTGGAGGTACTGTAAGGAGATTGTTGGTATATTCGTCTAGATCTTCTTTTAATCGGTCACTGAATTTTTTAAAATGACTTCCAACACCACCACCGACTATGATTACGTCTGGGGTCAGACTCGCAATCAAATCTATGAGTCCTACCGCAATATTGTGAGCAATAATATACCATTCTTTTTTATCTGTTATATCTTTGGCCGGTTTACCAAATTCAGCAACAATTGCTTTACCGGAGGCGAACTTTTCCCATCTTTCTAACTTTCCGTGGTGTTCAAATAACATTTGTCCAACCTCAATATGATCAAAATCCGGACTAATTTTGTCATCTATAACAAGCCCAGCACCAATTCCAGTACTAATAGTAACGTAAAGTACCTTATGATACTTTTTCTTTAGCATTAACGCTTCTGAAAGTGCAGCTAATTTTGCATCATTCTCTACCAAAACAGGGCATTTAAGTATTCTTTCAACGTCTCGTTGAATAGGTACATTTTCCCAATCTAAATTACCAAAAGCTACTGCGGTACTTTTGGATTTATTAATTACAGCTGGAATGCCGACACCTGCAACCTCAATCTTTGTTATATCGATATTTGTTGCTTGGCTCTTTAATTCTGTTTTAAAATCTTCGTATTTTTTTGGGGTTTCAAATCTAATCTTTTTAAGTAAATCTCCGCTCTTACTAAAGATAGCTAGAAAGGTTTTTGTACCCCCGATATCGATTGCTCCAAACATATATCCAAGTTTATCATAACTCAATATAGCTATTAGCTTTGACGAACTAGGGGTTAACAGATATAATATAAATAACCTAAAAAGTCTAAGCAGAACTTACCAAAATCTGTTTGTCTTAGACTTTAGTGGATACATTCGAAGGAGGCATGAAGTTCATGTCAAAAACAGCAACAGTCAGTATGGACGACTTACTAGAGTCGACTGACTTTAAACAATTAAAAACAGGAGATATGGTAGATGGTTCTGTCATATCTGTTAAAAAGCACGAAATCTGGGTAGATCTAGGCGCCAATGGTATTGGAGTTGTTCTACATAGAGAAATGCAAGGAAGCCAACCACTAGAAGTTGGTCAAGAAATTTCAACAAGCGTTGTTGACCCCGAAATGGAAGAGGGTTTTGCTCTACTTAGTATGAAGAGAGCCGAAAAGGACCGTGGTTGGGATCAGTTACAGAGAGTATTTGATGATCAAGAAATTATTGAAATAACTCCATACGATGCTAACAGAGGTGGTCTATTAGTAGAACTAGAAGGAATAAGGGGATTTTTACCTGTTTCACAATTAGCTCCCGGACATTACCCGAGAGTTTTAGGTGCAGATAAAGATGAAATTCTTCAGAAACTTAATCAACTTAGTAATAAGATTCTAACTGTTCGGATTATTGATCTTAGTAGAAAAGATAATAAGTTAATATTTTCTGAAAAAGAAGCAATCAAAGATAGCATGCAAGAAAGCTTCTCTAAACTTAAGATAGGGACTGAGGTTGAGGGCGTTGTAACCGGTGTTATTGATTTCGGTGCCTTCGTGAATGTGAATGGCATAGAAGGCCTAATCCATATTTCAGAAATATCTTGGGAGCGAGTTGAAGACCCACGCAATTACATTAAAGTCGGACAAAATGTAAAAGCAAAAATAATCGCTATCGATAAAGACAGATTGAGCCTAAGTCTTAAGCAAATGAGTGAAGATCCATGGTTACAAGAAGTTAAATCATTCAAAAAGGGTGATGTAGTAGATGGAAAAGTTACTCGAATAACTCCCTTTGGAGCATTCGTCCAACTTAGTCCATCTGTTGAAGCACTAGTTCATGTATCTGAAATGAGTGATGATGAAAGTGTTGATCCTGAGAAGATATTCCAACTTAATGAGAAGAAGAAGTTTAAAGTTATCGATATCGATGTCGAAGGCCGAAAGATCGCTCTTAGCCTAAAAGACGCCAAGCCAAGTAAATAACACGCTATTAATCTAAGGCAACAGCCAGGAGGGAGTTGAAAATGGCAAATACCATTGAACTCGAAAACACTATCACAGTTGGTGACCTAGCTGATAAATTAACTTTGCCTGTTACTAAGTTAATAACTGAGCTTATGAAAATGGGCGTAATGGTAACAGTTAATGAGAGAATTGACTTTGAAACAGCTCAGATTATAGTTCAAGAACTAGGCTTAGATATTGAACTTGCTAAACACGATTCAGAAAACTTAATATTTGAAAACAGAAAGAACAAGACCAAGATAGAAGGTCAAAAAATGATGCCGCGACCTCCGGTAGTTGCAGTAATGGGACATGTAGATCATGGAAAAACTAGTTTACTCGATGCAATCAAGGACTCAAGTGTTGTAAAGGGTGAAGCTGGAGGTATAACTCAACATATCTCCGCATATCAGGTAAAGCATAATGATCGATATATAACACTTCTGGACACACCGGGTCATGAAGCCTTTGCAGCTCTTAGAGAACACGGTGCCCAACTTACAGATCTAGTGGTGATAGTAGTTGCTGCAGATGATGGTGTAAAGCCACAAACTATTGAAGCAATTAGATTTGCGAAAAAAGCAGGGGTGAAGATTATTGTCGCTATAAATAAGATAGATAAAGAAAGTGCTGACCCAAATAGAGTAAAACAGCAATTAGTCGAGAATGATGTAATGATTGAAGGTTGGGGAGGTGATGTAGTGGCCATAGAGGTGTCAGCAAAGGCTAAGACTGGAATAAATGAACTCTTGGACATGATACTTCTAGTAGCGGACGTAGAGGAGCTAGAAGCTTATTCAGAAATACCAGCTTTCGGTCTCGTTATTGAATCTCATATGGAAAAGGGTAGAGGGTCGGTTGCAGAGGTCTTAGTAGAAGGTGGAGTTTTAAAAGCAGGTGAATTTATAGTAGCTGGTTCTACTTATGCCAGAATTCGAAATCTTGAAGCAACTGACGGTAAAATTATCGCTGAAGCTGGTCCATCTACACCAGTAATAATTTCTGGATTTAAGAATTTACCTAGCTTTGGAGATGAATTCAGCGTTGTTAAAGATGAAAAAACCGCTCGTAATGAAGCGCTAGTTACTGAAACCAAGAGACAGCAAAATCAGGGTAAGCTTGATATGAATTCCACGGAACTTTTACGAATTATTAGCCACAACAACAAAATCAATGAACTGAATATAATAATCAAAGCTGATGTTCAGGGATCACTAATATCTGTAATAGACAGCTTAAAAACTATTAATACTGACGAAGTAGCGGTTAGAATTATCGGTTCAAGTGTTGGACATATAACTGAGAATGATATACATCTCGCACAAAGTGGTGGCGCCATTATTTATGGTTTCAATGTTGATATGCCAAAAAACATACAACAACTAGCTAATCGATCGAGAGTTAAGGTTAGAAGTTTTAAAGTTATCTATGAACTAATAGATGATGCTAAAGAAGAACTTAGTAAACTACTTGAGCCAGAAATAGTTGAAAAAGAAATGGGAACTTTGATAGTTAAAGGAATATTTAAAACCACTAAGAATTCGATAATATGTGGTGGTGATGTCACGAAAGGTAAACTAGTGACACCAGGCTTAGCCAGATTAAAAAGAGAAAAAGAGGTACTTGCTGATGTTGAGGTCACGAACTTAAAGCGAGGGCCGCAAGATGTGAAAGAAGTCCTAGAGGGCGAACAGTGTGGAATTAGTCTTAAAACGCTAAATAAGATTGATTTACAGATAGGCGATCGACTGGAAGTCTATACCCGAGAATCTATCGAAAGAAATCTCTAGATAATAGTTTTATATTTTTTGTTTCTGTTAAATATAGTAGAATAGGCCGTAACATGTTTAGACTAGATGACGAATTACTAAAAGAATTAGGATTGAGCGAGCTTCCTCCTGATGAGAAAAAGAAAATGTTTAATCACATTTACGAAACTCTTGAAATGAGAGTAGGAACTAAACTTGCTAACCAGATGTCTGAAGAACAATTGACTGAATTCGAAAGCTACATAGATAAGAATGATGAAGCAGGAGCTTTAAAGTGGCTAGAGACAAATTTTCCAAATTATAAGCAAGTTGTAGCTGACGAACTAGAGACGCTTAAAGGTGAAATAAAACAAGTTGCACCCCAGATCCTTGCCTCAATAAAAGATGCTCCAACTCAGACTGTTCTACCACAAGATCCTTCTCAACCTGCAATAAACAATTAATTAGATCAGTTTTGATCCATACCCCAGTAGGAATGCGCCAATTTCCATTTCATTTTTACCGGCAGGCTTCAATTTATCTATGCTAAGTGCATTTTCTCCACAGAAGAAATATAATGTACTATTTTCAATTACATAACTGCCAACTTCGCCTTTTTTATTTACCACATGTGCTGCAGTGATAATAATGTCTTTATCTTTTATTTTAGTGTAGCTTTTCGGCCATTCAATAAATCCTCTTATTTCACGTTCAATCCGTTCGGCTGACTTTCCCCAGCTAATTTGTCCGTCTAACTTTGTTAATTTACGCGAATAAGTTGGTTTTTGATCAGAAGGTTGGGGTGTTGGTTTAATAGTATTTTCAATATATTTTGGTATGAATTTTACAAGTAAATCATTGCTCAGCTTAACTAATTCATTTGTAAGACTTATTGAGTTTGAAGTTGGTTTTATATTCAATTTACCTTGAGCTAACAAAGGCCCTTCATCCATTCCGGCCGTGATCATCATTAAGCTTACTCCGGTAATATTATCACCACTCAAGATAGAAAAAGTTATCGGATCTGCTCCCCTCCATTTTGGTAATAAACTGAAGTGACTATTAACTATACCTAGAGGGAAGTAGTCTATAACTTCTTGAGTCACAATTATTCCATAATCAATTAATATTGCTAACTTAGACTGGACCGGACTAGTTCTTATTAAAGAATCTAATTCGATCTTGTTAGAAGGAGTAAATGTCTTAATATTAAGTTTTTTGGCTAGATCAATTACCGGTACGGGGTCATTAACTCTAGATTTAGCTGGCTTACTTATTACAGCTTCAATTTCAAAGTTAAGTGTTAATAATTCAAGACAACTAGCGGCTACCGGTCCGCTACCAAAGAATACTATTTTTTCCGATATTTTTTTCATAATCCAAACTTTCTAGTTCACCTTCTTTATTCAATTTAAAAAAGGCTTCTTTGTTATCTTTTATGTGATCAATGAACACTAAACCATTAGTATGATCTACTTCATGTTGTAAAATTCTAGCTATAAATCCTTCTAAATTCATTCTTATTAACTTACCTTCGAGTGACATAGCTTTTAGTCTAATTTTCTCAAAGCGTTTAACCTTACCGTATATGTCCGGAACACTTAAGCATCCTTCTAAATCTTCGACTTCTTTACCTTCATATTTTGTTATTTCAGGGTTAACAAATACCTGAAAAGATCTATCATCTTTGTTGTCAAAATCATTTCTTACAACAACTAGTCTTAAAAGTTTATTAACTTGCACAGCTGCAAGAGCAACACCTAGTTCATGCTCTCTACTATTTTCCCAGTCAATTGTTGCAGCAATCATATTATCTGCAAGATCTCGAACTTCTTTGCTGACGATCCCTATCTTTTTAGATCTCATTCTCAAGTTAGGATTGGGCAGGGCAATGATATCTTTTTTTGTCATACTCATTTTCTGAAGTATAAACTATAGCTCACCAGATATAAAATATAAAATAACTGATTAAAGTAAACTTGCTGGATCTATATCGTAACTATAATTACCAGGAAGCATGTCTACGATCTTTAGTAAATTAGTCCTAGAGGTCGATTTAATTATTATTTGCCAAACAAATCTGCCATTTTGTTTCTCATAAAAAGCTGGAGCAGGACCACAAATTTTAATAGATAATTTCAAATCTCTGATCCGTACTGCTAATTTATTACATGCGCTCTGAGCATTAAATACAGTAGAACGTTTTGCGGAAACTTTAAGCAAAAAGACGAAAGGCGGAAACTCAAACTTTTGTCTCTCTATAATTTGTTGATTATAGAGTGCCATATAGTCTTTATCTATTGCTGAGCTTATAGCGTTACTCTCAGGGTGATATGACTGCAGAATAACTCTACCTGCTGTGTGTCCTCGACCAACTCTACCTATGACCTGCATTAAGTTCTGGAACGTTCTTTCTTCTGCCATATAATCTGGAAAAAAAAGACCACTGTCTGCCATAACAATTCCCACCGTACTTAATTTAGGTAGATCAAGACCCTTAGTAATTATCTGAGTACCAACAGCAATATCTATGACACCTCTTTGCAGTTCTTCATAGTTTTGTTCTAGGCTATCTGCTTTTTTATTATCTTTATCGAATCTACTTATTTTAGCGGCAGGGAATATTCTTTTTAATTCTTCTTCGATCGCCTTAGTACCTGCGCCCTTAAAAATTATATCTGGACTCTTACATACCGGGCAGTCAGATGGGACAGTTTGGTTAAAGCTGCACGTATGACAAAGCATAGTATGACTATCAGCATGATAAGTCAGTGAGGTGTCACAATTAGGACAAAGTGCTTGCCAGCCACATTTTTGGCATAGAATTACCTGAGCTGTACCTCTGCGATTTAGAAATACAATCGACTGTTCGTTATTGTTAAGACTTGTTGTTATAGATTCTATTAATTGGTTTGATAACCATGTCGATTTACTAAAATTATTTCTTTCTGTAATATTTACAGTTTTAATGTGAGCTTTGTCGGATTTCTTGTATCCAGGGACAGCTGGTTTAATCATCCGACTTATTAATAAATCTTTAGATTTCATAACATAGTAATCACTTACCAGTGGTGTAGCCGTCCCAAATATAACTTTTGCGTTATTAATTTCAGCAAGCTTGGCAGCTACTCGTGTAGTCTGATAATAGGGTGATTGTTCCTGCTTATAGCTGGCCTCATGTGCCTCATCAATAATTATTAATCCAAGCTTTTTGACAGGGCTAAACAAGGCAGACCTAGGACCAACGATTATTTGGGGTTGGTCGCTGTCCATTATCTTTAACCAACTATCACGCCTAACTTTGTCGGTAAGCGACGAGTGCATTACTATCACTCTGTTAGGAAAGCTTTCTTCCAGTGTTGATATTAGTTGTGGGGTAAGTCCAATCTCAGGAGTTAATACTATTGACGATAGATCGTCTATCATAGCCTTGTGAATTAGTTCGATATATACTCGAGTTTTCCCACTACTAGTGTCTCCATGTAGAAGTATAGTTTTAGATTGGGTCGCTTCAATTTGCTTTATAGCTTTTGATTGTTCATCTGTTAATGGTGGTAGGTTTAGCTTATTTAAGTGTATGGATTGTTCCTTGGCTTTGTCGGATTGCTTAAGCTTAAGCAAATTAGTGGGCAAGAATAGTTGGAGTTGAGAAGAAGAGGTAGCAGGATAGTAAACCATCAACCACTTAAATAGATCAAGCGTTGGTTTTGGTATTATCCTATCTATAACCAATTCTTCTATACTTTTAGTTTCAAAATCAGGTTTATCGATTTCAGAATCAATTAATGCAATAACCGATTTATTCCTGATTGGAACTCTGACAATAGAGCCATTTTTTAGAACACCTTCATAACTGTATGTTAAAGGCTTTGAGCTCTGAAATTGAGGGCTTGATACCCACACCAAATAAAAATGCATATTTAATCCCAATATTAGGTGATACTTATTAATTTTAACAAATTTCTTGAATTAGATTCTAACATGACCTATAATTCTCGTTGTTTGAATAACAATAGAGGGAGCTTATGTTAGACGTTTTTATAACATCACGAGTGAGACGGAAGATTGTAATTATCTATGCTAAATATCCTGATTTTAAGACTCATGTAAGGGGTTTAGCAAAGCTAATTAAAGAAGATGCTGGCAATATCCAAAGAGAATTAAAACGTCTAGAAAAGGTTGGTTTCCTAATTTCTGAGAAACAAGGAAATACTAAAATTTACTACACCAATAAACACTTTATTATTTTCAAAGAGCTTCAAAGTATCGTGTTGAAATCACAACGAGTGAACGTAAGACGTCCACAATATAACAACCAATAGTCCAGGTTTCACTTGCAAAACGACCGATGTTGTAATATATTTATTAGAGATGATTCAAGTTACAAGAAAAGACAGTAAAGAACCGCTAGAAAACATGCTACGTCGCTTCACTCGAAAGGTGCAACAAAGCGGAGTATTAATCGAGTCTAAACAAATTCAACGTTTCGATAAAGGCATAAGTAAATCTGAACGTCGAGCACAAGCAATTGTTCGTCGTGAACGTCGTGCTATCAAGCTTAAAAAGATTAAACTTGGACAGAAGTAGATATGGAAATGGTAGCTTTGTCTCGAAAGAGTTGCTACCAAAAGTTTAATAAAAAAGAGAAATACGGGAGTTCGTTGTGATTATTCTTGTTGGAGTTGCCGGGTCTGGTAAGAGTGTTCAGGGTAAGCTATTAGCTAGAGAAATTAACGCTAAATACTTTTCGATGGGGGAATTTCTTAGACAACATGTCGATCCTACTATTCAGAAAAAAATGCTTACCGGTGAGTTAATAAGCGACCAAGAGGTAATTGAAGTCGTAGACGATGAACTGTCTAAAGTACAAAATAACGATGAAGAGTATATTCTAGATGGTTTTCCCCGAACAGTGACTCAAGCAGATTGGCTACTTGAGGAAGTTAAAAGTGGCAGATTTAAGATCAGAGGAGTAATTAATCTAAATGCTTCACCAGAAGTAATTGTTCCCAGACTACTTGATCGTAATAGACAAGACGATAACCTTATAGCAATAAAACAACGAATGTCAGAATACAATAAGCTTACACTACCTATTATTGATCACATGAAGAGTGCTAATATAAAAATTTTCAAAATAAACGCCGAACAAACTATCGAAAAAGTTCATGCCGATATTATTAATAGCCTTAAGGCTGATAAATAAGATATAGGGAAAGCATGCTCATATGTTTACTAAAGTGAAGACTACAGAAGAGATTACGGCCATGAGGGAGTCAGGTAAGATTTTGTCCCATGTACTAAATGAGCTTAAAAATCAGATTACAGCTGGAATGAGTACTAAAGATCTATCAGATATTGCAAAAAAAGAATTAAAATCTACAGGTGGCCAACCTACTTTTCTCGGATATTTTGGCTTTCCGGATATTATCTGCATATCTGTTAATGATGAGGTTGTTCATGGTATTCCAAGAAGAAATAAAATTATTAAATCTGGCGATGTTGTAAGTTTAGATTTTGGTGTGACATATAATTCCATGATAACTGACGCAGCAATAACTGTAGCGGTAGATAGCAAAAATACACAACACTTAAAATTAATTGATAGTACTAAAAGATCTCTGTTAAACGGAATATCTGTTGTTAAAGATACTGTTAAAGTGGGTGATATTAGTTGTGCAGTCCAAAAAGTATTGGATCAAGGAAAATACGGAATTGTCAGAGATTTAGTAGGTCACGGTGTTGGTCATCAGCTTCATGAGGATCCGAATATCCCTAACTACGGTAATCCAAACTCTGGTTTCCGCTTTAGTAAGGGTATGACTATAGCAATTGAACCTATGGCAACTCTCGGAAGTTATGATGTTGAGGTTGATGGAGATGGATGGACAACTCGAACTATCGATGGATCTATAGCAGCACATTTTGAACATACAGTTCTAGTAACTGAGGATGGCGCTGAGATATTAACCAGTTAACGAGTTGTAATTTAAGTATAAAACTTGATAGCACGAGAGAATAAGCAGTATACTGCTTTCATGCGCGATTCCCAGCCGAACCATTACTTTGGCCTTGATATAGGAACGACCATGGTTAGATGTGTGGTCGGTATGGATAATCCAGAAAATCCACTTCAACCCTCAATTATAGGCTATGGTGAAGCACCTAACGTAGGTATTCGTAAGGGTGTTGTAATTCATGTTGAAGATGTAGTCGATTCAATAATTCATGCAATAAACGAGGCTGAACGAATTTCAGGAGTTCAGATAAACAGGGTGACTACAAACATTAATGGTTCAAGTGTTGTAGGTATTAATTCTGAAGGTGTTATTGCGATCAGTGCTACAAATAGAGAAATAACACTTGAGGATAGTTTGAGAGTCGAAGAAGCAGCTACAATTTTACAACTACCTTCAAATAAAGAAATAGTCCAAGTATTTGCAAAGAACTTTAAACTTGATGGTCAAGAAAATATAAAAGATCCCGTTGGAATGCACGGAATAAGGTTAGAAGTGGAATCTCACATAATTACTGCATCTACCCCCAGTCTTAAGAATCTTTATTCAGCACTAGAATCTTCTAAATTAGAAATAAATCATTTAACTGTATCTGGACTGGCTGGTGCTGAGGCAGTATTAAGCAGACAACAAAAAGAATCTGGTACGCTTTTATTGGATATAGGAGCAAGTACAACAAATCTTGTTGTAATTGAAGATGGAGAAATACAACACGTTGCAGTTATACCTGTTGGCGGTATGAATGTAACAAACGATTTGGCTATTGGACTTAGAATTGATCTCGATGTAGCAGAACAAGTTAAATTAAAACATGCGAACCTAAAGTCTGACAGACAAAAAGTTTGGGAGTCTGTAATCAAGTATCAAGGCGAAGAATTTACTTTCTCTACTTCTGAAATCCAGATGATTGTTGAAGCTAGACTCGATGAGCTACTTGATTTTGTTGAAAAAGAACTAAATTCAATACATAAATCTCGTAAATTACCAGGTGGAGTTGTTATAGTGGGCGGTACCGCAAAAATTCCAGGTATAGATACATTCACTAGAGACAAACTACAGTTACCAGCTCGTCTTGGTAAGTTGGAGAAACTACATGGACTGGTTGATACAGTTTCTGATCCTACCTACACTACCGCAGTCGGAATGATGATACTAGATATGCTCCTTGGTAGATCTGATAATTTCAATAATGGTTCATCTAAAAGCGGACCAAACTTGAATGCATTAACAAATAAGTTAATGAACAAATTAAAGCGTCCAAAGAATACATAGTTTTTATTTGGCTAAGTAAAATTTTAGACATTGAACAATCTGTTAGTTTTTTGGTATACTACACTCTATAACATTGGAGTTAAATTACTGATATGCCACAAGTCGCACCAGCTATTGAAACATTCGCACGAGTTAAAGTAATTGGCGTTGGAGGAGCAGGTGGAGCTGCAATCAATCGTATGGTTGAAGCCGGAGTTAACGGAGTAGAATTTATTGCCGTAAATACAGATGCTCAAGCACTTCATCATTCAAAGGCTCAACAGAAAATTCATATAGGTAAAGATACTACTAGAGGACTTGGGGCGGGTGCTGATCCTGGCGTAGGTCGCAGAGCTGCTGAAGAGTCTCAAGAAGAAATAAAAAAAGCTGTAGATGGCGCTGACATGGTATTTGTAACTATCGGTGCTGGAGGTGGAACTGGTAGCGGTGCGGGCTCGATAGTTGCTCAAGCTGCAACTGATACAGGAGCTCTAGTAATTGCCTTTGCTACTAAACCATTTGCATTTGAAGGCGAAAAGAGAAAACGAAACGCCGAAGTTGCGATAGATCATCTTCGTCAATCTGTTGATACGCTTATAATTATCCCAAATGACAGACTTCTACAAACAATAGATCGACAAACTCCATTACTTGAAGCGTTCAAGGTTGCAGATGATGTACTAAGACAAGGCGTACAGGGAATAACTGATCTAATTACTGTTCACGGTTTAATTAACTTAGACTTTGCGGACGTTAAGACCGTTATGGATGACGCTGGTTCAGCTCTGATGGGAATAGGTAGAGCTAGTGGAGAGAGTAGAGCAATTCAAGCTGCACAACAAGCAATTGAATCTCCGTTACTTGAAGTTTCAATTGATGGCGCTCGAGGAATTCTGTTTAACGTAATTGGTGGACCAGATATGACTATGCATGAGATTAACTCTGCAGCCGAAACGATAACAGCTGCTGCAGATCCCGATGCCAACATTATATTTGGTGCGACTATTAATCCTGATCTAGAGGGAGAACTAATAATTACTGTAGTCGCCACAGGCTTTGACGCTTCATATTTCGGTAATCGACCTAAGAAATCTATAAATACATCTAAAGGACCGAGTGATAATATCATGAATGATATAAATATGGATTTAACTGAAGATGAAGAATCAGATGCTAGTGAAGATTTCAAGAGTGACAAACCTATGCCAAATATCTGGACATTAGATCATGAGAACGATAAAGACGTTGAAACTAAAGTATCCAAAGACTCAAAGGAAACTAAGGCTGAACAAAAAGAAGACTCAGACTTTAAAGGTGCCACAGTCGTACATAATGAAGAAGATGAAAATGAAGATAATTCATTCAAAGACGTAGAAAAGCCTTCTTTCCTAAGAAGACTAAAGAAACACAAAGATTCTAACAACGAATCTACCTCTGATAAAGAGTAATAATATAATCACTAACACCTTAAAATTAAAGGTAAATAATACAGCATTATTTTGTTGCAAAGCACCATACATGGAGTTATGATTTTGGGTATAGACGCTATATATAGTAATAAAAAAATAGCGATTGTACGTTCAGATTGAACAAAGGAGGTATGCAGATGAAATGCAACCAATGTCATCAAGTTGATACAAAAGTTATTGAATCACGTGATGTAGCTGACGGTGATGCAATTAGACGTCGTCGTGTATGTATTAATTGCCAGCATCGCTTTACGACATATGAGAGATTAGAACACCCTCAAATAATTGTTATAAAGAATAATGGCACAAGAGAGCTATTTAATCGCGAGAAACTTTTAGCTGGATTGTATAGCGCTTGTGAGAAAACTCCTGTAAGCAGTTTGCAACTAGAAAGACTAGTGGCAGACATTGAGCAGCAAATATATGCTTGTGGTGATCAAGAAATACCAACAGCCAACATCGGCGATATGGTAATGTCTCGTCTCCCACAACTAAACGAAGTAGCATATGTTCGTTTCGCAAGTGTATACAGAAGGTTTAAAGACATTGCTGGCTTCGAACGCGAACTTATACAGATTCGTGAACGTAAGTTAGATCAAGTTGATAAACGGGCATAAATTATGAGTTGCCGAGAACTTTAAAGGCTTTTGCTACAAAAAGTAAAAACATAAAAAGGCAGAAGCTTTTAAGGTTCTAGGGAGCTCACTAACGCTACTATATTGAGATAGGCGCGCCGAACTCTAAACAAAAATTTTAAAAAAATAATAAAAAGCTTAACGATATCTTTGTGTGGGGTATGTCGTAGTAAGCATAAAAAAGTGAGGGTATTTAAATGGGACAAATAACAATCCTGGGGCACAGGCGCTTCTTTACTCAGCCAAAAAGTAAGGGCTATGACCAGCTAAATTGGGTCAAACGTGACTCATTAATAACAAATCCAATGACATCCAAACCTGTTTTCGAACAGAAGGATATAGAATTTCCAGATAATTGGTCATTAAATGCAATTAACATTGTGGCTCAAAAATATTTTTCTGGTACACCTGGAACTAAAGGAAGAGAAGCATCTCTAAAACACCTAGTTAATAGAGTTGCGGATACAATAACGAGACATGGTTTACAGGAAGGCTACTTCGAAACAAAAGAAGAAGCCGAAGATTTCAGAGAAGAAATTAAATATGTATTAGCGACTCAAAGAGCAGCTTTCAATTCACCAGTATGGTTTAATATTGGTGTTCCTGAGCGTTCTCAACAAGCTAGTGCATGTTTCATTCTTGCTGTTGAAGACACTATGCCATCAATCCTTAACTGGTTTAAAGAAGAAGGTATGATATTTAAAGGTGGTTCTGGATCTGGAATTAATCTAAGTGTTCTTCGTGGTTCAAACGAAAGCCTTGGGAAAAGCGCTGGTTCGGCATCTGGTCCTGTCAGTTTTATGCGTGGTGCTGATGCGTCAGCAGGTGCAATAAAAAGTGGTGGTAAAACTAGACGAGCTGCTAAAATGGTCATTCTAAATTCAAATCATCCTGATATTGAAGAATTTATTTGGTGTAAAGCAATTGAAGAACGTAAAGCTAGAGTCTTAGAAGAAGCTGGTTTTGATATGAATCTAGATGGTAAAGACTCATTCTCGGTTCAATACCAAAATGCCAACAATTCTGTTAGGGTTGATGATGTTTTTATGGAAGCAGTTCTTGCTGATGGTGACTATGATCTTAAATCTGTTAAAACAGGTAAGGTAATAAGAACAATAAAAGCTAGAGATCTATTTAGACAAATTAATGAGGCAGCTTGGGAATGTGCAGATCCTGGTATGCAGTTTGATACTACGGTTAATAAGTGGCACACAACTCCAAATGCTGGCCGTATTAATGGCAGTAATCCGTGCAGTGAATACATGCACTTAGACAATTCAGCCTGTAATCTCTCATCAATAAATCTTCTAAAATATTTAAAAGATGATGACACATTTGATGTTGATGCTTTCAAGCATACTGTTGAACTTATGTTTACTGCTCAAGAAATATTAGTTGGCTATAGTAGTTATCCAACAGAGAATATTACAAAAACAGCTCGAGCATACCGACAACTTGGACTTGGTTATGCAAATTTGGGAGCACTTTTAATGGCCCAGGGACTGCCTTACGACTCAGAAGAGGGTAGAGCGCAAGCTGCTGCAATCACAGCGCTTATGACGGGTCATGCGTACGCCACAAGTGCAAAGATTGCTAATAGAGTCGGACCATTTGCTGGCTTTCACAAAGATCGTGATGAAATGCTTAATGTTATTAGGATGCATAGAGAAGCTGTATCTCAGATCGATGCAGGACTTGTATCCGAAGAACTACTCAGTGCGGCTGCAAGTTCATGGGATGAAGCAGTTGAATTAGGCGACATGTACGGTATAAGAAATTCTCAAGCAAGTCTACTAGCTCCTACCGGTACTATTGGATTGATGATGGATTGTGATACTACCGGAATAGAGCCTGATCTAGGGCTTGTTAAAGTGAAGAAACTTGTTGGTGGTGGCACCATGAGTATCGTAAACCAAACTGTTCCAAGAGCATTAAATGCACTTGGCTATTCAAAA
The DNA here is from genome assembly GCA_038317055.1 of Saccharimonadales bacterium (SeqCode). Lineage (GTDB taxonomy): Bacteria > Patescibacteriota > Saccharimonadia > Saccharimonadales > DATKHC01 > JBBQBA01. The sequence continues at coordinate 17,706 of JBBQBA010000003.1, forward strand.
CCTCAGATAGATAAGATCATTGATTACATAGACATAGAAAAAACTATAATTGGTGCACCAGATCTTAAAGACGAGCATAAAAACGTCTTTGCATGTTCGATGGGTGATAACTCAATTCATTACATGGGTCACGTAAAGATGATGGCTGCAGTTCAACCATTTCTATCTGGCGCTATTAGTAAAACTGTAAATATGCCAGAAGAAGCTACTGTTGAAGATGTTGAGCAACTTCATATCGAAGCTTGGAAAATGGGACTTAAGGCAGTAGCGATATACAGAGACAATTGTAAGGTAGGTCAACCTCTATCAATGGCTAAAAAAGAAGGCGCGGAAGAAGCTCCAGCGAAGACTGCTAATACATCTGCAACCGCAGACAACCTAGATAAGTTCATCGTTAAAGGCGCTGTTAGACGCGAACTACCAAGAATTCGTCACTCTAAGACTTTCTCGTTTACAGTATCTGACAGTCATGGATATATAACAGTTGGTGAGTACGATAACGGTAAGCCAGGTGAAATTTTTATCAACTTTGCCAAACACGGCTCAACCCTTAGAGGGATAATGGATGCCTTTGCAATATCTGTTAGTCATGGTCTTCAGTACGGAGTGCCACTAAAGAGCTACGTTAAATCATTCCTTAACACATCTTTTGCTCCTGCCGGTATAACTGATGATCCTCAGATTAGAACAGCTACATCGATAATCGATTTTATAGCCCGAAGGTTAGCTTTTACTTATCTTCCTTTTGACGATCTGTTAGAACTTGGATTACGATCAATAAATGATATCCCAGACAATCAAACAAGTCTTCTAGGTTCTGTAACGCCTATATCTATAGAGATGCCAATAGTTGAGGAAACCATAGTTGCAAGTGATATTCCGATACAAAGTAATATGCAAATAGGCAGTAACCTTGAACCAATAGTCACAAAAAAGTTATCTAATGACGACACAGCACCACTTTGCTTTAACTGTGGTAATCGTACCCAACGAGCTGGTAGTTGTTATGTATGTAGTTCGTGTGGTTCCACAACCGGTTGTAGCTAAAGCAACTTAAATTTAAGAAAGTTGTATACTGATTAGAATGAAAATGGTTATTCTATATCATCCCAATAGTGAATTCTCCAGTGCTGTCGAAGATTTTGCAGAGGCATGTGGTAAAAAATCTAGTCAAAAGATAGAGACAATTAGTCTTGAAACTACTGAAGGTGACTCAATAGCGTCCCTATACGGTCCCTTACAATACCCAGCAATTCTAGTAATCAGAGAAGATGGGCAACTAGTTAAGGGCTGGCAAGGTGGAAGTTTACCGGTCATAAATGAAGTAGTAGGCTACCTAGATTCCTAGTAAGGCAAAAGGCTACTAGTTGCTTGTTATTAAATTCAGTCTCGCATATAATTCATTACTGTTAAATGCGTTCAGATTATTGATCTGATAAGTGGTTATCTCCCACGAAGCAGCGAGAGGAAATCTTTTGGATAGTAGAACTCGCCGGTAATGGCATCGTAATGTCATCAATTGAGTGCTTTTGGGAATCACCTCAAAAGAAGTTGGATGGTACCGTCTACATCTGTAGATTCCAACAATTTCTTTTAGGTGATTTTTATTTTGAAAGGATAGAGAAGTGGCGGACCAACAGAAAAAACATTTTTTAGCTGATATTGAAGAATCTGTTCTTGAATTTTGGGAAAAGGAAAATATATTTCAAAAAAGCTTAGATAACAGATCAGATAGCCCGCTATTTAATTTTTATGATGGACCTCCATTTGCCAATGGAATTCCACATGTAGGACACCTGGGTCAGACTACAATTAAGGATACAGTTACCAGATATAAAACTATGCAAGGTTTTTATGTTCCACGAAGAGTTGGCTGGGACACACATGGATTACCTATTGAATATGCAATCGAGAAAGAACTTGGATTTAAGAATAAAAAAGACATTATTGCCTACGGAATAGACAAATTTAATGAAGCTTGTCGTGCTTCCGTATATAAATATAAAAGCGAGTGGGAAAAAATGTTCAGGAGGGCTGGTAGGTGGGCAGATTTCAACGAAACATACTCAACTCTAGACGAAAACTATATTGAAAGCGTATGGTGGGTTTTCAAAACCATATTCGACAAGGGTTTAGTTTATAAAGATTTTAGAAGTTCACCATATTGCCCACGATGTGCCACCCCACTCTCTAATTTTGAACTTAATCAAGGTTATCAAGAGAATGTAAGAGACCCAAGTCTTTACGTTAAATTTAAGATTACAGATCAGGATGCATATTTATTAGGTTGGACTACTACTCCTTGGAGTCTTCCTGGTAATGCTGCCATAGCTGTTAAACCAGATGCTGAATACCTCTACATTGAACTTAAAGACGATGAAGGCATAACAGAAACATTGGTGATTGCACGGGATAGGCTAGAGGCACTCAATATTGAAACTTACAAAATAGTTAAAGAAATCATAGGTAAAGACTTAATTGGACTTAGTTATGAGCCACTTTTCAAACTTAATAATTTGGAAACTTTTGACGACAAAGATAACCTTTATAAAGTTTATGGAGCAGAGTTTGTAAGTATTGACGACGGCACTGGAATTTTACACGTAGCACCTGCTTTTGGAGAAGATGATCTGATGTTAGGTAAACAACATAAAATTCCAGTATTGATTACAATTGATGAAAATGGAGCTGTTAGAACAGACTTAGGTTTACCTATAGAATTTGGCGGTAAATTCTTCAAATCAGCAGACAATATCATTATCGAGGAACTTACTAAGTCTGGTAATGTTTATGCAGCTGAACATTTACTACATACTTATCCATTCTGTTGGCGATGTGACACACCACTTCTTTACTATGCAACGGACTCATGGTCGATTAAAGTAACTGATCTTAAAGAGAAGCTTATCTCTAATAATCAAGATATTAATTGGACTCCAAACAATATTAAAGATGGCAGATTTGGCAAGTGGCTCGAGCAAGTCAGAGATTGGGCTATAAGCCGAAATAGATTTTGGGGTGCTCCACTACCTGTGTGGGTAACAGATGACGGCGAATTAATAGTAATTGGTAGTGTCGAAGAGCTAAAGGAGAAAGCAATTGATCCAAGTAGGGTAACTGATCTTCATAGACCATTTATTGACGATGTGGTAATTAAAACGGATTCAGGTAAGCTTGCCAAAAGAATACCGGAAGTATTTGATTGTTGGTTCGAGTCTGGTTCGATGCCCTATGCACAAAACCATTATCCTTTTGAAGATACAGAAGGCTGGGAGAAAGCTTTCCCGGCAGATTTTATAGCCGAGGCTGTTGATCAGACTAGAGGTTGGTTCTACACACTTCACGTACTCGCTACAGCTTTGTTTGATAAGCCAGCATTTGAAAATGCCATAAGCAGTGGTTGGATTGTTGCAGCAGACGGCGAGAAACTATCTAAGAGGAAAAAGAACTATGCCCCAATGGATGAAATATTTGACCAGTATGGAGTTGATAGTTTAAGGTTTTTAATCTCATCATCTCCTCTAGTTAACGGGGAAGACACAAGATTCAGTGTAGATTTTCTAAGAGACGTCCAACGAAAAGTGTTTATGACTCTGTTTAACACTTTCACATTTTACGAGCTCTATGCAAAAGTGGATGGATGGAAACCACCTAAGGTTCTTGAAGAACCAAAATCCGATAATTTGCTCGACCAATGGATGATAGCCAGATTAAATCAAGCAATCATAGAAGTAACCGATTCCATGGAGAACTATAGGCTAGATAAAGCTACAAGACCGATAAATGATCTGCTAGATGATCTTTCTAATTGGTTTGTAAGGAGATCAAGACGTAGATTTTGGAAAAGCCAAGATGATTTAGATAAGCAACAAGCCTACTCTACGCTTTATTACAGCTTGATTAGAACATGCCAATTATTAGCTCCTTTCGCACCGTTCTTAGCTGAAGACATCTGGAGAAAACTAACGATAGATACAGATCTGCCTGTATCGGTTCATCTAAGCGATTGGCCTATGAAAAGTGAATATAACAACGAACTTCTGATTAAAATGAGTTTTGTAAGAGCAGCTATAACTATTGGTCTTGCACAGAGGTCAAATGAAGCAATAAAGGTCAGGCAGCCACTGAATAAAGTTACAATTTACTCCGAAAAAGGACTTTTAGACAACAGTGATCTTAATTTATTGATTGCAGAAGAACTAAACGTTAAGAAAGTAGAAATAATAAATACCGACAAAGTAATAAACCCTGACGATAGAGTACGTATTGATACAACAATAACTGATGAGCTTAAAAGCGAAGGTATGGTGAGAGAGGTAATTAGATTTATACAGAACGCTAGAAAACAAGCCGGACTTGATGTCGATAATAGGATTAATTTGAATTTAATAACCCAAGATAAACAGTTGTCAGATGCAATTAATAAATTTTCAGAACTTATAAAAACTGAAACTCTAGCTACGAGCTTAAACAATGATAAATTATCTAGCGAAAGCAATCAGTCCAAAGTGATGATTAATGATATTAATCTAGAAGTTGAGTTGTCTAAAGCTGAATTAACTTAGTTCTAACACTTTACAGCAAGGCTTCCATCTGTTAACATTTAACGATAATAAACCTATTGAGTTTGGAAATATGAAAAAAGCAGTAATTTTAACAGGTAGCAAGCAATACCTAGTCAGCGAAGGCGACTTGGTGGATGTTGAATTACTACATTCTAAAGAAAAAACTATAAGTTTTGACGCATTACTACTTATTAGTGATGATAAAACTACAGTCGGTGCTCCTCTAGTATCAGGCGTGAAGGTAACAGCCGAGATTGTTGAAGAAAATTTTAAAGCCGACAAAGTAACTGCTATTAGATACAAAGCCAAAAAAAGAGTTCATAAAGTCCACGGTCATAGACAACAACTTTCAAAAATAAAGATTAAAGCAATTAAGTAATACTTTTATTCATTATATCTGTGGATAACTAGATATAATTCATAATTAAATTGTAAATAATACTGGAAAATTAAGAAGTTAATATATTCGAAATATTAATCGATATTAAGTATTAACAGGGTTATTACAGATTAAAAGGCTAGTAGCGTATGATTTATTACAACAATAAACATTTAAATTAGTCATATTTTATAATTATTTTTACTGAGTACAATTTTTATATTTTACTCTGTTCAATCTCTGTTGACGTCGCTATACTATATTACAGTTTTACAAAACAAAAAAAACTAAAACAAAAAAACCAAAAACAAAATGTCAAAGAATAAATCACTAAAATCTAAAATATTGAGATACGCAGTTATTTCTCTTTTTAGTTTAATATCTCTAAGTTTTATATTCACGACAATACATCCAAGACAAGTAAATGCTAGTACAAACAGTTCATATCTAAATTTTCAAGCAAGACTATTGTCTGCATCAGGGGCAATTGTTCCAGATGGAAGTTATAACGTTGAATTTAAGCTTTACAATGTATTAAGTAGCTCAGGTTCTTCTCAGGGTAGTTGTACTGGAGATGCTGCTTGTGAATGGACCGAAACTTATACTGGTGCTAATGTTGTAACGGTTCAAAATGGTTATTTAAGTGTTAATTTGGGTAGTAATACCGCTTTTCCATCAACAATTAACTGGGAACAACCCCAGTGGTTGACAATGAGAATAGGTGGTGTAGGTGGATCTCCTTCTTGGGATGCGGAGATGAGTCCAAGAATTCAACTGACAGCACTACCTTATGCTTTCGTTGCTAGTCAGTTAGCAAATAATGCTGGGGGTAACAGACAAACTTTGAGTTTTACGGGGACGAATGCGGACACTCTACTCTTACCAGATGTTGCAGGAGCAACACAAACCCTATGTACACTAGGCACAACAAGTAGTGCTTTCTCCTATCAGTGTGCTCCTTCTAGTGGCTCACAAAATTATGTCCAAAACACTGCTTCGCTGCAAGCAGGTACAACGAATTATAATATCTCTGGCACAGGAACTTCAGGAGCATTGAAGGTAAATTCAACTGGTTCAGTTAATGCTGTTCAGATTGTTAACGCGGCTAGTGCTAACGTCTTAAATGTCGACACTACTAATGCTCGTATTGGCATAAATAATAGTTTTGCAACTATGACGGTTCCGACAGGACTAACATTAGGTCAGACAGCAGGAGGCTCACTCACCGCTCTAGCAACTTATAGATATAAAATAACTGCAATAGATAGCGCTGGTGGTGAAACTACAGCTTCAACTCCGGAACAAACAATTGCATTAACTGCGGGTAATAAGACCGTTACTTTATATTGGACAGCCGTATCCGGAGCATCGGGTTATAAAGTATATAGAACACTTGCAAATGGTGCTACAAATACCGAAGTCTATCTTTCGACCGTAACAAGTAATTACAGCGTAACTAACAAAATCTCTGACACAGGGACTTTAACCGCTAGTGGAACATCGCCTCCAGTATCTAATACTGCATATGCATCAACGAATAATTCCAATAGTGATTTACAACTTAGTGTTGGTGGACTTGGTACGCCTACAGGCCAAGTATATATATCTGGAATTTCTCCAAAGGACATTACAAATGGTGGATTTAGGGGTGCATTAAATCAACCTATAAAAAACTTTGTAAGTGGTAATTATGAATATGTACCTGATCCTGGAATAAATAAACTATTTATTTATGATATTAGTAATCCTGCTAGCCCCGTTGATGTAACATCTGGCGGAGTAACTACAGGTGCTGCCCCAAGAGGAGTGTATGTATCAGGAAAGTATGCATATCTATCCGATTTCACTGCCAATAAACTTGAAATACTTGATGTGAGTAATCCAACAAGTCCCGTTAGTGTTGGATCAGTATCTATGGGTGCAAGCGCTACGACCTGGGATGTACGTGTTTCAGGATCATATGCTTATGTTTTAAATCTTGGCATAAATCAATTAACTATCGTTAATGTAGCTAATCCATCAAATCCAACTATAAGCGGATCAATAACTGTGGGTACAGGTCCATCAGGAATTTCTATCATTGGTAACTATGCTTATTTAGTAGATTATACGGACAATTTATTTCAGGTTGTTAATATAAGCAACCCACTTAACCCAATTATAGTTGGGTCGATCTCAACCGGGGCTTCAACGGGTCCAAATGATGTATACGTTCAAGGTCGTTATGCCTATGTTGCTGATTCTACTACCAACACATTCCAAATTATCGATATCAGCAACCCAGTATTACCCGTAATTGTTAGCACTACCACTAGCGGTAGTAATTCTTATTCTTTATATGTGCAGGGTCGCTATGCATATTTAACAGATCCAAATAACAATAAGTTACTTGTATATGATGTTAGCAACCCTTATAAACCATTTGATGTTTCTGGCGGTGGAATGAGTACGGGTATAACGCCAACGTCTGTGTTCGTGCAGGGTCGCTATGCATACGTCGTTGACAGCGGCTCACCTGCGGCTATTCAAACATTTGACCTAGGCGGTGCTTACTCCCAACAACTTCAAGCTGGTGGTGCGGATTTTGGAACACTAACAGTAGATAGTAATGCTCAAATTTTAGGTTCTACTTCAATAATGGGAGGATTATCGGTTTCCAACGGTCTACTTGTAAATGGTACGGTAGGTATTAGTGGTAATGAGAATATTAATGGTGGTATTAGCTTAACTGGGTTGACCACACCCGTTACAGGTCCGACTATAGCCAGGACAGGAGGGGTGAATAATAGTGTTACTTACACCTATGTCTATACGGCAGTTAACGGCAGTGGTGGCCAAACTTTAATTTCGCCTACGGGTACAACAGCAACAGGTGATACTTTTGCTAATATGATAGCTTCCAGTGGAAGTATATATAATCTTATAACCATGCCAGCTTCAGCAGTAACCGGAGCTGTAGGTTATGACATTTATAGAACTGTTGGGGGCACATCACAGGGTCTAATTGGTTATGTATCTGCAAGTTCTAGCGCAATATTTAAAGATACTGGTCTTGCTGCATCTGGTTCTACTCCTACTACAAATACCTCAGCTAATTATTCACAGGCTACAACTTCTAACACTGCATTCCAAATCGAAAATGTATCTGGAACCAACATTTTTGGTGTAGATACTTTGGGTAATAATATAAATATTGGCACAGCTAGTAGTGCAACTGCTACTATAGTTCTGGCTAATTCAAGTAGTCCATATACAATTGGAATTAACGCCGGAAATACACAACTAGCTAGTTATACGCTTACCCTACCAACAGTTGCGCCTACCGCTGGTCTTTGTCTAGAATCTGGTAGTACTACGGCAAGTCAATTAGCATTTGCTAACTGTTCATCATCCGCCAATATTAGCTATGTTCCGGGTAGCGAATCAGATGTTTACGGTACCAGTCCAACTACAGTTAACTCACTAAGCACATATACTGCTCAAAACATCGGTGACTTATTAGTATTAAATACACAATTACCTAACGGTGCAACCTCGATTAGCTCAGTTACAAGTTCAAATGCTACATGGACTTTAGCAAAACTTACAGGACCTGCAGCTGGCGGTTCAAACTACGTTGCAATGTATTATGGGGTTGTAACTAGTTTAAGTAGCAGTAATATTACTGTAACCTATAATACTGCCGGTACAGGTAATAATGAAATAGCTGTCACTGAATATACAGCACCTGGTATTAATTCTAATTCAACCTGGGGACTAGTTTCATCGGCAGGTAAATCAGTCTCAGCATCAACTACGACCATTACTTTCCCTACGCTTACCTCTACATATGCTGGATTGGCCTATATCGGTTATGCACAGAGTGGATCGGGTAGTACTGGATCGGGATGTGTTACGACTGGATTTACATGTATACCAACCGTTAATAAGACCACTAACCCAGATAATGTAATTACTTATAACACAAACACCATTGGTGGAGGTGCATCAATAGCACCAGTGGCTACTCAGTCTAATAGCCAGTACAACTCAGTAGCTGGTATGTTTACGGTATTCGTTAACAGCAACTCTATAAACAATTCAACGACAACGCAAAAAGGTAATTTCAATGTCCAGGCAGCAAGTTCTGGAAGTGTAGCGGGTGTACTTCAGGGGAATGTCGCTGGTACGGCTGACATTTTAGACCTGGAAGCAGGAACAGGTACTCTAACTGATACATTCAGTAGTACAGGAGCTCTATCAACTAGTGGTATAGGTGCTCCAACTTCAGTAATTGCCGAGTCTGCGCCTAGCCCAATAAGTGGCAGCGCATTAGCATTCGGATCATGTAGTGCTTCTTGTACTAACTGGATTTACAGAATTGTAGCAATTGATCAGAACGGAGCACCCACACCAGTTTCAACTAGCTATACCTCTGTTAATGCTTGCAATACTTTAACTTTTGCTTGTTCTTTGTCACTCAATATTCCTGCTTATACTGGGGCAAAGTCATATAAGATTTACAGAGTCGGTTATAGTGGTACTGCGCCTACATTAGGAGTTTCAAGTGATACCTTTGGCCTGATTGGCATTACCGGATATTCTGGTGCGGCCGCCTTTATTGATAGTGGTATTCAAGCTACTTCACCTACGCCTACCATTGGTTCTGCTATAGGTAGCGCAACTGTAACTTATGCATTTGAAGTATCAGCAATTGATAGCAATGGTAATGAAAGTCCTGCTTCAACCCAAGTAACTGATACATTAACGACGAATACTACGCCGCTAGGAGTAACTGTATCTTGGGCTCCAGTAGCAGGAGCTCGTTCATATATTGTATTTGAAGGGAGTTGTAATACTGTCGCATGTACAGTAACACCGGCTTCAACACTGCCGATTGCTGCGGTGTATACAAATTCGTTACAATATACCGGAGCGGCATGTACATTACCTGGATTCTTTTGTTTCATAAATCCAACGCTAATATCGGGTAATGCATATAACAATGTTTTGAGTACTAGCGGGAACGGTTCATTTAACAGCCTTACATTAACTCCACAAAATAACTCGCAAATTACTATAGGTGTAGCATCAGGACAGAGTTCATTTGGACAGTTAGACGTTGCGGGCACAGTACCTTATCAGACAACCGGTAGCATAAATACTGTTAGTGAGAGCTTATCTGGAGGACTATTAGTAACATCATCTATAACACCAATTGATTCTTTCGTACAAGGTAACTACGACTACGTAATTGGTTCTAATAATACGATGGATATTATCGATATATCAAACCCTGCATTTCCAACCTTATTGAGTACCTATACATTTAGTGGTTTTATCAGCAACCCTACTTCAATTTACGTACAGGGAAATTATGCGTATGTCACTACCTCACTATTAGGGTTGGTGGTATTGATAAACGTATCAGACCCTGCTAATCCTACGTTATCTTCATCCTATACTAACCCTACAACAGCGGGAGCCCAGAACATCTATGTACAAGGAAATTATGCGTATGTCACAAATTACGGTACAAACTCACTCACTATTACAAATATATCAAATATAACTGGTGGTACGGCTGGCAATGCGGTTACTTATACTACACCTAACATGATTGACCCTATATCTGTGGTTGTAAAAGGCAGCTATGCCTATGTATTGGCAACCAACTCTATCAACAATTATTCATATAACTTTATATTTAATGTCTCAAATCCAAATAGTGCTTACTTTGTTAGTAGTGCACTAGTATATAATCTATCGAATCCGACCATCGGTCAGGAATATGTACAAGGGAAATATATATATTCTACTGGAGAAATTAGCGGTAGTAGTTATTTATCGATCTCTGATATTAATAATCATATTTATCCAACTAGTGTTAGTTATACAAACCTTACAAGTCCGTCTGGAGGTGCTGTCGTACCTACGTCTTTATATGTACAGGGTAATTATGCTTTTGTGGGTGAAAATAACACTAAAATTCAAGTTTTTGACATATCCAATCCGGCATTGCCGTTGTCTGTAGGTTACATTCCAACTAGTTCTAATCCGTCTAGCATCTCTATCCAAGGTCGCTACGCATACATAACCACAACAAACTCTTTGCAGGTATTTGATCTAGGGGGTGCTTACATACAACAACTACAGGCTGGTGGAGTACAAGCTAGTACTTTACAGGTAGATGACAATACCAACTTAGGTGGGGATTTAGCTGTTGGTGGAGGCTTAACAGTATCAGGACCTACTTCCTTACAAAGTAACTTGACCGTAGATGGCAATGCTATTTTTAGAAACAGTACTGATACTGTAGGGGCATTCCAAATTTTGAATGCAGCCGGAACAGCAACTCTATTAAATATAGATACTGCCTCAAGTGGAACAGTAAGTTTAGATAACTCAGGGTTAGCCGGAACCTTAAACATTGGAAATAATGGAGCTGCTGGCAATGTGGCACAATCTATAAATATAGGAACAAATACAAGTGCAACTTCAACAAGTAACGTTACAGTAGGCTCAACTATAGCCTCGGGGACAACTACACTTCAGGCGGGAGGGGCTAGTGTGTCCTTGGTCACAGGTGGAGTCACTGTTAATAATAGCGGGATAACGCTAAACGCTTTCCAAGTTACTAACGCAGCTGGATCAAGCTTACTAAATGTTAATACATTCAATAGTCAGGTAAATGCTAACCAGTTAGTAGTTGGATTTATAAAAGTTATGTCTCAACCTGCTGCTCCTACTACAGCTACCTATAGCGGTACTGCTGGTACTACCAACTATACATACAAAATAGCTGCAGTTGATGCAAACGGTGCAACTACTATTGCCTCACCTCTAAAAATAACTACTACTACAGCTAATGCCGCTCTTAGTACAACCAATAAGGTAACACTAGGCTGGGCAACATCTTTTAATGCGGTTAGCTATAATATATATAGAACTGCTACCGGTGGAACAGCAGCAACTGGTACTGGTGCAACTCTGGGTCTAATAGGTACATCTACAACTACATCGTTTGTTGACACAGGTTATCCAGCCTCTGGTACAACACCAACTAGTGTGGGTTCATTAGGGACAGGTGTCACTTATTGGTTTAAAGTAACAGCTATAGATGCACAAGGTAACGAGTCTATTGGAACTGAAACTAGTGGCGCAACTACGACAGGTCTAGCCACAACAGCTTTAAGCGTGTCATGGGCTCCAATCGTGGGCGCAAGGTCATATAATGTTTACTATGGGACCACTTCTGGTGGAGAAACTCACGGCTACTTCAGTACTACTAATAATGGCTATATTTTTACGACAACTGCTGGCACTACTGCTGGTGCTATACCAACTACCAGTTATGCATTTGCAAACACGCTTAGTTCAGGTGGATTTTCTCAGATAAACATAGGTGGATATAATCAAACTTCGGCTGCAAGTGGTGTTGGTACTTTGTTTGTAGCAGGCAATGTACCAGTTACGAATGTTGGAAGCATTAATATGACAAGCTCTGCTGCAGGAGCTGGCTTTGCAGTAGCTGGCAATTACTCTTATGTAACTAGTACTGCTAATAATAACTTCCAGATATTTGACATTAGTAATCCAGCTAGCCCGATTGCAGTTAATGGTACCGGTACTGCTACAAACACAGGTCCTTCAAATATTATAGTGTCAGGTAACTACGCATATGTTTCTACTACCACTACTCTAGAAATATTCAATATATCCAACCCTGCCAGCCCTAGTCTAAGCGGACAGATAAGTACTGGAGCCGGAACCTCAGCATATATAGATGCAGTTCAAGGTAAATATGCATACGTTTCTGATACGGGTACAACTACAACTAGTTCATTCCAGATATTCAATATATCCAATCCAGCAACGCCGGTTCTATCGGGAAGTAGCGGTGTTGCATCAACATATGGATCTCCAAACGGTGCATTTATACAGGGTAATTATGCATACGTGGCTTATAGCTTATCAACTAGTCCTTACACGGGATCTCTACAGATATTCAATATATCCAACGCAGCCGCACCTTCCAGCGTTTCAAGTATTTATACCAGTTCAACAAATACTAAAAATGTTTATGTACAAGGGAATTACGCCTATGTTACTAACTATGGAACTAATGGCACTGGTGCCAATGCTTCGCTACAGATATTTAATATATCCAATCAAAGCACACCATCTATAGTTAGCAATACTGCACTATCTGGTAACTGTGGTCCAAATACTACTATTGTCCAAGGACGATTCGCGTATGTGGATTGTTCTGGTTGGAACTCAGCCAGCCCAGCAACATCAAATCTTATGCAGATATTTGATGTCAGTAACCCTGCCAGTCTAACCAATGTTGGAAACGATGATAGTAATACTGCATCAACATCAATTCGAGCACTGCATGTTCAGGGGCGATATATATATTTGACCACTACTACTGGTGGTTTCCAGATTTTAGATCTTGGTGGTGGTTACGTACAACAGCTTCAGTCCGGAGGAACAGAGACTGGAACAATATTAGTAGATAACGATTCAACAATTCTGGGTAGTGAATCAGTCGCCGGTAGTCTAAATGTTTCAGGCTCTACATTAGTAAATGGAGACTTATCAGCTAGTGGGTCATCTACTTTCCAAGACAATACTAATTCTTCTACCGCTTTCACTATTAATGCTGCAGGATCGGCGGCTTTATTAACAGCAGATACTAGTGGTTCGCAAATTATACTTGGAAACCAAACGTCGTTCGGTGGAAAGATAACTTTTAATGATGGTTCAAGCAGTAATCAAATTAGCTTATCAGCGAACGGAACCTCAGTTGGATATAGCTTAGTACTTCCTACATCGGCACCCGTAACAGGTCAATGTCTACAAACAGGAACTATAAGTACAACAGTACAATTAGTTTGGGGTGGTTGTAGTGGTTCGCATCCTAGAACAATTAATCTCACGGCCGAGTATTCAGGGGCTATTCTAGATGGTTCACTAACTTCGCCTAACAACGTAGGAACTATGACTTCAGGTATAGATACATCGGCTGACTTTGGTTCAACTGGCTATAGTTCGATGAACTACTATAACTGGAATACCGGTAACACGGCTAGTGCAGAATCTTATGACGTAGTAGCACAAATTCCAATACCTACTGATTGGAGTAGTTGGGCAGCTACTAATCCTTTGAGCATCACCGTATGGAGTTCTACGACTACAGCAGGTTCAGTTAAGGCCCAAGTATTTGATACCACAAACTCAGCTTCGTCATTAACCGATATTACTCCTGGATCGACAAATACTTGGGCGGTAAGTAATCCTAGTTTGTTAGGTGGTACATATACTGCAAGTACATCTTCAACAACTAAGTTTATGACAATAAGAATTAGGCTCACTAATCCTTCTGGTAGTATTCAAAACATAAGAGCAGGTAACATAACCTTAAGCTATAACAGCAGCTTCTAGATATTAGTCGTAATATTAGCAATTATTGGGCTTAACTTAATACAAACCTAGGCTGTTATCATGCTTGTACTTAATAAGCTGTCATGACACAATATATAGAGGTAAAAGTATATTTTTTATAACTCAGATTTATGTCATCAAAAAAAATAAAACACCATATAAAAAAAATAAAAAAGCCGTTGAAACACGTTTCAGTTCGACTTTGTTCGCGTCGAAGTAAAAAGTTTAAGTATGTCATTATTGCGGCAGTAGTATTATTAATGTTTACTGCTTCAATAGTTGTATATAGTAGTATGTTGAACAGTAGCTATAGTCTAAGTGTTACTACTCAGAATTTAATTGGTCGACCCGATAAAAACTCTTTGAAGAATTTTAAGTATGATGCTAAGACACATTCATATTATCTAAATAAATCTTCAATTGGCACTGCAAATTCAACAACACCAAAAACAATTAACCCTAATGCAAACAGTGTAAAAGTAGGGGCAAACTATAATAATAAACCACCATTTAGTTTACAACTCCCATCCAATTCTCATGTGGGAATTACAACATATGATAATAACTCAGGACTATCATTTACACTTATTCCAAAATTCTCTACCTTAAAAGCAAGGCAGGTTTTGGGCCATACCGTCTATCCGGTTGGGCTTGATGGATCGCAAGCTATTTATACGGTTAAGGCCAATGGTTTACAAGAGGATGTAGTCTTTAAGAAAGCACCGAGTAGTGGCACCGCCAAGTTACAATATCAATTAAAATTACCTGATACTCTTCAGGCTAAAATGATGCCGGGTGGTAACCTGGGTGTATATTCAGCTGATCCTGCATTATTTGGTCAAATTACATATACCTCACAATCCGATCAATTAAAAGTTCAGGAAGCAAAAATAAAATCACCTAAAAATCATCTGGTATTTGTAATACCCGCACCAAAGATAATTACAGATGACGGAACACAAAGTAATAATTCAAAAGCTCACACAACTCTTAAGTTTTCAAATAATACTATTACGGTTGCGGCTAGTGGATTAAATTCAATAAAATCCTCATTTTCAATTGACCCAAGTGTGGTAGTCACTGCTGCTAGTGATTTTCAATTAAATGCAAATAACGACGGTGATATAACATTTGATACTACTAATGGCCAAATTACAGAATCTGGCCTGTCAGGTGCGACCGTACCTTCTTGGGCAAGCACTTCAGCCCTTCACACCGCCCTATATGAAGCTACCTCCGTTGTATATAATGGCTTTATATATGAAATAGGTGGTAATAGCAGCGGAACTGCAACTGCCGTCGTTGAATGGGCAACTATTAATTCGAATGGTACGCTTGGTACTTGGAATTTTTCCTCTACGACAGCAAATGGAAATTTACCAGCCGCAACTTATGCTTCATCTTCAGTAGTATATAACGGTTATGTTTATGAAATTGGTGGAAATGCTAGTAGTCCCACTACCAATGTTTATTATGCTTCAATTACTTCTTCGGGGGCTTTATCTAGTAACACTTGTGGTACAAATGTTTCATGGTGTTTAACAACTACTTTACCAGTTGCCAATTCATTTGCTTCGTACGTTGAATATAACGGCTTTATATATAATATAGGTGGCGTAAATGCAACTGTAGTATATGCATCTGTTAATGCCGACGGAACACTAAGTTCTTGGACTTCATCAACCACTACTGCAAACGGTAATTTACCATCATCTATTAATATAGCTAGTGCAGCGGTGTACAACGGATATATTTACGATATTGCCGGAAATAATGCAGGAAGTAACGGAGTTGTATTATATGCACAGATATCATCATCAGGTGCACTTTCAGGTAACACTTGTGGTACAAATGTTTCTTGGTGTACAACCAATGGATTACCTGCAGCCGATTTTGATACATCAGCAACTATTTATAATGGAGTAATATACGAAATTGGCGGTAATTCCACTAAGGTTCAATATGCACCCATAAATTCAGACGGTACACTCGGGGTATGGGATACCACTACTGTTTTACCAAATGCCTTTAACCTAAACGCAACAGCCGTATCTTATAATGGTTACTTATATTTTATTGGTGGTAATAATGGTACTACACAGACTACAACTGTTAGTTATGCGCATATTGGTAATGTTGGACTTTTAGGTAACTGGAATTCCGGGCCAACAATTACTGATACATATTCGACCCCTACAGTAGCTTACAATAATCATCTCTATATAGTAGGTAAATATACCGCTGCAACTGGGGGTACAGGAGTAAGTCAGTGGGCTACTATTGGGGCAGATGGATCAATTGGTTCTTGGACCTCTTCTACATCTGGTGCTACAGGAACACTTCCATATCTTGCACATTATACTGCTAGTGTTGCATATAATGGCTTTCTTTATATGGTTGGTGGGTTTAGTGGCTCAACTATTTTAGCAAATGTATATTATTCACCAATCAATTCATCAACTGGAGCACTTGGAACTTGGACATCTACAAATAACTTCGGAGCGGTAACTGCAGCAGTCGATAAATTAACTGCCGTCGCATATAACGGGTACATTTATGAAATTGGAGGTAATAGTGGATCAACAACTAATGCTGTATCATATGCATTAATTTGTACTGGTAATAATTCAGGTACGGGAGGATGCTCATCAACTTTAGGTAGTGTAGGAACCTGGACAGTTACTGGGAGTTTACCGGGGTCTGGAGTGCTTGAATCTTCCAGCTTTGCCTATAATGGCTATATTTATGAAATAGGTGGAGATACTGGAAGTGCTTCTGTAAATACTGTTTATTATGCTGCTATTACATCGACTGGTGCCTTAAACTCTAATACAAATGGATGTGGAGCAACTTGGTGTACTAATACAAATACAATTCCTGTAGTAACACAAGAAACATCATCATTTGCCTCCAATGGCTATGTTTATCTAGCTGGTGGTGCCAATCACTCTGGAACAGGTACTTCTGTTGTCGATTATGCTCAGATAAATAATGACGGAAGTATTGGTACATGGACTGCGACTACAAGTTTACCAGCCGCTGATGCATATTCAGCAGTAACTGCCTATAACGGCTTTATTTATAGTGTCGGAGGTACTGCTGGTGGTGATCCTTCAACTAATTACGTTAAAATAAACAATGGTGGTACTGGACAAACTTCAGCTTGGACAGCATCGACATCTACTTCAAATGGTAGTTTACCTACCGCAACTTATTATGCTCACAGCGTAGCATCCAATGGATATTTATATGAGATAAGTGGTTCAAATAGTGGTGGTATTTCAGGTGTAGTTTATTACGCTCCATTAAATGATAATGGTTCGGTTGGTACTTGGACTGCCTCAACTAGCTCAACTACCGGTAGTTTACCAACAGCCTTATATCTTGGAAGCACCGCAGTATATAATAATTATATTTATTATATAGGTGGATTTACAGGTTCCAGTGTTGTATCAACGGTGTATTATGCTGCTGTAAATTCGTCCACAGGTGCACTTCAGTCTAGTACAAATGGTTGCGGGACATCTTGGTGTACTACAACGAGCTTACCTAGTGGATCATATCCAACAGGTGGATATGCTATGTCGTCTACGATCAACAATGGATATTTATATGTGATAAGCGGTAAATCGAGTAGTATTGTTACGGCTGTAAATTATGCCTTGATTTGTACGGGCAGTAATTCGGGTACAGGTGGATGCACAAGTACACCTGGTACTATAGGTAATTGGAATACGACATCAAGTTTACCAACTGGGCTCTTAGATGCTACTGCCGTAACTTATGGGGGTTATATATACAATTTGGGAGGTACAACGAATGTAACCAATGGTCTCAGCACAGTTAATTATGCATTAATTTGTACAGGTAATAATTCAGGCACAGCTGGATGCTCCAGTACGCCAGGTAGTTTGGGAACTTGGAATTCTACTTCTAGCTTAGTTAGTCCAGAGTATTTTGGAGCAGCAAGCGCATATAATGGTTATATATATTATGTGGGCGGTACAAATAGTACTGCTGGTGGAGTCGGCACAGCAGCTGTGCAATATGCCCCCATAACTTCATCTGGAGGACTGGGTAATTTTACTTCGACAAGCAGCCTATCAACAAACTTATTTGAGAGTGGTGTGGCAATCTATAATGGTTATATATATAGCGTTGGCGGATATTCCAGTGGAACTTTAGCTACTACAAGTTATGCCGGTCTACAGTCCATACCTAGAATTGGTAATTATTCAACTTTAATAGATTTTACCGGATTGTACGGCGATGACCCAATGCCAATAGAAATGATCACAAACGGCGGTGATTGTGTTTCTGGGACTTGTACCACGAATTTCGAAAATCCGGGTAATATAGGTAATGGGGGTCCCGGAGGTATATTCATTAAATATAAGTTTGCAAGTAACAGTTGTACTAACTTTAATTCAAATTCCGTATTACCTGCGAGCACTAATCTATTAGGTAATCCTAAATCTTTTATCTACACAACTGACGGCTGTTCAACAACTACAAATTTAGGCAGATATGCCCAAATTAATTACATATTGGATGACAGTGAGACTTCTACTTTCCCCGACAATCTAAGTAACCACACCTCAATTAGTAGTTTTACGCTTTACTATCATCCAGATAGCGCAAGCAGACTTAGGGGTGGGGCAACGTTTAGTAACGGTAGTCAACAATCTCTTGACGCAGCTCCATAGGTATTTTCTAAGAAAATCTATGACTATTTGATAGGTGGTAAATGGTATAATTTGACTAATGTATAGGGATAAAAATGACTAAGACTATTGCTGTTATTAATCAAAAAGGTGGAGTTGGCAAAACTACTACCGCTGTTAATATAGCCGCTCAACTTGCTAAACGAAAACAAAAAGTATTACTCCTTGATCTAGATCCACAGGGTAACGCCAGTAGTGGACTAGGATTAGATAAAAATAACCTAAGTGGTAGTACTTACGATGTACTTATGAAAAAAGTTTCACTAAGCGATGCCATTCAGCCAACCAGTGTCGACGGTCTATTTCTTCTACCTACTAATGCTAATTTAGCTGCAAGTGAAGTCGAGCTAGTTGACACCCCAAACAGGGAAAAAATG
Organism: Saccharimonadales bacterium (SeqCode); assembly: GCA_038317055.1. Classification (GTDB taxonomy): domain Bacteria; phylum Patescibacteriota; class Saccharimonadia; order Saccharimonadales; family DATKHC01; genus JBBQBA01. The sequence goes on from JBBQBA010000003.1 coordinate 37,180, forward strand.
TTAGATTCTGTTTTAAAATTGGCTACCCATGATTTTATAATTATAGATTGTCCGCCTGCTTTAGGTTTACTTACGATTAATGCTCTAACAGCTGCTGATTCAATTATTATTCCAGTTCAAACTGAGTATTATGCACTCGAGGGGCTTGGGCAGTTACTTGATATAACTCAAAGAGTAAGAGAAGGATTAAACCCTAAACTTAAACTGTTAGGTGTTGTTCTGACAATGTATGACAAACGGACAAGTCTCTCGGGACAGGTAGCAGACGAAGTACATAAGCATTTTGGTGATAAGGTCTTCAAAACAACTATACCTAGAAATGTTAAACTTGCAGAAGCACCCAGTTACGGACAAACAATTTTTGAATACGATAAATGGAGTAAGGGTGCGAAAGCCTATAAATTATTTACGAATGAGATTTTGGCCAGAGAAGGGATACGTTTATGAGTGCAAAAAATAATTCACTTGGTAGGGGCATAGATTCTCTGTTACCTAAAAATTTTGATCAGAGTTTCTTGCTCGAAGAAAGCGAACGAATCCAAAAAGTTGACATAACAAAAGTTAAACCGAATAAAGATCAACCTAGAAAACATTTTGACGAGGAGGCTATCAAACAACTTGCAGAATCAATTAAAAACTACGGAATACTACAACCACTAATAGTCAGCCCAGGAGATAATGATACTTTTATAATTATTGCAGGTGAAAGAAGATTTAGAGCATCCCAAAAAGCCAGATTAAAAACACTTCCAGTTATAGTAAGATCCTCTAAAGAACTAGAACAACTTGAAATTGCATTAGTTGAAAATGTTCAGAGAGTAGATTTATCTCCACTTGAACAAGCGGCATCGATCGAACGACTACATGATCAATTTAATATGAGTTATATAAATATAGCAAAACGCCTAGGTAAGGCAGACACCACGGTTGTGAATATTGTACGACTCTTACAATTACCCAATAACGCCAAAGAAGCTCTAACTATTAACAAAATAAGTGAGGGTCATGCAAGAACAATACTTGCACTTAAAGATTTACCCGAAAAACAGGATGAACTACTAGCAAGTATTATTAAAAATAAATGGTCAGTAAGACAAGCAGAACAATTTGTTGTTGGAGCTAAAAAAGAGAAGAAAACTGACAAAGAATTAGATAAGCATATGATTAGAGAGACAACTGAGACAAAACTACTTAGTTTTAAATTATCTACACCCGTAAGTATACGTAGAACCGCAAAAGGTGGAAAGCTTGAAATCAGCTTTAGTTCGGATAAAGACTTGGCCGAAATAATAGATAAATTAGTTAAATAATTAGCGTTAACTAATAGACATTAACAGAGTTGAATGGATATATTCTTGCTTGAAGTTTACCTATTATGTTTTTGGCATTTACAGGTCCAAAATATCGAGAGTCCAAAGAATCTGGACGGTTATCACCCATCACAAATACAAAGCCGGGCTTTATAGTAGTATCAATGTCTCCGGTTGTGTAAGTAATTACTTTTCCATAAGCCATGGTTTTATCAGGTTCAAAACCCTTAGGATTAGCTTTGTTATAGATCGTCACAACATTATTCTTAATTACTACACGGTCGCCCGGTAGGCCAATAACTCTTTTAATTAGTTGTTTTTCTTGAACTCCTTCAGCATTGTATAATCCACCTTGGTTAAATACAATTACTGTTCCTCGGGTAGGGATGTATGGATGACCGGTCAAATCAGACCAAGTTTTAGGTACTTTAATAACTATAAGCCGGTCCTGATTATGAAGAGTAGTCTGCATGCTAGGACCATCTACTTGATATTGTTGAAAAACAAAACTTGTAAGAAATAAAGCAACAAGTAAAGCTGCTACAAACAGAAGTCCAGTCGTAAAAATACCCTTGAAACCATCACCATTTGATTTATCGATAGTCGTACTATTTTGCAGATTCGGCTCTAAGTCATTCATCTGTTAATTCCACGTTAATTAATTCTAATTTTTGTCGCATATACAGATTCACACTATATCTTATATACCCTTATTTAACAATCTTAAAAGGTAGGGAATTAAGGAGATATGCAGCTTATAGTATTATACGGCTAGTACTATAGTATCTATATAGTATATTGATTTAATTTTGCTATAATTTACGGACATGCCATCTATAACAAATAAACTGAGACCAAAAAGTGGTTTTTCATATATTTTTCACTTAGGGCTTAATACATTACTACCATTGTTAGTTTTCGTATTCGTTAAGACTGGATTTTCAGAGATAGCTTTAGTCTTAATACTTGTAAGTAAGTGGAGAATGTTTGCGGTCCGACCAAGGTATTGGTTAGCAAATATCAGATCAAATGGTGTAGACATTATGGTAGGGGTATCAATCTTAATATTCCTTACCCATACTGGCTCAGCTTATTGGCAGTTACTATGGGTAGCGATGTATATACTATGGCTAACTGTAATTAAGCCGGGAACCTCGACACTTTCAGTATCACTTCAAGCGTTAATAGGACAATTTCTTGGACTTGTAGCTTTATTTATCTGGTTAAGCGGATCACCCTTGTATCAGTTAATTATAGTTAGCTGGGTTGTTTGTTATCTCGCTGCCAGACACTTCTTTACCGTTTTCGAAGAACCATTTACATCATTGTATTCACATACATGGGGTTATTTTGCTGCCTGTTTAACATGGGTGTTAGGGCATTGGCTACTTTTTTATGGTGTGTTTGCACAGCCAGCTATCCTTTTAACAGCTATAGGTTTAGGACTAGCTAGTCTGTATTATCTAAAGCAAAATGATAGATTGAATGTAGTTCTTCGTCGGCAAATTATATCTGTCCTAGTAGCAATTATTGTGGTAGTTCTGGTCTTTTCCGATTGGAGTAGTAAAATAATTTAAGAAAGTATTTTATTCAGCCAGTATTCAGAATAAAAAGATAAAAATAGAGCAAATGGAAAACAATTTAGCGAACGGTAATGGGGTAGAGAAGCATGACAAGCTTCCAAGGGTAGTAGACGAAGGCTCTAAGAGTTCATTCGAGGCTTTGCCTAAGCCAGCTAAAAGCACCAGAAAAGCTAATAAAAGTGCTAATTACCCAGATTTTTCAAAAATACCTTCTTCAACTAAAATAAAAAAACTAATTGTGATTTTAATACTAATTGTAATTGTCGGATTTGGCGCAGGCTGGTTAGGATCAGTTATACAAAATAAATCCTCAGATGAAAAAATTGGTACAGCAAAAGAAATTGTTACAAGTCAATCTCAGGTAGTAACTGCAATCGCAAAAGATGTAGGACCAAGTGTAGTCTCAATAGATGCCACTTCTTCAAACCAGACACAAGATATATTCGGGAATACTTCAAGTACTCCACAAGAAGACCAGGGTACTGGAATTATCTTGTCTAGTAGCGGATACATTATTACAAACCGTCACGTAATTAGTGGAGCTACTAATGTTAATGTGACTCTTTCTGATGGTACTACAATAAAAAATGTAAAGGTTATTGGTTCAACCGCTAGCTCTGATCCTCTGGATATAGCTTTTCTTAAAATTAATAATCCACCAGAAAATTTGCAACCAGCTATTTTAGGAAATTCAAGCAAGGTTCAGGTTGGAGACAATGTAGTAGCTATCGGAAATGCACTAGGTCAATTTCAAAACTCTGTAACTAGCGGAATTATATCTGGACATGGGCGAACAATTCAGGCAGGTGATAGCAGCTCAACAACTAATGAAGATCTACAAGATTTATTCCAGACAGATGCTGCCATAAATCCCGGTAACTCAGGCGGACCACTAATAAATATAAATGGAGAAGTAATAGGTATTAATACTGCCCTAGCCAGTAACGGAGCTCAGAATATTGGTTTCTCGATTCCAATAAATGACGTAGAAGGTTTGATTAAAAGCGTACTATCAACAGGGTCAATTTCGCGACCATATCTTGGCGTGTACTATGAAACTATTACGCCTAGTCTGGTAAAACAACATAACTTAAGTGTTAATAGTGGAGCATATATTCCCCAGAATCAGAATGGTCAAAACTCAGTTATATCTGGTAGTCCAGCAGACAAAGCCGGACTTAAACCGGGTGACATTATCTTATCCGTTAACGGTGTGAGTGTTAACGCTAATAATTCACTCTCTTCGCTAATAGATCAAAACAAAGTAGGAACCGATCTAACTCTTACAATTCTCAGTGGTGGATCACAAAAAGATATCCAGATAACCGTTGGTGCTGAGCCTACTAAATAGTTCGCTTATAAACTTGAACTAAATCTAAAGAATCAATTTGTTTATAGTCAATTAGACTAGCTAATTTATTCATTTTAGAGTGTTGAGTATATAGAGATTCGGTCAGAATATATTTTGGTTTGATTGTCCGATTTCCAGTTTGATGCCAAAATTTTCTATATATTTCCATTCCATCAATTCCTGCAAAAAGTGCAATACTCGGCTCGAAGCTTAGATTAATAGATCTATTCATATCTATAGGTACATAAGGTAAATTGGTTACATAAATATCGTAACTATTATCTATATCTGTAAGCAGATCAGATTTTTCACACTTTAGATTGAGTTTGAAATTTTTTATATTACTATTGGCTGTAACTATCGCATCATTGGATACATCATATAAATCTACTTTAAGTTTTGGTAATTCTAAGGCTAGGGTTATTCCCAAACAACCACTACCAGATCCAATATCTGCTACTTTAGCTTTTCTTATTTCCAGCTTTTTAACTAAAGTTATAAAAGCTTCGCTCTCAGGCCTCGGAATAAGCACATGCTTATCGACTTTAAAGTTGCGGCCATAAAACTCTGTGTGGCCTCGTATGTAAGCGACAGGCTCATGATTAAGTCGACGTCCAAGTAGGAAATCAAGTTTAGAAATTTGTTTTGAGGATAGTTTTATATCAGTATCTGAAACTAATTGAATTCTTGGAATTTCTAAAACTTCCTCCAAAAGTAATAAACAATCCAGTCTGGCCGTATCAATATCTTTGGCTTTTAGTTTATCTGACGCAGTCTTAAGCCACTTACTGTTCGTTGTTAATGAGTTGGTATTCATATTCTTTTAGTTTATCTAGTAAATCATCAATATCTCCACTGAGAGCACCGGGTATATTGCTTCGACTGAAACCAATTCTATGATCAGTAATTCTATCTTGCGGGAAATTATAGGTTCTAATCTTTTCGCTACGATCTCCCGAACCAATTAGTTTTAATCTCGCATCTGATAATTTCTTTTGTTCGTCAGTTATTTTCTTAGCCATTAAACGGGAGCGAAGTACGCTCATAGCTTTATCGCGATTTTTAATCTGACTCTTTTCGTCTTGTTGAGTAACAACAAGTCCACTGGGTATATGGGTAATTCTAACTGCTGAATCAGTCGTGTTAACACTTTGACCACCGTGACCACTAGCTCGGTAAGTATCAATTTGTAGATCTTTTGGATTTATCGTTACATCTGTTTCCTCAGCCTCAGGCATAACGGCAACAGTAGTTGTACTAGTGTGAATACGACCTTGAGATTCGGTAGTAGGTACTCGTTGAACCCTATGAACACCAGCTTCAAACTTTAAGTTTTTATATGCGTCTAGTCCTTTAACTGAAAATATTACTTCTTTAAAACCGCCTACTTCATTTGGGCTTTCGCTAATAAGTTCTGTTTTATAATTATGGGTTTCAGCCCAGCGTGTATACATCCTAAGTAAGTCTGCAGCAAATAAACTTGATTCGTCACCGCCAGCAGCTGCCCTAATTTCTATTATCACATCTCGTTCATCATTTGGATCTTTCTCTAGTAAAATCTCAATCAAAGCATTCTGAGTAGTCTCGAGTTGTACGTTTAGCTCACCTAATTCGACTTGGGCCATTTCTGCTAGTTCTGGATCTTCATTGTCGAGCAGCTCTTTGTTCTCAGAAATTTTCTTCAAAGTGGCTATTTTCTTATCAAATAATTCTATTGTATTTTCTAATTGGCTTTTACGTCTAGCCAGTTTTGGATATTCACTTGAAGAGAAAATATCGGGATTATCAAATTTGGCGTTAAGTTCGTCGTATTCTTGTCGAAGGATTTGTTCTTGTTGTTGCATTGTCTTGCTTCCAGTATAAATTAAAAATATCCCCAGCACCTAAAAGGTAAGTAGGAATATTAAGTAATTAAGTTAAGAATTGCTGGGTTTAAGGTTGCCAATCTTCTCAACAGTTGGCTTATCTTCTGTTGACTTCTCGACTTTAGCTTTAGGAGCTTTTTTAGCTTTTGCTTTTCGGTCTTCTGCTGCAGCAACACGTGCTTTGAATTTATCAACTCGGCCTTCAACATCTACAAGTTTTTCTTGACCAGTAAAGAATGGGTGAGATGCACTCGAAATATAAACTTTAACTAGGGGATATTCAACACCATCAAGTGTGATTTTTTCTTCACTAGCAACTGTAGATTTGGTTAAGAACGTTACATTATTATTCAAATCTTGAAACACTACTGCGCGATAATTACTTGGGTGGAGTTCTTTCTTCATAACAAAAGGTGAGTATACACGGATATAGATCAGGGGTCAAGACAAACTTAGCTAAACGCTTTTGCTTGCTATAGCAGAGCTTACCAATTATCTTTAAATTAATGATTGAAGCCTGGCCCAATAACGAAGTTTTATTGGAAAAAGAAAAAATAAATGTCATGTTAGTCGGAAACGGCGGAAGAGAACATGCTTTAGATTGGAAATTGTCTCATTCTGAGCGAATAGGTGATATTTTTATGGTTCCAGATAGAGTGGATCCAGCAAGATATATTAGGGATACAGAACAGGAAGTAGATCTTGTTATTATCGGACCAGATGATCCACTAGCCGATGGAGTGGTCGATGAACTTAGATTTTTGGGTTACCCAACTTTTGGACCAACCAAGAGTGCGGCTCAAATAGAATCAGACAGACCTTTCTCCAAATTATTAATGAATGCTACTGGTGTTCCAACAGCACCGTTCAGAACTTTTTTTGATGCTAAAGAAGCTCATACTTATGTAGAGTTCAATCAGAAACCTTACTATGTTAAAGCAGGTGGACTGGCAAAAGGAAAAGGTGCGTTAGAGTGTTTAACTACGGCTGATGCTCATCAAGCGATAACTGATATTCTACAAAAAAAGATGTTTGGAAGAGCTGGTGCTCAGATAATAATCGAGGAATTTCTTGAAGGCAGGGAAATATCACTTCATGCAGTAGCCAATGATACTTCGTATTTAATGTTTCCATCGTCTCAAGATTATAAAAAAAGTGAAGACGGCGATAAAAGATTAAATACCGGTGGTATGGGAACGATTACTCCTGTCCCTTGGTTTAATATTGACCGAGTTGATAGGGCTGGTCAGTTGGTTGTTGAACCGATTCTTAGGGGTCTTTACTCGATGGGCAATGATTTTAATGGGCTTTTGTTCCCGGGCTTAATGGTAAATGGTCAAGATACACGAGTGATTGAGTACAATGCCAGGTTTGGTGATACAGAGACTCAGGTTTATATGAGAACAATGAAATCCGACTTATTGGAATTAATAATTGCCTCATTAAATAATAGTCTCGATAATTTTGATCTTGAATGGACTGATGATTTTGCAGTTTGTATTGTTGCGGCAGGAGCAAATTATCCCGATACTTCAGAGGCTGGGCTACTTATTCGTGGCATAAAAAGAGCCCAAAAAATGGACGGTGTAGAGATATTCCTGGCGGGAGTTATTAGGGAAGGTCGCAGACACTATACTGCTGGTGGTAGAATTCTTGGGGTAACTGCGGTCGGTGCAACTCTTAATAGCGCTCTTGACAGGGGTTATGCGGCAATGGATGAAATTAGATTTGAAGACAAGAAAACCAGAGCGGACACTAAAAAAATACGTACTGATATTGGATCAAACGCGTCCTAGTTCATCTGTTGCAATATCTTTTTCAATCTGTTAATATTTAAAGTAATAACATTAGAACACACCCGGAGTTATTATCCTCTTAGTTCGTTTACGAATTAGGTTGTTCGGGTTAGGGAAAAGGATGATTATATGCCCGTATTAGAAGTTGATATTAAACAATTGTTTGAAGCCGGTGCTCACTTTGGCCACAAAACAAGTAGATGGCACCCAAAGATGGCACCTTATATTCATAGCGCCAAAAACGGCACACACATAATTGATCTGAACAAAACAGCAGAAGCATTGAATGAGGCATTAAGCTTTATTGAAGAAATAGTTTCTCAAGGTAAACAAGTACTTTTAGTTGGTACCAAGAGACAAGCTCACGATCCAATAAAGGAAATAGCAGAAAAAACCGGAATGCCATATGTGGTAGAACGATGGCTTGGCGGAATGCTCACTAATTCAAATACTATTGGCGGACGAGTTAAACACCTTAAAGATTTAGAAGAAAAAATGGACTCAGGTCAGTTTGCCTCAAAATACGGCAAGCTAGAAGTTCAGCGTTTTCAAGAAGAAATCGACGATATGAACCATACTTATGGCGGTATTAAGAATCTAAACGGGAAACCTGGTGCATTGTTTATAATTGATATTTTGCACGAAGCTAATGCGGTAAAAGAAGCCAAGAAACTGAAAGTGCCAATAGTAGCAATTGTTGATACGAATGCTAATCCAAGTTTAGTCGAATACCCAATTCCTTCTAATGACGACTCTATAAAAACCATAAAACTAATTACGGATTATCTAGAAGCCGCAATCTCAAGTGGTAAAGCAAAACGAGAAAAGAAACCAGTTGCTACGATTGAAGCAGAAAAAGTTAAATAGACTTAGTAAAAGGAGAAAATTATGAACATCGATATAAACGAAATTAAGCGACTTCGTGCTTTAACAGGCGTTGGAATAACTGATGCTAAAAAGGCTTTAGTTGATGCTGACGGAGATTTTGATAAAGCCCTAGATGCTATGCGTAAAAAAGGTATGACAAAAGCAGACAAACGTTCAGAAAGAGAAGCACGCGAAGGTGTCATTGGTGTATACAACCATGACAATAGAATCGGAGTTTTAGTAGAAGTTAATTGTGAAACAGATTTTGTAGCTCGAAATGAAATATTCACAATTCTCGTTAAAGATATCGCAATGCATATTGCAGCTAGTAATCCTGAATATGTTGATGAAAGTTCAATTCCAGAAGATGTAAAAGAAGAGAAAAAAGCTGAATTTAAGAAAAAAGTTATCGATGAAGGTAAACCAGCCGAAATTGCCGATAAAATCGTTGAAGGAATGCTAAAAAAATATTTTGCTGAAAGATGTTTACTAGACCAGCCATACGTTAAAAACCCCGATCAAACTGTCGCAAACTATGTAAAAGAGCATAATGCTAAACTTGGTGAAAATATTGTTGTTAGACGATTTAGTCGTATGGCGCTTGGTGAAGTAAATTAGTATTATAAGAACTACGACAATTTAAGTGAGGGTTATATGCAACCAAGCCAATTATTAGATCAAACGACTACCAAACTTGAAGCAGCATTAGGTCATTTTCAGGAAGAATTAAACAAGATTAGAACTGGTAGAGCCCATGCTGGTGCCCTTGATAAATTGATGGTAAAAGCATACGGGGTTAGCATGCCAATAAAACAGCTTGCCAATATCACTGCGCCTGAAGCTCAGTTAATTCAAGTAACTCCATTTGATCCTGGTAATTTGCAGGCAATTGCCAGCTCAATACGAGAAGATCAAAGTCTAGGCTTAAACCCAGTTGATGATGGAGCGGTAATTAGGATACAAGTACCACCTCTTACAACGGAGCGTAGAACTGAAATAGTAAAACAACTCGGAGATATAGCAGAAGACTGCATGATAAAAATGAGAAACTCACGTCACGAATCATTAAAAGAAGCCGAGACTGCTAAAAAGTCGAAGGCGATTACTGAGGATGACTTCAGGGATATCGGTAAACAAATGGATGAATTGATGAGTAAATACAAAAACAAGGTTGATTTATTAGTTGCAGCCAAAGAAAAAGACATAATGACCGTATGATAAATAAGTTGAATTCGGGAATTAGACATTAATATGGAACAAAACTCAGCAATTCCAGTTCATATTGGTCTAGTACTAGATGGTAACCGTCGGTGGGCAAAATCTCAGAAGATCACTAATTTCGAAGGTCACTATGCTGGTTATCAAAATCTTAAATTAATTACTAAATACGCTATCGACCAGGGTGTAAGTTATGTATCAGCTTTTGTTTTTTCGATAGAAAATTGGTCGCGTACTAAATCTGAAATTAAATATTTGATGGGATTAATACTTAGAATTTTGACTAAAGATCTAGCTGAGTTAAATCGCGAGAATATTAAGGTTGTGTGGCTAGGTAGTACTGACAAATTAAGCGATAAGATCATTAAAGCTATTGCTGAGGCAGAAGAAAAAACCAAGTCTAATACAAGAGGGACTTTGTGTCTTTGTTTTAACTATGGTGGCTATCAAGAAATAGTCGATTCTGTTAAAAAAATAATTAAAAGTGGGGTGTCAGCCGATGAAGTTGATCAATCTATGATTGAAAAGTCTTTGTATGCTCCCGAAATACCACCAATTGATCTAATTATCAGAACATCAGGTGAGCAAAGAACTTCAGGTTTTATGTTATATCGTTCAGCGTATAGTGAACTATATTTTTCGAAAAAACACTGGCCAGAGTTTAAGGAAAAAGACTTAGATGAGGCTTTTGCAGATTATGCTAAGCGACATCGGAGATTTGGGGAATAATGTCAATATTCTTGCTAATTTTGGGCATTATTTTATTTATTCTACTGGTTATTATCCATGAGTTAGGTCACTTTTTTGCTGCAAGACGAAACGGTGTTGAAGTTGAAGAATTTGGATTATTTTTCCCTCCAAGACTTTGGTCAATGGAAATGAAATCAGGCTTCACTTTTAGTATTAATGCTTTGCCACTTGGAGGTTTCGTTAAGTTAAAAGGTGAGCATGATGCTGACACCACTAAGGGGAGTTTTGGTGCAGCAAGTTTATGGGCTAAATCTAAAATTATGATGGCTGGTGTTGGTATGAATTTACTTGCCGCTTTTGTTATTTTTACTTATTTGGCAATAGTTGGACTTCCGCAGATTATTCCTAATCAATTTACTGTTAAAAGTAATACTAAAGCAACATCACAACAGGTACTAGTAGGTAGCGTGGAACCTAATACTCCAGCAAGTGAAATTGGATTGAAAAGTCAAGACACACTTGTTGCAATGGCGGCTCCGGGTGGCCAAATTAAATACATTACCTCAGCAAGTTCGCTACCAGATATTACTAAATCTTTTGCAGGAAAAACTGTCAACATAACGTATAAGAATCCATCAGGTAAGGTAATTACAAAGACAGTTAAACTACGTTCGTCAGCCACTGAAACAGTAACTAAAAATAACAAAACTGTCACTCAAGACGTTGGCTATTTGGGCGTATCAACTGCACAAACTGCTAATCAATTTGTACTTCAAAAATCAACTTGGTCAGCTCCAATTGTGGCGCTTGGGCTTATGAAGCAAATAACCATACTTACCTTCCAAGGCTTAGGTCATGTCTTCACGGTTATTTTCCATGGACATCCTTCGCAAGCCTCTCAACAGGTTACAGGACCTGTCGGAGTCGTTGTAATACTCAAAAATAGCAGTACCCTTGGCTATCAGTTTGTATTATTTGTAATCGCTTTAATATCGTTGTCGTTGGCACTTATAAATATTCTGCCTATACCAGCGCTAGATGGTGGTCGTTTATTCTTTACGCTAGTTCCACGGATTCTTAATGGTCGACCAATAAAACAACGAACAGAAGAAATGATAAATGGCATTGGTCTAGTCTTTATTCTGCTACTATTTGTCTTAGTAACGGTAGGAGATATTGCTCGAATTCATCATTAAAAATATGTTATGAATGATAAACCAGAACAAATAAAAAAGCATGAACATGCCCAAAAGAAAACCAGTTTAGTTACTTGGGGTCCTGCAGCTTCAATAATAGTAGTTTTAGCTATCTATTTAGTGGCTCAAATAATCGCCTTATTTTTAGTGAATCTTTATCCACTAATTCGACATTTTAACTCAGAACAAGCCAGTCAGTGGATTAATAATTCAGTTATTGGCCAATTCTGGTTTGTAGTAATCGTAGAAGGTTTGAGCTTATACTTGCTACATTTATTCCTAAAGCATAGACACACTACCTTTAAAGCATTAGGACTCAACCGTAAACCAAAACTATCGGATTTGGCATACACATTAACTGGTTTTTTAGTATATTTTGGTGTTTTTTGGATAACCCTAACTGCGGTCACTAAAGCAATTCCTCAGTTTAATGTTAACCAAAAACAAGACTTGGGTTTTAGTAGCTCTACCCATGGATCTGAATTATTCTTAGTTCTAATTAGTTTAGTAATTTTGCCACCGATAATTGAAGAAATACTTTTTCGGGGTTTCTTATATACCGGACTTAGATCAAAAATCCCAAAAATAACTGCCGCACTTGTCGTAAGTCTGATTTTTGCATCACTTCATTTACTCGAGACTAGTAATGGTGTTTTATGGATTGCTGGACTTGATACCTTTATATTATCTTTAGTATTAGTTTGGCTCAGAGAAAAGACCGATTCATTGTATGCATCTATAGGTGTTCATACAATTAAAAACTTTTTAGCTTTTGCTAGTCTATTTCTATTTCATGTCAGCTAAGCTAAAATCTAAGCTTAGTAATATACCTAAGATTAAGAGAGAAAAAATATCATGAAATTGTCGACACTATTCACGAAGTCTAAAAAAGATGTGCCAGCTGGCGAAACTGCAAAGAATGCTCAGCTACTGATAAAAGCTGGTTTTGTTGAGAAAGAAATGGCAGGAGTATACGCATATTTACCATTAGGAAAAAAAGTCTTGGATAATATTACTAGAGTTGTTAAAGAGGAAATGAATATAATAGGTGGTCAGGAAATTTCACTTACAGCACTTCAGCCAAAAGAACTTTGGGAAGTAACGGGTAGATGGAATGATGATGTTATTGATGTTTGGTTTAAAACAAAATTGAATAGCGGTGGTGAGATAGGTCTTGGTGTATCTCATGAAGAGCCACTAACTGCTCTACTTAAGAATTACATTACTTCATATCAAGATCTACCAGTATTCATCTATCAGGTTCAAACGAAGTTTAGAAATGAACTACGGGCTAAAAGTGGTTTAATGCGTGGTCGAGAATTCTTAATGAAAGATATGTACAGTTTTGCTAGAACTGAAGAAGAACATCAGAAACTCTTTACTGAAGCTAAAAAATCTTACGAAAGAGTTTTTAAAAGGTTAGGTTTAAGCGATAAAACCTTCTTTACTACAGCTGACGGCGGTATGTTTAGTTCAGATTTCAGCTACGAGTTCCAAACTGTTACAGATAATGGAGAAGATATAATCTACTTAGACAGGGACAAAAATATAGCAGTTAACGAAGAGATAATGAATGACGAAGTGCTTTCTAAATTGGGTCTAAAAAAAGAAAATCTAGAACAATTAAAGGCATCTGAAGTAGGTAATATATTTAACCTTGGCACTAAATACTCAAAACCATTTGAACTAAATTATTTGAGTGAAGATAATAAGTTGGAACCAGTAATAATGGGCTGTTATGGACTCGGAATATCTAGGGTCATGGGTGTAATTGCTGAGATACTTAGTGACGATAAGGGTCTAGTATGGCCAGAAGAGATTGCACCTGCTCGTTTTTACTTGATAAATTTAGGTTCAGACAGTGAAGTTATCGAAGCCGCAAATGAATTATATAAGCGCTTGATTGATGAGGGAATTGAGGTATTATATGATGACCGAGATGTGCATGCAGGAGAAAAGTTTGCGGATGCTGACCTTAGTGGAATACCTTACAGGGTAGTAATCAGTAACAAGACCGTAGCACAGGAAAAAGTTGAGTTAAAGCCAAGATTAAGTAGCGAACCAGAGCTACTCAGTATTGATAAGCTTATAGAAACTTTCGGGGTAAAGTTGTAAAATTAAAACATCCTCATTAACAGCTAAATCAAAATCCCAATTTTAGGGATTTTTGTAGAAAAGGATAACCAACTAGCATGAAAAAACAATTTCACCTGACACCTGATGGGGTAAATGAACTAAATACTGAATTGACTGAATTAATTGGCCAAAGAGGGGAAGTTGCCGAAAAAATTAAATCTGCGAGAGAATTTGGAGACTTATCCGAAAATGCAGAATATGCTACGGCACGACAAGAGCAAGAACGATCTGAAAACCGGATTTCTGAAATTGAGCATATCCTCCAAAATGTTGAAGTAATAAAGAAGCCAAAGGGAGACAGTAAGGTTCGATTAGGATCCGAAGTCAAACTAAAGAGTAATGACGGAAAATCAAAGGCATACAAGGTTGTAGGAACCGTTGAGGCTGATCCTTCAGAAGGCAAGATATCAGACGAATCTCCGATTGGTCAGGCACTACTTGGCAAAAAAGTTGGGGATAATGTAGAAATTGTTACTCCAGTTGAAACTATAGGCTATAAAGTCGTAGACATCTCATAAATACTTCTGCGAATCTAGATCAATTAACGGAGTAAAATCTTATGCAATGGCTAAATCAAATAGTCGAAGATATAGTGAAACGCTTTCCAGAGGGTGATTTATTAATTGAGTCCGGTGCTTCACCTTCCGGTGCATATCATGTGGGTCACCTTCGCGAGGTTATCACCTGTGATGCTATTATTTTAGCTCTTCAGAAAAAAGGCAGAGTTGCTAAACATATTCAGTTCGTCGATGATCAAGACGCATTCAGAAAGGTGCCAATTAATGTCCCCGAAGGATATGCTGAATACTTGGGCAAGCAACTTTGTGATGTGCCAGCCCCAGATGGCTCAAACAAGTCTTATTCTGAATATTACTTAGAGGGCTGGAAAGAAGCTATAAATTACCTAGGTATTGATGTCGAATTTATGTATGGCAATCAAAAGTACAAAGAAGGATATTTTGAAAAGGCAATTGAGATTAGTCTTGAAAATGTTGATAAGATCAGAGACATATTTGAGAAGGTTTCTCAAAGAAAATTAGATGAAAATTGGAATCCACTTCAAGTAATGGAGAATGGAAGACTTAAGAATCGAAGAATAAAGGCAATTGATAAAGAAGCCAAATTAATTTCATTTTTTGATAATGATGGAAATCTTCAAAAAGCTCGCTACGATAATGGTGATGTGAAACTAAATTGGCGACTTGATTGGCCATCAAGATGGTGGTTACTTGGGGTAAGTGCAGAACCTTTCGGACGTGAGCATGCTTCCAAGGGTGGATCATACGATACAGGTGCAGCATTTGCCAAAGAGTTATTTAAAATTGAACCGCCAATTCCAGTCCCCTACGATTCGATTCACAGAGCTGGTGACACTAAAAAAATGAGTGCCAGTAAGGGAACTGGTATAAGTGTAA
The DNA here is from genome assembly GCA_038317055.1 of Saccharimonadales bacterium (SeqCode). Lineage (GTDB taxonomy): Bacteria > Patescibacteriota > Saccharimonadia > Saccharimonadales > DATKHC01 > JBBQBA01. The sequence continues at coordinate 52,607 of JBBQBA010000003.1, forward strand.
CTGACATAATCAAAGTATTACCTCCAGAAGCAATCCGATTTTTTAATCTAAGATACGCTCCAGCAAAGATTTTATATTTTGATCCTGAAGAGGGTGTAATTAAGTTAGTTGATGAATACGCAGCGTTATTAGCAAAAACTGATAAAACAGAAGATGACGTTCTATTACTACAGCTTTGTTCGAGGGGGCTAGATCATCGAACGGTCAGTCAAGTTCCTTTCTCGCACTTAGTATCAAGTTACCAAGCAGCCCTTAAAGACATAGATAAAACCTTAGCGATTATTCGTCGAACAGAATATAAAAAAGCCGTAGAACAAGAAGAGGAAATAATTAGAAATGAGCTGAAGTTTATCGATGAATGGCTAAAAATGTGGGCACCTGAAGATATAAAATTTGAGTTAGCCAATAGTATTGATGCTGCTGTGTATGACGATAAAGCCAAAAAGTTCTTTTCTGAGCTTAGCGATAAAATAGAAGCAGCACCAGAGAATGCTGATGGGGCTTGGTTTCATAATGCAATATATGAATTAAAAAATAATACAGAAATTCCTTTAAATGAAATATTTGTAAACTTATATCAGCTGTTTATTAATAAGAAATCTGGGCCAAGAGCGGGCTGGTTCTTGAGTATCTTGCCCAGAGATTGGCTAATTAAACGATTAAGAATGGAGGGTTAATTTATGCAAAAAGCAATATTTGCAGCAGGTTGTTTCTGGGGAGTTCAATTTTATTTTGATCAAGTTCCAGGAGTGAAAAGTAGTATAGTTGGCTATACTGGTGGCCATGTAGAGAATCCAACATACGAACAAGTTTGCACCCATTTAACCGGACATGCTGAAGCAGTTTTAATAGAATACGATCCAAAAGAAGTTACTTACGAAACACTACTTAAGCAGTTCTTTAGAATGCATGACCCAACTCAATTAAATAGACAGGGACCCGATGTGGGTGATAGTTATCGATCAGCTATATATTTTTTTGAGGATGATCAGAAAGCTTTGATAGATAAAGTTATTAAAGAGGTTCAACCAAACTTCAAACAAACAATCGTTACACAGGTTGCCAAAGCCGGACCGTTTTATGATGCCGAAGACTACCATCAAAAATATACAGAAAAAACCGGTAGAGGCATGTGTCATATTGACTATAAGCCAATCAATTAACTAGAAATTAACAGATTGAGGTATTTAAATATTGTTCCATGTTATAGTTGATCTTAATGAAAGATAAAAAGATATTTTCAACTGTATCGCAATATTACACTGTAGGTATTATCGCCTATCTAATATTGGCAGTAATTGCTATTAAAGTTATGAACGAAGCAACGTTTCAGGTCGTGTCAAGTTATCTAACAAGCAACCCGTTACTTAGCCAAACTAGCACGGTCTTTGTTCCAGCTAATCACGTTCTTTGGAGTATTCAATTTCGTTGGGTATTAGTTTTACTTATGGGACTTTCGATTGTCGTGCCAGCCTATTATGTATATTCAATTAGCAATGGAGTAAAAAAACTAGACCTACATAAATACAGATTTATTGACTGGCTAATCACCGGAAGTTTAATGACATTAGTGGTACTAGCTTTGGCTGGAGTACAAGACATTATGACTATATTTATAACTGTTAGTATCACAGCTATGTCTTATGCTTGTTTATGGATGGCTATTCATAACTACGGTGATATCGAGAAATATACAAAAAAAATATACAGTATTGGAATCATTACTACAGCTTTGCCTTGGTTATTAGTTCTCGTATACGCAATTTCTACTATTGTTTACGGAAGCGTACGAAGTCCATGGTTTGTTTATGTTATTTTTGCAATTGGTTTATTCAGTTCAGCTGTAAATATTTATGGTTACACATGGCACAGGTCTCAAAATAATAAAAAGAAATTAGTTTCAGATGAAACTTACCCCATCTTAATAAACCAGTTTATTAAAGTATTATTTGTTCTAATTTTAGTTATTGGTTTAAAACGCTAAGTCTATTACCAATTAAATTGCTACAATAAGTGTAATGGCATATACGGGGTATTTATATCAAAGGACTATTCCTTATAAACCGGGGCAAACGTCGGCATTTAAGGTTTCAAGGTCAAAAATAGATCTATTTATAAATTGTCCTGCGTGTTTTTGGTTAGATCGAAGACTAAAGATTGTAAGGCCTGATTCACCACCATTTCAGATCAATAAAGCAGTCGATGAACTCTATAAAAAAGAATTTGATACCTATAGAAAGCAAGCCATACCGCATCCATTAATGGTGGAATATAAGATTGATGCAATACCATTTACGCATGAGGATTTAGATAAATGGCGCGCAAATTTTACTGGGGTACAGTTCTTACATGAACCAACTAACTTGTTGATATTTGGTGCGGTTGATGACGTTTGGGTAAATCCAAAAGGTGAGCTCATTGTTGTTGACTACAAAGCTACTGCCAAAAAGTCAGAAGTATCACTCGATGCTCCTTGGCAAATTGCATATAAGCGGCAAATGGAAGTATATCAATGGCTACTTAGGCATAATGGTTTCGAAGTTAATCCTACTGGTTATTTTGTTTACACAAATGGTAGATTAGATTTGGATGGATTTTTCGATAAAGTTGAATTTAGAACAAAAGTAATCAGCTATAAAGGAAATGACAGCTGGATTGAACCAACCTTAATGAAACTTAAGGATGCGCTCGAATCGAATACTATGCCGAAACGCAGTGAGGATTGTAAATATTGCACATACGCCGAAGCTAGGGTTAAACTATATGAGTCAAACAGGCAAAAACAGCTTAAATAAGAGAGAAAATCATGTTAGATATTCAATTTATTAGAGATAATCCAGATTTAGTACAAGAAAAGTCCAAGCAAAAAAATGTAATTGTTAATATTGTTGATCTACTTAAGTTGGATGAAAAAAGACGTATTTTGCAAACCAATATTGAAGAATTAAGAGAACAACGAAATAAACTTACAGCAGGATTTACTGGTAAGCCTTCGACCGAGGATATTGAAAAAGGCTCAAAATTAAAGGCAGAAATTGCAGAAATAGAAGCACAACTACTGCCAATTGAAACTGATTATTTTAAGCTATTAAAACAGGTACCAAATATTCCATTGGATGATGTTCCTGTAGGCGAAACTGAAGAACAAAACAAAGTCACTAAAACTTGGGGTGATAAAAAAGAATTTGATTTCAAACCTAAAACACACTGGGAAATTGGTGAATCTAGAGGATTAATAGATAAGGAACGAGCGGCTAAAATTAGTGGTGCAAGGTTTACATACATAAAAGGTGGACTGGTTGAGCTTGAATTTGCGCTAATACAATTCGTAATGAGTACACTGGGTGATAGCAATATCATTGAGCAAATAATTAAAGAAAATCAATTAAATCTTGTTAGCAAAGCTTTCATTCCGGTGCTACCGCCTATGATGATGAGGACTACACCGTATACAGCTACAGGGCGTCTTAAGGCAGAGGAAATAACTTACAAGTTAGCCGATGATGATTTATGGCTTATAGCTAGCGCTGAGCACAGCATGGTATCAATGTATATGAACGAGATACTAGAAAGACAAGATTTGCCGATTCGCTACATTGCTTATAGTACAAGTTTTCGTAGAGAAGCTGGTACCTATGGCAAAGACACAAATGGTATAACAAGAATGCACCACTTTAATAAACTTGAAATGGAAGTATTTAGTGATGGTTCAAGCGCACTCGATGAGCATCTTCTATTAATCGGTGCCCAGGAATATATTACTCAGAAATTGGCTATTCCTTATAGAGTGATATTAAAATGTACAGCAGATATTGGTTCTCCAAATGCCCGAGGTGTAGATATAGATATGTGGTTACCCGGTCAAGAAGTTTATAAAGAGTCACATACTGCTGACTATATGACAGATTATCAATCCCGTGATTTAAAGATCAGAACTCGTGCTCAAGATGGTACAATTGAACTCGTTCATACAAACGATGCAACCGCACTTGCCTTAGAGCGAACACTAGCTGCAATCATCGAAAATTATCAAACAAAAGATGGACAAATCATAGTACCCGAATGTCTTCGACCATTCATGGGAGGAAAGGAACAAATATAAATGTTAAAAATTACTATCGAAGGTATTCATACTACTGTTGGAGACGACTTAGAAAAATACGTAACGAAAAAAATAACCAAATTAGACAAATACATACCTCGTGGCGCAAGAACTAGTGCTCATGCTCAAGTATTATTAAAAGAATCAAAGATAAAAAACAAAAAACAGTGCACATGCGAGGTGGTAATGCATTTACCTCACGACGAATTTACAACTAAAGAAACAACTATGAATATATTTGCAGCAGTTGACATAGTTGAGGCTAAATTAAAGAATCATTTAAGAAAATATAAAGAAACCCATAGTACAAAACCTAGAATATTCACGTTCCAAAGACACGCAAAACATAAAAATACATAAAAATCAGCTAAAATTATAGCGCTCAATCAGGTATAATTGCCTAGTATAGTTGTCTTACGACCAACCATGGAGTAAATCACAGGAGAATTAATGAAGAGTAAAGTACTCAAAAAAGTATTAGGAGATCCACAAGCAAGGACCGTAAAAAGGCTTAAAAAAAGAGTCAAAGAGGTCAATGCTCTATCTGATGAGTACAAAAAACTTAGTGATAAAGCCCTAAAAGATAAAACGAATCAATTTAAAAAACGACTCGGTAATGAATCACTAGATAAACTATTACCAGAGGCATTTGCAGCTGTTCGCGAAGCTGCAACTAGATCTCTTGGACAGAGACATTTCGACGTACAGTTAATTGGTGGCATGGTGTTACACGAGGGAAGAGTAGCTGAAATGAAGACCGGAGAAGGTAAAACTTTAGTTGCAACTCTACCCGTATACTTAAATGCACTTACAAGTAAGGGCGTACATGTAGTAACAGTTAACGATTATTTGGCTCAACGTGATGCTGGCTGGATGGGTCAAGTTTATGATTTCTTAGGACTTAAAACTGGAGTAATAATTGGTGATGCTTCATTCGTTTTTGATGCAGATTTCAAAAATAAAGACCACGAAGATCCTCGAATGCAACATTTAAAACCAGCTACTCGACAAGAAGCATATGAAGCTGATGTAACTTATGGCACAAATAATGAATATGGCTTTGATTATTTACGCGATAATATGGTTAGAGAAGTTGATCAACTAAGACAACGTGACCTTCATTTCGCAATCGTCGACGAAGTCGATTCTATTCTAATTGATGAAGCCCGAACACCGCTTATTATTTCTGCGCCTTCGATGGCTACAGGAAGTGCATATCATCAGTTTGCTAAAGTAGCTCGGCAATTAACAAAAGACAAAGATTTTGAAGTTGATGAAAAGCGAAAGACTGTAATCTTAACCAACGAAGGTGTTGAACATGTTGAGAAAATTCTAGGAATTGAAAATCTATACGGTACTGAGAATATTCGAACAATTTATCACTTAGACCAAGCAGTTAGAGCTCAAGGATTATTCAAGAGAGACAAAGATTATGTCATTACAAAAGAAGGTGAAATTGTTATCGTTGATGAATTCACCGGTCGTTTATTAAAAGGTAGACGCTACAACGAAGGACTTCACCAAGCTATTGAAGCTAAGGAGGGAGTTGAAGTTCAGGAAGAATCAATGACTCTAGCAACTATATCTTTTCAGAACTATTTCCGACTTTACGACAAATTGTCTGGAATGACTGGTACTGCAAACACAGAAGCAGAAGAGTTTCATCAAATCTATAAACTCAGTGTTGTTGAAGTTCCAGCAAATAGGCCTAATAATCGTACTGATAGATCTGATCGAATATATAAGACCGAAATGGGCAAATTTAAAGCTATAGTCCGAGAAGTTACGGCACTACACCATAAAGGTCAACCTGTTCTTGTTGGTACTGTATCAATAGAAAAAAACGAAGTTCTAAGCCAGCTATTGAAAGATGCTAAAGTTCCGCACCAGTTACTTAACGCCAAGAATAATGAAAAAGAAGCATCAATTGTTTCCGATGCAGGTCAAAAAGGTGCTGTAACTCTAGCTACAAATATTGCAGGTCGTGGTACGGATATCGTTCTTGACGAAGGAGTTAAAGAACTGGGTGGATTGTTCGTTCTAGGAAGTGAAAGACATGAATCTCGAAGAATAGATAATCAGTTACGAGGACGATCTGGTCGACAAGGTGACCCCGGAAATACTCAGTTTTTCGTTAGTACAGAAGATGATCTAATGCGTATTTTTGGTGGTGAGAGGATTTCTGGTCTAATGAATCGTTTGGGTGTTGACGACGAGACGCCAATAGAAAATAGAGTTATTTCGAAATCACTTGAAGGTGCACAGAAAAAAGTTGAAGGTTACAACTTTGATACTCGAAAAAATGTCGTTCAATATGATGATGTTATGAATCGTCACCGAAAGGCTATTTATGCAATGAGGCGAGAAATACTTCTACAAGAAGATATTAGTAAACGAATTAAAGCTTATATAGACGAAGAATCATCAATTATCGCTGATTCACCAGAGTTATTGACCTCTAATTACGAAAGCGTTGTTACTGATGTTTTCCCGTTTGATCTTGATTCGTTAGATCGTGTCTTTGCTGCTAAACCAGATGAATTCCAAAAAGTTCTGCACGAATCTGCTACAGAACTTTATGAAGCTCGTGAAACTGCTTTCACCGCTGAAATAATGAGGAAAGTAGAACGAGAAATATACTTACAAATCCTAGATAATCTTTGGATGGAGCACCTAGAAAATATGGACCACCTTAGAGAAGGTATTCATTGGATGAGTGTAGGTCAAAGAGATCCTCTTGTTGAATATAGACGACAAAGTCAGATACTATTTGATATTTTCCAGAATACTTTACGGCACGATATAATCCAGGCTCTTTATCTAGCACAACCAGTTCAAGATGAAGGAATTCTTGCTGAACCTTTCGAATCTAATTTAACTAGAGCTGCACGACAATCAGTAGATAATGCTAGTAGAATTATCGAAGCTGATGAATTCCAAGAAACTGACTTTAATCCAAAAGCGGTAGAACAGAAGACCAAGAAAGTTGCTAAAACTAATCTGCAAAAACAGCACAAGGCTGAAAGACAAAGAAGAGCTAAAGGCAAGAAAAGAAAGTAAATCGGAGATATATGCGACACACAGTTCACGAAGTTAGTCTAGATAATGGTGTAAAAGGTCTATTTATTCACATACCAGATGCCAGCGTAATGTCTTTTGAAATAAACTTTAGAGCAGGTGAATATCTTGGCGATCGAATTAAATCAGAAACTCCACATATCATGGAGCACTTATTACTTGGTGCTAATGAAATAATTCCTAAATCTAGAGATTTCCAAGCTGAGTTTGAGAAAAATGGTGCTTATTGCAATGCTTCAACTGGAACATATGAAATTACATATGAAGCAGAGTGTGCAGATTTTGAATGGGATCGTATTTCGGATTTGCTACAAATAGCAATTTCTAAACCTCTTTTTCTTGAAGAAGAATTTGAAGCCGAAGTAGGTAATATTCGGGAAGAACTAGTCGGAAGATCAAATAATCATTTTAGACATCTTAGCTTGGCTCTTAGAGAAGCTTACGGGCTAATTTCCCTAACAGATCAAGAACGTTTAGATTTAATGGGGAATGTAGAATTAGTTGATGTTTGGGAACATTATAGAAAAACTCATACTACCAGTAATCTAAGATTTGTTATTGCCGGAAAACTAACCGCAGCACGTCGCAAATCAATCATAGATTCATTCAACAAGATATTAATGCCTAAGGGTCAGGGCAGATTCGATATTCCATCTGAAGTGCCGCGAAAACTAGAAGAACCACTTTATATAAATAACGATACAGTTAAGAATTTATATTTTTATGTCGATACTTTTATTTTAAGACAAATGGAAAACTCTGAAATGGATGCGCTAAATCTGTTAAATATAATGATGACTGAAACTTTGTATTCGAAAATACTAGGTGCTGCTCGAGAAAAAGGATTGGTTTATCATATGTCATCTGGTTATGGACAAGGACAAGATAGTGGTAATTGGTGGTTAGCCTCACAAGTATCTCCTAAAAATGCACTCGCCCTATTTGATATTTTTGTCGACGAGATTCAAAAAGTATTTAAATCTAAACTAAAAGACGAAGACATTAAAGCAGCAAAACAATATGCACTGGGTCGTTTTCAGCGCAGTGGTCAAACTGTTGGTGGAACAATGTCTGGATATACTGGTAGATACTTTTTTGATGGCGTTATTGATGATTATTATAAAATACCTGAGCGAATTGAATCAGTTACAAAAGAATCTATTGTTAATATCACCAAGGAACTATTCTCAAAGAATATTTGGGGAATAGGTGGACTCGGTAGTAGTGGCGAAGATTTCTTGCACGCACTGCAAGAGAAAATTTCACCACTTTGGAAATAGTTCTATAATCAACTCATGCAGGACATAAAAGATAAAGTAGATGAACTCAGAACTTCAGTAGCAGATGTAATGTTACGACTAAAAATATCTGAACTCGAAGACGAGATTACTAAACTATCTGCAAAATCCAAGACTCCAGATTTTTGGAAAGATAATTTAGATGCTCAGGCTGTAATGAAACGATTGTCTTCACTTGAGAATAGAGTCAAACCATGGCATCAAGTTCAAATTGAACTGGATGAAGTTACAGAATGGCTAGAAATGGATGACAAGAGCATGCTCAATGATCTGGTTACCCAAGTTGAAGATATTGAAACAAAATTGGATGAACTAAAAGAACAATTAAAATTTAATGGTCCGTTTGATGACAACGACGCAATTATAAGTATTCATGCTGGAGCAGGTGGAACCGATGCTCAAGATTGGTCACAAATGTTACTTAGAATGTATGTACGTTGGGCAGAAAAACATGATTTTAATGTAGTTATGTTAGAAGAATCGGCAGGAGAAGAAGCAGGAATTAAAAGTGTTACTTTCGAAATTAACGGAGCTTTTGCTTACGGATTATTACGCGGTGAGCATGGAGTCCATAGACTTGTACGACTCAGCCCATATAACTCTGATAATTTACGCCAAACAAGTTTTGCGAAAGTAGAAGTTATGCCAAAAATTGATAAACCAGATGATGTAAATATCGATGAACAAGATTTGAAGATAGACGTGTACAGGGCTGGGGGTCATGGTGGTCAGAGTGTGAATACGACTGATTCGGCAGTACGGATAACTCATATTCCAACTAATATTGTCGTTTCTATTCAAAATGAGAGATCACAACTTCAAAATAAAGAGACGGCTATGACAATTATTAGATCAAAGCTAGCCCAACTCCAACTTGAACAACATCAAATTGATCTTAAATCAATTAAAGGCCCCAATCAATCGGCTGAGTGGGGTAATCAGATAAGATCATACGTACTACATCCCTATAAACAAGTAAAAGATTTGCGAACAAAGTTTGAAACAAGTGACCCTGATGCAGTTCTAGATGGTACTCTCGATGGTTTTATTAACGCATACTTAGAACAAAATATTAGCTAAATAGCCAGGTTATACACATTGACAATAAGTGAAACAGTATGTTATAATATATGAAGTTATGAATCCAGCAGATTTTTCATCAAGTAGCAAAGAACATGTACCGATGATTACTGAATTGGAACTTGTAAGAACAGAAGAAGGCGATCTATTAAGAGCTCAGAGCGAAGCTCAGGAAACTGAACAATCATTAGTTGCAGTACCAGTCGAACGCCAGATTGCTAAAAAGGCGCTGGAGTTTACAGATCCATATAGAGAGCAAAATGCTAGACGAGAAAGAATAGTTGAATTAAGAGGAGAAGATCTCGGAGCAGAGCAAACCGGCATAAAACCTATTGCACCTCGAAAAGCTTTACGTACAAGATCTATCGTTACAACTAGTTCAAGACCTAAAAAAACCAAAGTAGTTGAACTTCCAAATAGGGATCGCAGAAACGGGCCAACTCAAATTGATACTGATCGTGAAGTTATTGAAATTAGGGAAGGTATGACACCTGAACAAAGAGCAAAACGAATAGCTCAAATCGAAGAAGCTAAATCACGAATTAGCCACCCTAGTAATGTAAAGAGATAGAGTTAGTAGTGTCAGCTAAAAGAGCACTTGTACCCCAGTCACACGAACCTTCCCCAGAAGGGTTGCGACCAGGCATAGATTTAAGCAGAATGAATGCTTTTGGAAGATCAGTCAGCCTTGAATATTATGATATTTCGCCTGAAACGCTTAATGAAGTTACCGAAGAAGATTTTCAACTTGTAGAAGTAGCTAGCTTCTTTAATGCTATTTATACTTCAGGTGGTGATTTCAAGGTTGATGGCTTAAGTTTTAATGAAGACGAATATACTGCAATGGTAAGAAGTCCAAGATATTTTGGCAGATCAATAATTGCTAAGACCTATAGTGCTAGAGGTCAGGATACCAGTCCTGAAAGACGAGCTGACGCAGCCGAAAGGTCGGCAGTGCACGGTTTTGAAAGTAAAGAAAAAAAGATGACATTGATGTTAGTTGGATTGGGCAGGGAAAAAGAATGGCTCGAGAAGCTTTATAAAGAAATGAAAGCACCTAAATACGCACATCATACTGAGGGTGAAGTCAGAACACTTGTGACCAGTGTCTGGCAACTATCTTTTATGAATATGCTAGACGTTATGTCTGCTAAAAATAATTGGGATGATAGTACCCATCAAAGAGCAGAAAAAGCAATGACGAAGAGGCTATTATTAGGTCCCCAGAGAGATAAAGTCAAATATTGGCAAGATTTAACTAGATTAGCAATTCGCTATAACAAAAATAAGCATTCAATTATTGGTAGTCATTTAGGACAAGTTCGAAAAGAATTAGAAAAAAAGTAGAACTCATTCAGTGAAACATAAGTAGCTTTGCTATAATATAAACTCATGATTGTTCTTGATAGGGTTTCCAAAACATATGGTAATAATAAAACTACTGCGCTTAAACGCATTAGTTTAAAAATTGACCCCAAGGAATTTGTAATTATTATAGGAAAGAGTGGAGCAGGTAAGACAACTCTGCTTAGACTTTTAACACGCGAAGAAAAGCAAACACACGGAAAAATTGTGGTTGGTGGAATCGATTACGACAAGCTAAGAGATCGAAATATACCATTACTTCGTCGAAAAATTGGTGTAGTTTTTCAAGATTTTAAGTTACTACCCAATAAAAACGTTTTTGAAAATGTGGCTTTCGCACTAGAAATGGTTGGTCAATCTAACCATGAAATTAAACGAATAGTACCGAGAGTTCTAGATATAGTTAATTTAAAAGATAAAGCTAAGGCTATGCCATCACAGCTATCTGGAGGTGAACGTCAAAGAGTTGCTATTGCTAGAGCAATTGTTAGACAACCAAAAATCCTTATCGCTGATGAGCCTACTGGTAATCTTGATCCTAAACACGCGTGGGATATAATTAAAATTTTAGAGAAGATTAATCGTTATGGCACAACAGTACTTTTGACTACTCATAATCAAGAAATAGTAAATAAATTAAAAAGAAGAGTTATAACTCTACGTGGTGGCGAAATAGTAAACGATCAAAAGAAATCGGGATATAAACACACATGAGCCAAGGAGCAATGACGTTTGCCCGTGTTTTAAAAGGTGGCCTTCAAAATTCTCTTCGTAACATAACTTTAGCGGTTGCAGCCATGGCTGTTATGTCGATTACTCTTACTACTATATTAATGTTAGTTATTGCTAATGCTACCCTTAATAGCACAATTAAACAGATCAATAATAAAATCGATATATCAGTATATTTAAAAGATTCTATTACTGATCAACAAAAAAATAGTTTACTAGATGGACTCAAAAATCTGAAAGAAGTGAAATCTGTCGAATATATTTCTAAATCTGAAGCTCTAGCAATATATGAGGCTCAAAACTCCGGTAATACATCAATTCAGTCAGCAATTGCCCAGACAGCAAATCCACTTCCTGCAACAATTAACATATCACCAGCTAACCCTTCGAGTCTGACCGATATTAAGAATTATCTAAACAAGCCAACTGTGCTATCTTTGCAATCAGACCCTTCTTCTTATTCCGGTAATCTTAAAGTTGCAATTAACAAAATAGCAAAAACAACCACACTTCTTAGAGAAGCAGGAATAATTAGTGTGATCATTTTTGCGGCAGTTTCAGTTTTGATTATTTTTAATACAATTAGAATGACAATATTCAATCGACGAGACGAAATTCAAATAATGCGATTACTTGGTGCAAGTACCTGGTATATTAGGGGACCTTTTGTAGTAGAAAACATAATTTATGGCATACTTTCAGCCGGAATTTCAATATTAGTTGTGGATATACTGTTCACAACGGTGTCCAATTCGTTGCAAGCAAGTAGCTTCGGACTACTGGACATTGGTTACGCTAACTTCTACTTCCGACATTACTTCTGGTATATTTTGCTGATCCAATTTGGTCTTGGTATACTTATTGGAGCCGTATCATCAGTGATTGCAACCAGACGGTATCTCAAATTCAAAACCTCGAAATAATTCATTAACCACAATAAAAAACAATCTATAATTATTAAACTTTTTAGGGCCTTTCAATCATAAAGGTTGTGTTTACAACTCACTTAGGGGGTGGTATGATTAACTTACAAAATCAAAAAACAAAAATGATAAAATCAATCAAAATTAAACAACGATTTATTAGTTCAACATTAGTGTTGACCGCTGTAATAATGACATTTGGTATTGTCGGTTCATCTCTCGTAAGTGCAGATCAATATTCTGCCCAAATTCAAGCATTAAACACTCAAAATAATCAAATACAGGGAAATGTGTCTGCTCTCCAGGGACAAGCATCAACCTATCAAGCTCAAGTCGATCAATTATCAGCACAGATAGCAGCAATTCATGCTCAACAGGCAATAACACAGGGTCAAATCGCAAACACACAGGCTCAAATAGCAGCCAATAAAGCTAAATTAGCTCAAGAGAAAGTAACACTACAGAGCATTATTAAGAGCATGTACATTGATGGTAACCTTAACACTTTAGAAATGTTAGCTACCAGTAAAAATATAAGCGAGTTCGTTACTAAAGAAGAATATAAGAATATTGTTCAATCACAGATTCAAGATACTGTTGCAACCATTAATAAAACTCAAACTCAACTCGATCAACAAAATACAGACTTGAGCGGGCAATTATCACGTCAAACTGCAACAAATAATCAATTAAATTCTGATGAATCTAAACAACAACAGCTACTTTCATATAATGAGGCACAGCAAGGTCAATACAACTCGCAGATTTCTGCTAATAAAGGCCAAATATCTGTTTTAGAAGCACAACAAGCAGCAATTAACCGAAGTAATACAAAATTCATTACACCACCAAACAGTGGTGGATCCGGTGGATCTTGTGACCGCGGTCAAGGCAACGGTGGATATCCAATGGTTTGGTGTAGTGCAGGTGAAGACAGTGTTTTAACGAGCGGTAATTTCCCAAATCGAGAATGTACATCATTTGCTTACTGGTACTTCACAACTCAAGAGTCGGGGCACGGTGGATTCTACGTTACAGGTAATGCTAAGGATTGGATTTATACAGCCAACCGAGCAGTTGATCAAACTCCTGCAGTTGGCTCAATCGCAGTACATACTGCTGGAGTATATGGCCATGTGATGATTGTCGTTGCGCTACCCGGTCAATCTTATGGTGGTTCGGTTGTTCCTGCGGGCTACATAGATACAATCAGTATGAACGATGGATATGATGGTGCGTTTTATGCGATACAAAGATCATCTGCCGGCTTCTACTATATTCATTAGTTAGTTTTGTGGCAGTAAATACTCAGCGTTTATACAGGTTTGTGAGTTAGAATAGTAATTAAGATAAGATAAATTGAGGGTACCGAGTGACAAAAACCGGGGGTTTTAGTAAAAATATTTTTATTAAAAATAAAAAAATTATAGTTCAGATTTCTGTTTTACTTGTGGTTGCTTTTCTATTTTTGACATTGGGAATTTCAATCGGAGATGGGGTTATTCAATTTGGTAATGGCCGGATAGTATCCATTAATACAAGTAGTAGTACACAGGGGCTACCAACTTCTCTTAACTACGCTGCAGTTCAGCAAGAGTATAATATTCTTAAAAATAATTTCGACGGAAAATTAACAAATCAGCAACTACAAGATGGTATGCAGGCAGGTTTGACAGATGCAACTGGCGATCCATTTACCGAGTACTTTAATTCAAGTCAGGCAAAGATATTTAATAATGAATTAAATAATACATTTTCGGGTATCGGCGCAGAGCTCGGCAAGAACGCGAAAGGTCAAGTGATAGTTATTTCACCACTTTCGGGTTATCCAGCAGATAAGGCTGGAATTAAAGCACAAGATGTCATCATTTCCGTTAACGGTAAATCTACCAGCGGAAAAGATATTGACGGCGTCGTAAATTCAATCCGTGGACCTAATGGAACAATTGTGACTCTTGAAGTACAACGGGGAACGGATCCAGTCCAAACCTATAAAGTAACTCGGCAACAAATAACTGCGCCAAGTGTTCAATCATCAATCATCAATGGTGACACCGGTTATATTCAAATAGTTAGTTTTGCGGGTGACACGGGCAGTTTGGCCCAGACCGCTGCGAACAACTTTAAAGCTAAGGGTGTTAAACACATTATATTAGACCTTAGAGATAATCCTGGTGGACTTGTAACTGCAGCTGTTGATGTTTCTAGTCTCTGGTTACCTCAAGGCCAAACTATCATGATTGAAAAACATGATAACAAGGTAGTTCAAACCTATCAGTCAACTGGAAATGATATCTTGAAAGGGATTCCAACAGTTGTATTAATTAATGGTGGTAGCGCAAGTGCAAGTGAGATAACTGCTGCAGCCCTTCGTGACAATAAAGCAGCAACCTTAATCGGACAAAAAAGCTACGGTAAAGGAAGTGTCCAAGAAATTGATAATTTAACTGGTGGCGCAGTATTAAAAGTTACTATCGCGCATTGGTTTACACCAAACGACGTAACCATAAACAAGAAGGGTATACAGCCTGATATTATTGTGACTCAAAGTGCTGCCGATACTTCGACAAATACAGATACACAGAAAAATGCTGCAATTAAATATTTACAGACTCATTAATACCTAATTTAACTTGCGTCATCTCTTAGGCTAAGGTAGTATCGAATCATAAGTTAAGTGAGGTGTTAAGTAGGTGTCAAAGAAACCGACAAAGTTTATATTTGTTACGGGAGGTGTTATCTCTGGCCTTGGCAAGGGGATAACTGCTGCATCTATTGGTAAACTTTTAAAAGCCCGCGGTTTTAAAGTAAATATCCAAAAATGTGACCCATATTTGAATGTTGATGCGGGTACTCTAAATCCTAGAGAACATGGTGAGTGTTTTGTAACTTATGATGGTGCAGAAACTGATCTAGACCTGGGTCACTATGAAAGATTTTTAGATGAGGAAATAACTTCAAGTAGTTCACTAATGAGCGGAAGGGTACTACTTAAAGTAATTCAAGATGAACGTGCCGGAAAATATGAAGGAGAAGACGTACAGATAATCCCCCACCTTACAGGTGCTATTCAAAAATATATTCAAGAAGCAGGTGAGGATTTTGATGTTCATATTGTCGAAATAGGTGGAACAGTTGGAGACTATGAAAGTCTGAGTTTCCTTGAAGCAATTCGAGAACTAGGTCTAAAAGTGGGTAAAAAAAATAGATTATACGTTCATGTAGTTTATTTACCATTTCTAGGAACTAGCCAAGAAATTAAGACTAAACCTGCTCAGAATGCTGTTAGAGATCTAAGAGGACTTGGGATTTCGCCAGACGTACTTGTTGCACGAAGTGAAGTAAGTGCTCCTAAATCTGTTAAAAGCAAGTTGAGCCTCTTCTGTGGAGTCGAGCCGGAAGCTATTACTATGCTTCCTAATGCCAAATCTATATATGAAGTTCCACTAACTTTAGAAGATACTAAAATTGCAGACTATATATGCAAACAGCTGGGACTTAAGCAAAACAAACCGGATATTAAAAAATGGCGCGAAGTAGTTAAAAGAGCTAGTACGACTTACAAAAATACCGTAAACATAGGAGTTGTTGCTAAGTATCTAGATAACACCGATACATATATGTCGGTATTTGAAGCTTTGCGTTCTGCGGCTTGGTGGAATGACGTAAACATAAATATCAAATGGATAAATGCTGAAAAATTGACTTCAAAAAATATTGAAAAAGAACTTAAAGAATTAAATGGAATTGTAGTTCCTGGTGGATTTGGAAGTCGTGGAATTGAAGGAAAGATTTCAGCAGCACAGTACTCGTTGATAAATAAATTACCATACCTAGGACTTTGTTTAGGGCTACAAGTAGGGGTGGTTGCAGCTGCTAGAAATGCCGGGATTAAGAATGCTAATACCATAGAATCAGATCCAAAAACTAAAGATCCAGTTATTAGCACTATGGCTGACCAAAGAGGTAAAGAGAATACAGGCGGAACGATGAGGCTTGGTAATTACCCATGTGTGATAGATAAATCTAGCGTTGTTTCAAAACTATATAAAGCAACCAAAATTACCGAACGT
The DNA here is from genome assembly GCA_038317055.1 of Saccharimonadales bacterium (SeqCode). Taxonomy (GTDB): domain Bacteria; phylum Patescibacteriota; class Saccharimonadia; order Saccharimonadales; family DATKHC01; genus JBBQBA01. The sequence continues at coordinate 69,258 of JBBQBA010000003.1, forward strand.
CACCGACACCGCTATGAGTGTAATAATGATTATCGATCTCAATACAAAAATTGGGGAATTAAAGACATCGGTGTTAGTCCTGACGGAAGATTAGTAGAAATGATCGAAGGAATAGATCACCCATATTTTGTAGCAAGTCAATTTCATCCAGAATTTAAATCAAGACCAAATAGAGCTCACCCACTATTTGATGGATTTTTAAAAGCAAGTATCAAATAAACAAAGATTCAATATTTTTAATTGAATCTCTTCCTAAACGAGTTTTATTATAAATCTATGGTTATTTATTCGACTACTACTTCAGTACGGCGAACAGTTTTACCTGTGAAAAGTTTAACTTTTCGTTGTCGATATCCGACTATACCGTCTTTTTTTGCGTGAATAGTAAAGTTTCGGCTTATAAATGTGCCTTTTCCAGAACGTTTGTTTAAGCCTGTTTGTCGTACGATAATTTGACCAGTTTTTACTTGTTGACCACCAAATAATTTAACTCCAAGTCTTTGACCTGGACTGTCATGAATATTTTTACTGGATCCGCCGGCTTTTACGTGTGACATTCTATTTCCTGATTAGTACTAATAATTGGCGTGCTACGAATTGATTTGGTCTAAAGTAGATTAAATCGCTTGCATCCACGTTCTTAAAGCTCATGCGATTGTACCCGATTTTCTCGAGATGGTCAAGCAAGGGAAGAGTAACAAAGCCATTATTTGTGACCCAAGCTGGAACACCTATACAAATCTGAGAGCCAACTTTTAGCTGAGGTGCTAGATTTTCAAGGAATCGGCGTATCAATTTACTTAAATTTTCTGACTCATATCTTAACTCGCTCATTGGTGGAAGTTGGGTTAGTGGTTTACCTAGTAGAGTTTCACATACAACAGAATCAATTGTTTCATTCCATCTGTAATTTGTTGCGTCAGCTATTTCGACTTTCCACTCAGGTAATTTTCCAAAATTTTCAGCGAGCCATTCAAGATTAAATTTAGAGTAATCTATCATTCGCTCATTTACATCGCTACCATAACTTTTAAATCCCAGAAGTAGTGATTCTTGTAGAATTACGCCTGTGCCACAAAAGGGGTCAACTAGCCATCCTCCTGGTTTAGGATGTGCTAAATTAATCATAATTTGAGCGAGTTTTGGTGGTAGCATACCGACCTTAGCATCTCGTTTCGGACGATTTTGGTCTCGACTAGCATAACCGTTTATATCCTGGATGCCTGTAGTTTTCGCAAATACTAGACCTCTATTTCCTTGGACAATTAATAGTTCAAAGCCATTCGATCCTGTTAATTGATTATGTAATACTTGTGCAGTTGAAAGCTGTTCTTCTTTGTTTGGAACTATTCGGACTGGTCTACCATGACTCTTTAAAATCTTCTTAAGGGCAATATTACTGCCGTTTAACTGAGTGGGTCTAATTCTGATTCCATAACAACTTACACCGAAAGTAATTTTTCCTTCAGTGCTAGATAGAATTACTGGTAGAACATCGGTTTTTATAAAATCTTCAATTTCTGGCCAACTTTTACTATCGGTCTCAGCTATAACCTTTCCAAATTTTTGTGATCCACCTAGTCGCTTAATAAAACTTTCATCTAAATTGTCTTCAAAAATTGCAGTATTAGTATTAAAACTAAAAACTTTTTCATAACCAAGTAAGCTTTCAAGCTCTGCTAAGCCCAAATTTGGCTGTCTTCCTAAGATAAAAATGTTTTTACTCATATCGATAGTATACGTGTTTCATATATAATAAATTATTAATGGTTGAAAAAGCTAAAAAGAGCAATTGGAGACTTATTTTAACAGTCATTACGCTGATAGCACTTGGCGTTGTAATAATTGGTCTTCATAAAGATATCCTTACGACTTTTGAAGATTTAAAACGTGTAAATTTATTTGCACTGTCTCTACTGTTACCAATAGAGTTTATTAATTATCACGCTCAAGCCAAACTATATGAAACCACATTAGGAACGTTAGGAAAAAAGCTTAAGTATTGGTTTTTGTTCAGATTTAGTCTGGAACTCAACTTTATCTCAACGATTTTCCCAAGTGGAGGTATATCTGGCTTCTCATATATTAATCTACGACTAAAGTCTCAAGGAGTAACAACCGCACAGGCAACACTAATTCAACTCCTAAAGACAGTTCTATTGTATTCATCGTTTCTATTGATTTTGATAGTAGGTCTTTTGTTTCTGGCTATTAGTGGTAGAGCTAGTAGTTTTCTGATATTAATAGCAACTTCACTAATTACTATTTTGGTTATTATAAGTCTTGGTGCGCTATTTATTATTAGTGATAAGCATCGAATAAATAGCTTTTTTAGATACATTACTAGATTTTTGAATAGATTAATAAAAGTTGTTAGACCAAAGCATAGTGAAACTATAAATATTCAAAGAGTAGAAGAAATATTTACAGAATTACATGAAAGCTACTTAACATTTAAAGACAATAAAGAAGCTTTAAAGATGCCACTATTGTGGGGTTTATTGGCAAACGTTGCTGAAGTTAGTGCAGTTTACGTAGTTTATGTTGCTTTTGGTCATTACGTTAACCCAGGCGCAGTAATAGTTGCTTATGCGGTTGCTTCTTTTGCTGGAGTTTTATCTGTTCTACCGGGAGGAGTTGGTGTTTACGAAACTTTAATGACGTTAGTTTTAGCGGCAGCCGGCATTCCTCCGTCAGTATCTATACCGGTAACTATTATGTATCGAATCGTAAACACCCTAATTCAAATTGTGCCGGGTTATATTTTCTACCAAAAAGCCTTGTCACCTGAACCAAACGCAACAAATGGATGACCTAATCCTATCTGTAAGTGATTTTATCGCTGTTTTTAATCAGACGATAAGCTATGCATATCCAAATGTAACGATTGAAGGTGAACTTGAAAGCTTAAGAATCAGCAAGGGAAAGTGGGTATATTTTAATCTTAAGGATAGCAATTCGAGTGTTAAATTCTTTGGCACTGTCAATCAATTACCTGGACCACTAGAGGACGGATTAATAGTCAGAGTTAAAGGTGTACCGTTTCTACATCACTTGTACGGTTTTAGTATTAATGTTCAGTTTATGCAACCGGTTGGTGAAGGATCACTAAGACGTGCATCACAACTACTCCAGGCAAAATTAACCAAAGAAGGCTTATTTGATGAAAGTAGAAAGCGCCAAATTGATTACCCTCCATTGAGACTTGGTTTAATTACTTCGGTAGGCTCAGCAGCGTATCATGATTTTATAAAAATACTTGCTGAGAGATGGGGGGGAATAGCTATTGAAGTTGCTGACGTACAGGTTCAGGGAGAGGTTGCACCGGCTCAAATAATAAGGGCCTTTGATCATTTCAATAGCGAGAAAGAACCCGTCGATGTAATAGTACTTATAAGGGGTGGTGGCAGCGCTGATGATCTAGCAGCTTTTAATAACGAACTAGTTACAAGGGCAGTTGCTACAAGCAGAACACCTACACTTGTAGCTATAGGTCATGAGATTGATGTTAGTTTAGCAGAAATGGCGGCTGATAAAAGGGGTAGTACACCGACTCACGCCGCTGAAATACTATCACCCGACAAGCGACAATTAATTAAAGATCTATTAATTCAAAGGAAACAATTGGATTTAGCAATTGAAAGCACTATTGATATGTACTTTGATCAATTAAAACAGTCTAAACAAGATTCAAGTGAAATCATTAACGAGTTTCTTATTGATCAAGCCAGTAGACTCAATCAAAACAAGCAGTTACTAGACATTTTAAGTCCACTCAGTGCGCTTAAGCGTGGCTACGCGATAATCAGGCAAGATGAAAAGGTAATAACGTCCGCAAAGCGCCTAAAGACCAATTCTCGTATTACAACTCAGTTCAAAGACGGTGAAGTAATTAGCGTGATTTCAGAAGTTAAATTAATATAGGGGGTAGTTATGGTAAAACCAATCGATAGTTACGAATCTATGAACACTGAATTAGAGGAAATAATTCAGTTGTTACAGTCTGGTGATTTGAGTCTAGATGATGCAGTCAAAAAATATGAGCGGAGTAATGAGCTGATTTTTAAATTAGAAAAACACTTAGAGTCTGTCCAAAATAAGATTACAAAAATTAAAGCTAATCTGAAGTAATTCCATATGGAAATTTTAGATATTATTTTTAGGGTAGTAGTGGTTATCGGTATTATAGTTTTTATATTATTTACGTTTGTCATATTATTTGGTGCTCCATTTCTTCCTACGCTTAAAAAGAACGTTAAGCCTGCAATAAAACTTATAAACCTAAAGCCCGGTCAAACACTCCTAGAACTTGGAAGCGGAGATGGCCGGGTGCTACTTGCAGCAGCCGAGGCTGGGCTAAATGTCGTTGGTTATGAACTTAATCCTATCTTGTATGTAATATCTTGGATAAGAACGCGACGATATCGTAAACAGGTTAAGATAGTTCTGGGCAATTATTGGAATAAAAAGTGGCCAGAAACTGATGGTATATTTGTCTTTTTGCTAAACCGCTACATGGTTAAGTTGAATACAAGAATTGTTCAAACTTATGCTAATCCAGTCAAACTTGTAAGCTTCGCTTTTAAAATTCCTAACAGGGAAGAAGATACAGAAAAGCACGGATTATACCTATATAAATACAACACTAAATAGATAAATATTGTCCAGTAAGTGCTATACTTAAGCCTATATTAATTGAGTAGGGTAGGTGATTTTGTGATCACATCTAAACAGCTTGAAAACGACCGTCTATTTAAGATAATAATAGAGCAATTGAAACTCCCATTTCTTCATATTGCAAGACAAACTGAAGCAGCAAATTTTGGTACGATTACTAACTATGCCGAAATAAATAGCATTGCAGAAATGTCTATAAAACTTATCGATAGTTATCTTTTAACTAACGGACAAAACCCACAAACTAGTTTAGATCTTGAACCCGTATCGATATCTTCTGTTCTAAATACTGCTGCGGATAATCTATCAGGATTAGCCGGTTTATATAACTGTAATATTGAGCTTCAACTAGCTGGCAAATATGGACCGGTTATGAGTAATAAGCCTAGACTTGAAGCAGCTTTTACGATGCTAGGTTACTCAATGATTGAAGCCAATCTTGCAAGTAGTGCTAATCGTAGACGGGGCAATATAATACTTTCAGGTTATCGCTCTTCTAAAGGGTTAGTGGCTGGAATATTTAGTCCAGATATTGAAATTAATAATGATTCTTTTCAAAAATCGTTGAACAGTTTTGTAAGCACTAAGCAGGCCTTACCGGATCTTAGTCATTCAACAGGCGCTGGTATATTCATAGCTGATTCAATCCTAACTGATCTTTCTACTAAGCTTCGTGTTGCTCATTTCAAACGTATCAACGGACTTGCGGCTACTCTAATTCCTAGTAAGCAACTGCAATTAGTATAATGAAAAACAATCAAATATTACTGATTGAACCAGACTATCTTTTAGCAAATATCTATAAAGATCATCTAGAGAAATTTCACTATAAGGTTGTGGTATGTAGTGATGTACAAAAAGCCGTATATGAAATTGATAATCTTCGACCAGAAATGATTATTCTTGAGCTAAAATTAGCATCACATAATGGATTTGAGTTTCTCTACGAACTTAGATCTTATACGGATTGGCAGGATATCCCTGTAATTATTCATAGTATGCTACCCGAGATTGACTCTGGAATGAATCTTGAAACAAAGTCTGAACTCGGTATTTTAAGTTATTTATACAAACCAAATACAAGTTTAGGTAAGCTACATTACGAGCTAAATAAACACTTTTTAGTTAGTAGTACATGAAACAAATAGTTACTAAAGCAATTGTGCTTCGACGAATTAATTATCAAGAAGCAGATCGAATAATAACCTTTTTAAGTAACGATCAGGGAAAAATAACGGCTATTGCTAAGGGCGTTAGGAAAGCAAATTCTAAGCTGGCAGGAAGTATTGAACTATTCGGCACAAGCCAAATAACCATATTGCCAGGGAAGGGCGATATGAGCATGCTAATTTCGGCTAGACTAATCGAAAATTATGGCAATATCGTTAAAGATTTCAGTCGGACTCAGCTTGGATATGAAGTCCTTAAACTTATAAATAAAAATCTAGAAATTGAGGGGGACGAAGCTGTATACGAAGTCCTTAAATCCACACTCGAGTCTTTAAATAATCTAAAAATAGACTCAAATATTACGAAATTTTGGTTTAGCCTTCAGTTTTTGGCACTTATGGGGCACTCGCCAAACTTAAGTGTTGAAACAGAAAATAATAGTGAAAATTTCATATTTGATTCCAGTAAAATGATGTTTATAAGTGATGAAATGGGCGCATATAATAAAAATCACATAAAGGTTCTCAGACTGGCATTAGATAATAATCCAGAAAAGCTTTCAAAAATTAATGGAATACCAGAGATTAGTGAGAAGCTATTAAATATTACTCAGACAATGTTAATTAACACTGACTTCAATCCAATCTAATAACGTTTAGTATGTTTTTATAACAGTTAAAACCTAGTATAGTTGTATGTATGATAAAGGCTACTAACCTCAGCAAACACTACAAAAAATCTTCAGCTGTAAACGATCTGACATTTGAGATTGCAACAGGTAAAGTTACAGGCTTTCTTGGGCCAAATGGTGCCGGTAAGTCTACAACGATGCGACTAATGTTAGGACTGGATAGCGGAGGTGGAACAACTACTTTTGATGGTAAAGCGCTACACAGCTATGATAAACCCTCAAAGTTAGTTGGAATATTACTTGAAGCAAAAGCCTATCATCCAACCCGTACTCCAGAAAATCATTTGAAAATACTAGCCGCTGAAGGTGGAATTCCCAGTTCAAGAGTTGCTGAAGCACTTGAAACTGTTGGACTTACTGAAGTATCTAAGCGTAAACCAGGCAAATTTAGTCTTGGTATGAGCCAAAGACTCGGTATTGCTGCAGCAATACTATCTAAACCAAAATATTTGATGCTTGATGAACCGGCTAACGGCTTAGATCCAGAGGGTATTGTTTGGTTGCGTGAATTTTTACGAGCTTATGCTGACGAGGGAAACGGGGTTTTTGTATCTAGCCACCTATTAAGTGAGATGTCACAAATGGCTGATAACGTAATTGTTATTGGTAGAGGTAAAATGATCGCAAATACATCTATAAAGAAACTTGTTTCAGGTAGCCGTAAGTCGTCAGTATTCGTTAGAACCAGTGATAATAATAAATTTCATAAACTACTTACAGACAAAAAAATTGAAGTTGAAGCGATTGAAGATGGACTTGAAATTAACGGAGTTAAAACAGACGAAGTAGGTAAAATGGCTTATTCTGCAGGACTACAAATACTCGAACTTGCTAATAGAAACGCTTCATTAGAAGAGGTATTTCTTGATCTTACAGAGGGAAGTGAAGAGTTTAAGGGAAGTTCTGAAGATGGTAAAAAGTCATGATTAATACACTTCGAGCTGAATTCAGAAAGGTCTTTACTGTTCGGTCAACATATCTCATATTTGGTTTTTGTGTATTACTAGTCATCTTTTTTGGATTTTTTATATCTGGTTACAGGATCAACAAAGTAGATAGACTAAATCCAGCTACACTTGCAGGCGATGTTACTGGTGCTGTTCAAACTTTATCTATATTTGCAGCTATTATTGCAGCTTTACTGGTCACTCATGAGTATCGATATAACACCATAATGTACACTCTTACAGCCTCAAATAGTCGTAGTCGAGTGATGTTATCAAAAATTTTAGTAATGACCGGGTTCGCGATTGTTTTTACTGCATTTTTTGCCGTTGTTTCACCAATATTATCTACTTTTGGAGCACACACTCATCACATAACTTTAGTCCATCAAACGTTTAACTATAGTAATTTACTCTGGCGCTGCTTGTTCTATGGCTGGGGTTATACAATGGCAGGACTGTTATTGGCTTTTCTAATAAGAAATCAGATAGGAACGGTTGTTACCTTATTTATAGCACCAGCAACTATTGAGGGCTTACTCAGCCTACTACTTAAGAATAATTCGGTATATATGCCTTTTACATCATTATCGGTCGTTATAGGGCAAGGTATGAACTACCGCAATACTATTACTCCTTTTCACGCCATGCTAGTCTTCAGTAGTTACTTAATAGTCGGCTGGATTATTGCTTGGATCTTATTCCTACGAAGAGATGCAAATTAAACTAGTATCGTTTTTGGTTTGCCAATAATGATATATCGATAACCTTAACATTCTTACCATATCTCTCAATTATTTCTTTAATTTTAGCAATTTTATCCTTAGGAACAGCTATAACCGGCAGTTTATCCAAAGCTACTTTTTCATTTTCTACAGCAAATTCTCCTTGAATATCTGAATTTACTATACAGACCATTGCATTTTCAGGTTTTTCTCCTTTTGGTAAATCAAATATTCTATCGTAAAGGTCAAAGCCTTTCATAGTTACTCCGAAGGCTATAGGAAAGTTATCGTGTAATAAATCAACTTCTTCAGAGTCTGGTTCCGTTTTAATAAGACTAATCAAATCTTCGGTGTCACTAATTTGATGCAGGACATTGTAAACAAAAGGATGATCGTCACCCCAGAGTGCTTGGTATTCTATATAGCCTTTTTTAAGTGTTTCTACAGTTTCCTCTAATGCAGGTATAGTCAATGGCTCACTATTACTAGAATGTGCATATTTAGTAAGCGATTCAGGAGCACGCCAATCCGCAAAACTAATAAATCTCTGACCGCCTTTTCTAGAGTAGGTTTTCTCTCCTGAGCTAATTAATTGACCACGATTTCTAGATTCAGCCGCAGATAATAATCCGTCGTGGCGTAATATGCCAAACAATGCACCCGATCGACTTCCATGAAATCCAGCAATATCTTCGTCTACTAATAACTTAGCCGTTTCAGGATCTCTCTCGTAAATACTTAGTAATCTAGTCTGTTTATTACGCTCATCGGTATAGCTATGTTTACCCATAACTGGGGTTATTTCGTGACCGAATAAACTGTTATTTTGGACAATTTCAAAAACGACAGCTGTTGTATCAGGATCTCCATGCTCAAGTAAACGATCAGCTACTTCTTTTAGTTTATTAGCTGCAAAAAATGCTGAACCATCTATTCCACGTTCTAAATTTCCATAAAGTATTTCAGATAATGCTTGTTTTTGAGTAGAAATAGCGAATTCATCTAGCTGCGCAAGGTTATCGTATGAGTGCTGATCTGGGTGAGTTAATGTTTCGAGTTTCATATTTTTATTCTACCTAAACTTTATAAACAATAGCATATTATAGCTAAAAAAGCAAGGTGGGATGATAGGGGTGAAGTGATTATGGCGTGCTAAGTTTGCCTTAAAGCTGTACGTCCATCTACTGTTTATATATAATCTGATCTAGAAGTTATGAGTAATATCACCTTAGAAACGCTAGCTAGTCTTTGTAAACGGAGGGGTTTTATATACCCAGGATCAGATATATATGGTGGTCTTGCGGGAACCTGGGATTACGGTCCTTTAGGTGTTGCCTTAAAGAGAAATATTACTAATCTTTGGTGGAAGACTTTTGTTGACGACAGGGAAGACATGTTTGGCCTGGATAGTGCAATAATTATGCACCCAAAAGTTTGGGAAAACAGTGGTCATCTTGCCACATTTAAGGATCCTTTAATTGAAGACGCTAAAACCAAGAAACGCTATCGACTAGATCATATATTAGAAGATAACGAAGTAAAACCAGAAGGCATGTCGATCGACGACATGGTTAAAGCAATTAGTGAGCATAAAATTAAAAGTCCTGACGGAAATGAGCTTAGTTCACCCGCAATGTTCAATCTTATGTTTAAAACTAGCATTGGCTCGATAGAAGATGAGAGCAGCGCTGTATACCTAAGACCAGAGATGGCACAGGGTATGTTTGTTAACTTCAAAAACGTGGTAGATAGTTTCTACCCAGATCTACCTTTCGGAATCGCTCAACAGGGTAAAAACTTCAGAAACGAAATAAGTCCTCGTGACTTTATCTTTAGAACAAGAGAATTTGATCTTATGGAGTTTGAATACTTTGTATTGCCTGGTGATGCTGACAAAGAATTTGAAAAACTGAGGGAGCTTACGCTTGATTGGTACCATAATAAACTTGGTTTTGCTAAAGATCATATTCACGAACTAGAGGTAGGTGAGGCTGATAGAGCTCATTATAGTACTCGGACAATAGATTTTGAATATGCTTACCCAAATGGAATGAAAGAAATATCTGGCCTTGCTAATAGAACCGACTATGATCTTAATAATCACCAGAAGTCAGGTAAAAATCTCGAATATACAATAAAAGGTACTCAGGAAAGACTAATACCTTTTGTGATCGAACCTTCTTTTGGTATAGATCGTCATTTTTTAGCAGTTATTAATGAAGCTTACAGAGAAGATGAAGTGAACGGTGAGAAGAGAGTATATTTGGCTTTTCCGTTTCATTTAGCGCCAATTAAAATTGCTGTTTCACCTCTACTTAAGAACAAAGAGGAACTGGTAACAAAAGCCAGAGAAATATTTGTAAAATTAAAGAGTGAATTTGGGGCAGTAATGTGGGACGATAATGGAAATATTGGTAAGCGATACCGAAGACAAGATGAGATAGGTACACCATATTGTGTAACTATCGATTTTGACACGCTTAAGGATGGGACCGTAACAATTCGAGAAAGAGATACTACAAAGCAGGAAAGAACGAGCCTTGAAGATCTAATCATAGAAATAAAAAGCAAATAGTAATGAACGAAAACGCACCAAAAATATTCCCAAAAAATTTTTTTTGGGGAGCAAGTACTGCTGCTCACCAGGTTGAGGGCGGAAACTACAATGATTGGACGGTTTGGGAACTCGCTCATGCAAAGGAATATGCTCAAACAGCCCATCAACGACTCGGACACCTCGAGAGTTGGCCAAGAATTAAAAAATTTGCTGAAGATCCGAATAATTATGTATCCGGTAGAGGTGTTGATCATTATAATAAGTACAAAGTTGATTTCGATATTGTAAAAGATCTTAATCTTAACTCATTCAGATTTAGTATTGAATGGTCGCGCATTGAACCTAAAGAAGGAGTTTGGGATTTAGCAGAGATTGCACACTACCGTACCTACATAAGTGAATTAAGGAAACGAAATATTGAACCATTCCTAAATATATGGCACTGGACAATGCCTACTTGGTTTACCGATAAAGGAGCATTCAACAAGAAAAGTAATCTCCGTTATTTCGATAGATTTGTTCAAAAAATTGCTGATGAGTTAATCGATGATGTTTCATATGTCATAACCCTAAACGAACCAAATGTTTATGCGGCTGAGGGTTATATTACAGGTCAAAGAGTACCTCAAAAAAAGAATATTTTTGAATTCCTAGTGGTTTATCGAAACCTATGGATGGCCCATCGACGAGCCTATAAGATTTTGAAACTCAAAAAACCATATATTAGGGTAGGTATAGCAGCGCAACTAGCTAACATTCAGGCAAAAAGGCCCCATAACTTCTTTGATGAGCTATCTACTAAACTTATGCGTTACGGCTGGAATTGGTTATTCCTTAGAAGAATTAGGAATCAACAAGATTTTATCGGAATAAATTATTACTTCACCAACTACTTCACTGGATTATTAAAGAATATTGATCCCGCTTATCCGAGAAATGACCTAGGATTTTATATGGAACCAGAAGGTCTATACCCATTAATGTTACGTACATGGTCTAGATTTAAAAAACCTATTTTTATTACCGAGAATGGGTTAGCGGATGATACTGACCAATATAGACGTTGGTGGATTGAGGAAAGCATAGTTGCAATGGAGCGAGCTATAAGCGAAGGGGTAGAATTATCGGGCTATCTTCACTGGAGTTTATTAGATAACTTTGAATGGGAGTTCGGATATTGGCCTCACTTTGGCCTAGTCTCAGTTGATAGAAAACATGGAATGAAACGAACAATTAGACCAAGTGCAAAGTGGTTTGCTAAGAGAATAAAAGAACTCCAATAATATTTCAGTTCAATGAAATAAACTTGACTACAACTAAATATTATGCTAATGTATATTCATGTCAATAACACGAAATCACCCCAATAAAATACTTGATCAAAGCCCAAATATTCCGGCTATATCTCAAGACATAAGGTCTGATAAAAGAAAATACAGAATAGCAAGAACTTCAGCTGCGCTTCTAGCGTTAACTGCGGTTGGACTTGGTTTAGAAGTCGGTACATCTCCGGCTCCTGCAAAAGAAAAAGCGGTTGCTTCATCAGCTTCAGAAAAATTTGATGTTACATTCAAAGTCACAGAAGGTAATACAGCTGCAGCTCAATCAATTCTTGATGCAGAGGGTAATCATGGTGGTGATACTAGACCAATAGAAAGTCAACTTTCAATCGCAGAAGATATTAATGGACAAGTACCTAATGGTGTCGCAAAAGGTGAGACTGTTTCGAATATTGATTTCAGTGGACTTGGTATATCTCAAAATGATGCCAACTCAGCCGAAGTGACCGTACACTACGACGGTAAGTAAATAGCGTAAGGGGATAACCTAAAAACACCACATGTTGTGGATAAACTCCATCTGTTAGAAAACTGTGGATAACTAAGACGCGATTGCGTCTATTTTTATAGTTAAAACACTTGCGTGTGGGTAGTTATGCACTGTATAGTCATCTCAGTGGGTCAATGTGGGTAATCAAAAATAGATTATCTAGCAATCAAAAACAAAAAATTTAACCACTAGTAACTTAAATAAAACTTATGGCCATAGTAGATTACTTCGAACGAAAACTCGACGAGAAGAAGCGGTTAACCATACCTGCTGAACTTCGAGATGAGTTTAGTAGCGGTGTAGTTATTACTAGAGGATTCCAAAAGTATTTACATCTATATCCCAAATCCGTTTGGGATGAGTCAGTAGAACCAGAATTAAAGGGTAGCATCCTTGATGAACGGACTGCTGATATGAATGTGAAGTTTAGAACTGGTAAAACAGAAGCAGGGCTAGATCAGAAGCAGGGTAGGTTTGTGATCGAACAGCATCTTCTAGATTATGCAGGGATAAGCAAAGATGTAGTTGCGATACGTGCGGGTCGTTATTGGCGCCTTTCGGCAGGTTAGTCAATAAGTTCTCAGG
>JBBQBA010000004.1:0-39630 GCA_038317055.1 Saccharimonadales bacterium (SeqCode)
TCTCAGGCAGGCTCTTTAATAATTAAATCAAACAATAGTTACGACTCGAGGTCAGCTATTCGGCAGTCATCAAATGGATTTAGGGATAACCATTTTCAAAAAACCCTCGCTCTTTATATAAAACACCTCCCAAAACTCCACCTCACACATAAGTCTCTCAATCTTCGATAAGTATTAAGGAGTAAGTTGATTTTTAATCATCTTCGTAAAGCTCCTTCAAGACCAATACTTAACGAACAACAAAAACAAAAACAACACAACAAAAATAAAAAGTTGGCTGCTGATTAGGTGACCTTGCAAAAACAAAAATAGGCATGAAAAATATACACCACAAAAATAAAAACAAAAATAAACACGATCCCGTATTGCTTGAAGCAGTACTGAAGTATCTAGGTCCTAAGCCAGATGAATCATATCTGGATGTAACCGCAGGATATGGAGGTCACGCCAAAGTGATAATGGAACGGACTTTAAAACCCTCACTAGTAACTCTAGTAGACCGTGATAGCAATGCTATTACGTATCTAAACGAGCAGTTTGCTGGCTTAGATATTGAGATAATCCAGGAGGATTATTTATCAAAGTCCAAAGAATTACTAAAAAACGGTAACAAGTATAATATTATTTTTGCGGATATTGGCGTATCGTCACCGCACCTTAACGAAGCGAGTCGTGGATTTAGTTTTAAATCCGATGGACCATTGGATATGCGGATGGACCAAACTCAAGAGCTAATGGCTTCAGAAATAGTTAATCACTATAAAGAAGACAAACTTGCCAAATTAATCAAAGATTATGGGGAAGAGCGAAGAGCTAGGAAAATCGCTGGAACGATTGTTAGAAATCGACCAATTCATGGTACAGAAGAACTTGCGCAAATAATAAAAAGTATCTCACCCGGATACAGTAAAGTTCATCCAGCAACTCAGACGTTTCAAGCGATCAGAATTGCCGTGAACAATGAACTAGAACAACTTAGACAGGCACTTCCTGTATGGGTTGATCTGTTAGAACCGGGAGGGCGGTTAGGTGTAATTAGCTTCCATAGCTTAGAAGATCGTATTGTAAAACAGTTTTTCAAAGAACTGTCTGTAAATAAATATGATTCCACGCTAGAGTTAATCACCAAACGTCCGATCATTGCTGATCGAGAAGAAATAGTTATCAATCCGCGTTCTCGTAGTGCTAAACTACGAGTCGTTGCAAAAATAAACAAAAAAGGAAGGGAGTAAGTTAATGCCAATTCAGGTAAAAAACCTCTCCCGGGCGTACAGGGTTAAAGTCCGAGTAGGATAGTCCTGTACCACCGACTCCTACTTGCACTTCGGTGCAAGTAGGGGCCAAAAAAATAAATATAAACGTAAAAACAAAAATAAAAAAATATGACATATTCAAACTCAATGGCGGTAAACCGTCAAAGATTCTCTACCAGGAATCAAAACACAACCAATTTTAGAGAAGACAGGGGTAGAATAGGCCCAATAAGTAATACGATTATTTTAATTGTATTAGCTTGCTTACTGGGCTTATTATATTTGACTCAAGTAACTAAGACTAATGCCTATAGTTACAAGATCAACTCACTGCAAACTCAACAGTCACAACTTCAATCTGAACATGATCAGCTAGAAGTTAATGCCGCGAGATTGCAATCAGTTGAAAGAGTTGCAGCTAGTTCTGTAAACCAACAACTGGTAGCGGTAACCCCTACAGCAACAGCACAAAACTAAAAATGTTATGAACCAACTCCTACGTCAGATAACTACAAGTGTTCGACCTCTATTTCTAAGGTATAATATGGAGTGCGTTTATGTATCAAACTATTAGTCTACATATAAGTTCACAACATCTGTTACATATTCTCTTACTAGCTTTTGCTAGCTTTGTAATTAGTATGATTATTACCCCTATATATACTAGGGTTGCATATAAAAATGAATGGTGGAAACGTCAACGCAACGATAGTTGGTCGGGTGGCGAAGCGACCGTTTATAAGAAATTACATGCTGAAAAACATAAGCGTCATGTACCGACAATGGCAGGGCTTATCTTTATTACTTCAATTACGTTGGTGACTTTGTTTTGGAATTTAGATAGAAGTCAGACCTGGTTGCCCCTTGCAGCTATGGTTGGATCGGGTTTAATTGGACTTGTTGACGATGTTATCAATATAAGAGGTACAAATAAAAGTCTTGCAGGTATGAGAAGTAAGCTTAAGTTTATGCTCCATAGTGGGATAGCTCTATTAGGTGGCTGGTGGTTCTTTGATAAGCTCGGGGTAACATCTATATATATACCGGGTTTTAATAATGTCCACATTGGTTTTTTGATCATTATTTTATTCTGGTTTGTAGTGATTGCTACAGCTAACGCAGTAAATATAAGTGACGGATTAGACGGATTGGCGGGCGGATTATTAAGTTCATCCTTTGGTGCATATACCGTAATATGTATTTTTCAGGGCAAGTATGCACTTGCTGGGTTTTGTCTAACTATTGTCGGTGCTTTAATAAGTTACACTTGGTTTAACATATTCCCGGCGAGGTTCTTCATGGGAGATGTGGGCTCGTTTGCTCTGGGTACGGCTCTAGGGGTGGTGGCGATGCTGACCAATACTATTTATATTCTGCCAATTATAGGTATAGTTTACGTCGCTGAGACTGGATCAGTAATTATAAATCGAACTTCAAAGAAGTTAAGACACGGTAAGAAAGTATTTTTAAGTTCACCAATTCATCATCATTTTGAAGCAATCGGTTGGCCTGAGACTAAAGTAACAATGAGGTTTTGGTTAATAGGTCAAATCGGAGCTATAGCTGGGATAGTGTTATTTCTGCTGCGGAGTCACGTATGAATCAGCCCAGACGTAGACCACCTCCGCAGGCATCTACTTATGAAAAAAATGGCACTGAACTCTTAAGAAAGCACCGACCAGACTACGCACTTGTAATAATCAGTGCGATTTTGTTAGCTGTGGGCCTAATTACTATTTATGCAATTAGTCCTGGTTTATCTCAGTCAACTAATACTAGTGCCAGCTACTATGTAATTAAACAAATGATTGCTATTGGATTGGGTCTTATTGGCTTCGCTGTAGTTGCCTATTTGCCGGTAGAGATATGGCAAAGATACCTAAAACAACTAATTATCATCAGTGTTGGAGCAGCTTTGGCAGTAAGACTCGTTGGTCAAAGAGTTAATGGTGCATATAGATGGATTCAAATAGGTGGTTTTTCATTTCAAGCAGTCGAACTTATTAAATTTACTCTTTTAATATGGCTAGCTTCATTCTTGGCTCAACAAATTAAGGCCGGTAAACTAAAAGATAGCAGGTTGACCCTAAAACCAATTCTATTAGCATTACTTGGAATTGGCGTTGTAGTAGCTGGAATTCAAAGTGACCTTGGATCAACTGGGGTGATGGTAATTATGATGGCAACAATGTGCTTTATAGCAGGACTACCTCTTAAAAGAGTAGCTTTAATTGGAGCTATTGTAGTATTCGGTCTAGTCATTGCAATCAGTAGCAGTACTTATCGGCGAGATAGGTTGTTTACGTTTCTACATCCTACACAAAACTGTCAAACAACAGGCACAGGTTATCAAGCGTGCCAAGCTATTATTGCTGTTGGTTCAGGTGGTATTGCCGGAAAAGGTTTAGCTAGAGGCGTACAGGATTATGGCTATCTTCCAGAGAGCAATAACGATTCGATATTTGCCGTATATGCTGAGCAGTTTGGATTCATTGGCTCAGTTGTACTTCTGTGTTTATTCTTGGCTTTATTTATTAGATTGAAAAATATTATGGAGAAAGCCCCGAATAATTACACAAGATTTATTGTGGCAGGAGTATTAGCATGGTTAGCAGCACAAACTCTTATAAATATAGGGGCTATGGTTGGATTATTACCGCTAAAAGGTATAACATTACCTTTAATAAGTTACGGTGGAACAAGTATTGTATTTGTTCTAGTAGCTTTAGGATTAGTCTTTAATATATCGCATTACACAACTGCGAGAATAACAGATGAAGAAGGTAGCAATAATGAAAATTTTGCTTTGCGGGGGCGGGACAGGCGGTCATATTACGCCAATCTTGGCGATCGCTCATGAGATAAAAAAGAATAATCCTAACGCGCATATTATATATGTAGGGGAACATGGTGGTCGGTTTGGTCATCTTGTTAAAAATTTAACTTCGATTGATGAGGTTAAAACAGTTTATGCTGGCAAACTCAGGAGATATCATAATGAATCCTGGATAATTCGGATTCTGGATGTAAAAACTAACTTGTTGAACTTAAGAGATTTGTTTTATGTTTTGATTGGATTTTTCCAAAGCCTTTCATTATTGCGCCAAACTAAACCGGATATCATTTTTCTGAAGGGTGGTTTTGTTGGACTACCTTTAGGATTAGCTGCAGCATTTAAGAAGAAGCCATATATTACACATGACTCAGATTCTATTCCAAGCCTAACCAATAAGATTGTAGGCAAATGGGCGGTTTTTAACGCTACCGGAACAGAAAGTGGTCTATATAGTTATCCTAAGCATAAAATGCAGTTTGTAGGTATTCCTGTGGGGCCAGAATTTGAAGAGATAACTAAAGCCATAAAAATAAGAGACCGAGCAGATATAAACATTTCCGAAAATGCGAAATTACTAGTTATTACTGGTGGGAGTCTTGGTGCGGTAAGATTAAATCAATCAGTTGTGGCAATAATCGAGAGATTATTTGAACAAATAAATGATCTATATGTTGTACATCAAGTAGGCAAGGGGAACACTGGTATTTACAAAAACTTTACTCACCCACACCTTAAAATAGAAGAATTTATAGCTAATTTATATAAATACACCGGTGCGGCAGATAGCGTTATTACAAGAAGCGGTGCAAATACTGTAGCCGAACTGGCTGTGCAGGGGAAGGCTATAATAATAGTGCCAAATCCCGAATTAACAGGGGGACATCAGACTAAAAATGCTGCCCAATTAGCTTCAAAAGATGCTGCAGTAGTGATATCTGAAAAGGAACTAATAGAAAATCCTGACACATTATTAGTAAAAGTATCTGACTTATTAAACAACAAAGTTAAACAGATTAAATTAGGTGAAAATTTGAGAAAAGAAGCAGTTCCCGATTCTGCTTATAGGATAGCAATGTTATTATTATCATTGGTTAAGTAAAAACTAAACAATGAAATTAAGAAAAAAGAATCAAAAATTAGACTTAAGTCGAAAACGAACAGGAAGTACTACGAACGGTCGTGCTAAAACTTTTAGTTATCATTCAGTTCGTTCTAATAATGAAACAAACACAGGGCGGTCAAATATTAATGTTCAGGCAAAAGCTTCAAGTAAACCAAAAACTAGATGGTGGCATCATATCCCAAGTTACCTAGCAATAATTGTCGTCGTTGGTTCAATAATGTATACGTTAACGCTAAGTACTAACCCAAAAGTTACGATTGTAAATGTATCGAATCAAACAATTGTTCAGCCCGCTAGCGTTTATAAGCAAGCTGCACAAACTATTTTTAATAATTCGATCGCAAATAGAACAAAAATAACGATAAATACCGATAAATTAGCCCGTGAAATAGAACATAATTATCCTGAAATTAATGCCGTTTCTATAGTAATACCTCTGTTAGGACATCAACCTATAGTTGAAGTTCGCCCTGCACAGTCAATAATTATTTTATCCAACCCACAGGGGCAATTTGTTATAAATCAACAAGGAAACGCAGTTCTTAAGCTTACCGATTCCATTGTTAATAAATATAATCTGCCTGCGGTTAGCGATAATACCGGATTTAAAGTCCAATTAGGTAAGGAAGCATTACCTGCTACCTCAGTAAAATTTATTAAGACAGTAGTTGATCAATTTGCTGCTAAGAAAGTACCTATAGAAAGTATGACACTATCAACTAATCCTTATGAATTAGACGTGAAGGTAAGGGGAGCACCGTACTTTATCAAGTTTAATCTATTGAGTGACCCTCTATATTCAACAGGGACCTACTTTGCTACCATGAAACTTAATCCAACTCCGTTAACACAGTATATAGACGTACGGATTCCTGGCAGAGCATATTACAAGTAAGACCCCCCACTATTCTCCCCCACTATGTTCGGATTTTGTTCATATATACGCTGTTAGATAAATCTATTTAATTAAAAAATTTGTCGGTAAATACAATAAACGCGTGAAAATATATAAAAAGGGTAGAGGGGAGGAGGGGGATCTTTTCACGAAAAAAACTATACGAAACAACAAGCTGTGGAAAAGTCAAATATAACAAATAGGTGAATATGTCAAATTATACAACACAGACACTAGAGCGATATATGTCACAAACACTGAATTAAATAAGGATATATAGAGGCTATGTGAGCAGTGATAGTTAAGTATAAACATCAATATATAAGAATAACCACTATACAGGTGTTTACTCCCCCGTATCAGTTAACCTTATTTGTATAGATATAGCACGTCGTAAAAGATATATTGTGCGACACTATGTCTATATGTAAATGTTGAGCGTTTATGCTTACTCCCCGCCCCCATTTTTAAAATATTTATTTTAATTTTTGATTTTCTTTATGCTCTACTCTACTTAATCGATGCCCCAACTTTATATATTTAAAATCATTAATTCTTATCTCTCCCACTACTCATTAAATGTTCGTATTTTGTTTCATGTTTATACGAACAGATTTATAACTGGGGTGGCTCATCTGTTGGTAAACAGTTAATATCAGTTAAAATTTGCCATGAAAAAACCCAACCTTACCATTATTATTCCTCTTTTTACAGAGGTAACGGGTTGGTTGGGCTGTTATTCTAACTCCTTATAAGAGATAGTCTTAGATCTAAAGCGATAACACGAGGATCAAAATGAAACTTAGGTGCCTGTGACAGCCCCCGACGTATATCGAAAAAATTCTTCGACACTATCGGAGACTGCCACGAGGCTACCTGGTTATAACCAGCACTACCTCCATTTCTTGAGGGTTACGAATGGCAGCAGTCTTAGCGTTTTTTGGACGCTTTGTTTTCCTTGTCAACAAACACGAGGACGATAAATGCAATCAAAAATCCGATGCCTATTGCACTCAACGTTCCCCAGTCCGCTTTGTAACCAAAGTGTGGAATTACCAACCTTAGTACAAGGGGTAACACTATTGCTGCCACCAAGAGTGACCAGTACCGCCTCATCCCGAGACGGAATTTGGCTGCCAAGCGATGACAATGCCAGTCCAGTTGAACAGGATGTTGAATCCTGTTACATATGTCGGATAAATCCAGTAGCCAAAGGCGTTAAGCGTACCACCTGGACATGCGGTCCAGTTAAAGTGACCTGCTGCTCCGCACCACCATGCGACTAGCCATGTTGGAGTGTTATAAGCAGCACCCATGGCAGCTACAATCGATGCGGCTTCCACTTCTAGCGCAACAGCACACGAGGCACCGAGAAACAATGCCCCGAGAGGTCCTCCTAGTACACCACCTAAGGTTGCACATAGTGCTGTCATAGCACCCACATACCCGTGTACCCATGCCGTCAGCAGAATACTTTTCAGGTCTGCATGACTGAGTGTGAGCAAGTACGTGAAGAGCCCGACACTGACCGAAACATTCGTATGCGGACCTGTGCCACCAGTTGAAGCTTGTTGAGCCTCTAGAGCGGCCAGTGCTTTCTCCGCTTCAATCGCAAGCTTGTGTGGGTTGTTCTTGAAACCGGGTTGTGCTTGAGTCCAACTCGTATCCCCTTGTGCAGGAATTACGTTAGTGGTTACAGAAGCTCCCGATAGTGCTTGCGCATCGGTTGGGGTGGTAGTAGCGCCAGCCTGGTGTGGAATTGCCACAGCTCCGAGGGTCACAACCACCACCATCAAACATATACTGATTAAGCGTTTCATTTTTCTCTTCTTTCGTTTTCCCTGCCCGGATGTATCAGGTACCGAGTTCTCTTTTACAAGAACCTCACTCATCCCCATGAGCGACACAAGACCAAACTACTGTCTAGAACGGCCTAATAGCACTAAAATAGTTGGTATTATAAGTCCGTTCTCGACATTAAAGAGAAGCTTTAGAACTAAATTTTTAAAGATGGCTTTCGCCTTCAACATATAGAATATCTATATGTAAAAGTCACTATACCCCTGTATTGCATATTTGTCAATATTAGTGTTATATAATTATGGTTATGTTTTAACCCCTGTTAAAAAATAAAAAAAGGCCAAATGGTCCCTTTTAGTTTTTTTTACTCGTGTTTATTCTGTGGTTGGTGTTTCTTCAAGACCATATGTTGCTTTAGCTACCCTTTTGAATTGTGATTTACCTTGTAGGTTTAGGAGGATAGTAGTTTCTTTAACGAATCGACTCTTTAGTACTTGTTTTATAATATCGTCTCGGTGGAGGGGTTTTTCTGCCTTTTTTAATACATCAGTAATTATGTCCGCAACAGTTCCTTTTTCGTATCCCCATTCTTTCAATGCGTATATACCACGACCAATTAAAACAAATCTTTTGTCTTTAATAAGCTCGTTGTGTATAGCTTGAGTAGTAACATCTTTCCGCTTAAATTCTGATTTTTTAATATCGCTAGCAATCTCATTAAAGTGCATTGGTTTGCCGCTCTCTTTTAGAATTACATATATCTTGTCGCGAATGTTCTTAGGGTTAACAGTAGGCCATTTTATAAGACCCCATTGACCATTAAGTGTTGCTAGTTGCTTTGATATGCTAGCTAATGCTCTCGTGTGCTGAACACCAAGATCATTGCCTAATTCTTTTGTAACTGCTTCTATAGAAGTTTGGTGACCAATTTTCTTTATTGCTGCAATTATAGTTTCTACTAGTTCCTTGATCTTTACTTCGTCATGGACAGCACGTATTCCGACTGCATGGTAATAATTGTCATTTTCTTCTATAACTACTAGATCTGGGCATAATTCTGCGATAAATGATACTTGTGATTGGTCTATACGAGTGTTCTTTACTGTTAAGTAACCACTTAGTTCGCTAATTCGAACAATGTCGCCACGGTCATTTATAGATTCTTGTAGAATTGGTTGGAGTTTATTTACTTTAGGAAGTTTTCCTTGCTTAGCATTGGCTTTAAGTTTTTGGATTACGGCTTTTTCAAGTTGTCGAACTCGTTCTCGAGTAATACCAAGTAACTCCCCTATTTGCTCAAGGGTTTCTTTGCGATCAAAAAGACCAAAACGACGAGATATAATCTCTCTTTCTCTTTCTCTTTCTATAGTTGCAAGGATGTCATTTACGGATTTTTCAATGTCTATTTGATTTGCGCTATCAGCCATTTTCTTCCTTAATAATAAATACTGTAATGCTATTGTAAAATAAATATTTATATAAGTCAATAGTTACTTTAAACTTAATATTATTGTATCACTAAATGGACAAAACTACACAAAATGTGTACCTACAGTATTACAACAAAACAGATGTGAACTGTGGAAAAATATATTGTTTTATATAAAAAACAACTGCCTATTTCTTGGATTTTTTGCGCCTAGGTGGAGCTTTCCTTCTTGGAGCCTCTGCGAGCATCTTTTTTGCTTCCGCTTCAGTTATCTTTTCAGCGTCTTTTTCATCTGTTATTTTCACATTTCGCTTGCCATTTGTAATGTATGGTCCATATGGTCCGTTTGCGATTTTTATACCACTATCAAACTGCTTAATATACTTGTTATCTATTTCCTTTTTCTTTTCCGAATATAGTGCAAGAGCTTCCGACTCAGTAATTTTCAATGGATCCATCTTCTTTATAGATACAAAAACCTTACCAATTTTGACGTAAGGACCAAATCTACCGATGTTAGCAAGTATTTCTTCGCCTTCTTTAGTCTTCCCTACAATGCGTGGAAGTTTAAACATTTCGAGTGCATCTTCTAGTTTGACAGTTTCTAGGGTTGTATTAGCAGGGAGTGACGCAAATGTGGGCTTTTCCTCATCTGTTGCTTCACCCATCTGTAACATTGGCCCATATCTGCCGTAACGGGCTAAGATCGGCTTATTTGTCTTAGGATCGACCCCAAGATGCTTAGTTTGGGTGCTCTCTTCTCTGCTTATAGATTCTGACTTCTCGACTAGTTCATGGAAACCACCGTAGAATTTCTTAATCATCTCCACCCATTTTTCGTCACCATCAGCGATTTTATCGAAATCTTTCTCCGCGTTTGCGGTGAAGTCGTAATCTACAATCGAAGCAAAATTCTTTGTTAGAAAATCAGTTGTAACATCTGCGAGTGGAGTTGGGAGAAGTTTGGCTCGATCAGCCCCATAGTTTTCGGTTTCAGTGATCTCTTCAATTATCTTTTTCTCGAGTTTTAACAGTTTAACTTCGCGTTGTTTAGCTTCTAAATCTGATTTTTCTACATAACCACGTGTTTGAATTGTCGAGATCGTTGGTGCATAAGTACTTGGACGACCAATGCCTAATTCTTCTAGCTTTCTGACCAGTGTTGCTTCGGAATATCTGGCACCTGGTTTGGAAAAAGTTTGTCGGGCCATTATATGTCTGGCATCTAGTATTTGACCAACAGTCATCTCTGGCAAGATAACATCTTCACCTTTACGTCCATATACTTTCATAAATCCATCAAAGTTAACTATTTCACCTTTAGCTAGGAAATGTTCAGATCTATTACTGATCTTAATTATAATGTCTGTTCTTGATAGTTCAGCGTCAGACATTTGACTTGCAACAGTTCGGTTCCAGATCAATTTATAGAGTTTATTCTGACCTTCATCTTCTGAAATTGTGGTTTTAGAAAAACTAGTCGGACGAATTGCTTCATGAGCCTCTTGTGCGCTGGACTGTTTAGTCTTATATTGATGTTCTTTATGATAATTTGCACCGAATTGTGATGTTATATAGTTTTTAGCATCGGATAAAGCCTGAGAAGACAAAAGAGTGCTGTCTGTACGCATATATGTAATGTGACCTGACTCATATAGTCTTTGTGCTAAAGTCATAGTTTGTTTAACGCTGTAACCAAGTCTCCTTGCTGCTTCTTGCTGCAAGCTACTAGTAATAAAAGGAGCACCTGGTGAGCGTTTACCTGGCTTTTTATCTATCTTATCTACATTAAACTTTGCATCTACACAATCTTCTAGGAATTTTTTTGCTTTCGAATCACTATCAAACTTGGTCGAAAGCTCTGCAGGTAGTTCAATATCTTTATCCACAAACTCAGCCGTAACTTTATAACTATCGGCGACTTCATGCTTATTAATCTCTCGTTCTCGTTCTACAATTAATCTCACAGCAACAGATTGTACTCGGCCTGCACTAAGTCCTGGTCGAACCTTTTTCCACAGGAC
Source organism: Saccharimonadales bacterium (SeqCode) (assembly GCA_038317055.1). Lineage (GTDB taxonomy): Bacteria > Patescibacteriota > Saccharimonadia > Saccharimonadales > DATKHC01 > JBBQBA01. The sequence continues at coordinate 11,361 of JBBQBA010000004.1, forward strand.
TGGACTTAGTTCATAACCAACTAATCGATCAAGTATTCGACGAGCTTGTTGAGCATTAACCAGATTAATGTCTATAGTTCGGGGATTTTTAATAGCGTGAGTTATAGCTGACTTAGTTATTTCGTGGAAAACTATACGTTTGGTAGTCTTAGGGTCTAGTTTCAAAGCTTCGCATAAATGCCATGCTATTGCCTCACCTTCGCGGTCTTCATCGCTTGCTAGCCACACATCGGCACCTTTAGCAAACTTCTTCAAATTATTTACAATTTTGGTTTTATCAGCACTTATCTGGTAAGTTGGTTCAAAGTTATGTTCAACATCAATACTTAAATTTTTCTTCGGTAAGTCTCTTATATGGCCAAAACTGCTTTGGACATCATAGCTACTACCCAAGTATTTTTCTATGGTCTTTGCTTTAGCTGGACTCTCTACTATTACTAACTGTTTTTTCATTAATTCTCTTGGCTTATGTTTAAATTATCAGTACAAGCTGTAAGGTTACTTGAGACTCTAAATAAAAGCAAGTATTACATGTTCCTCATAAATTTGAACCAAAACCATAGTCCCACAAAGCATCCAACAAATGCGAGCAGATTACTCCATAGTCCGAATATACCCCCACCGAACAAGACTGTACCAATCAATTGGAATACTAAAGACACGATTCCTATCATTACCCACATCATGCCTTTGCTGCCCATAGCTACATTCTACCCTACAATAAAGTGAAGCATAAACGATTTGACAAATGTACGAAAATGTATAAAAGTATTGACAAAGTGACATAAATTTGCTAAAATCGCAAACCGTAAGCATACTATTATGCTTACGTACCTTATACCCCCTATTCTAACAATATTGTTAGATTGTTTTAGAGCGTGCCATTAGTAAAGTAGTTACCCTCCACTAAGCTTTTGTGCTGTTATAACTCCTCGGAGATTTAATATTAAAACGCTCTAAAACAAACTAATCCCTTTAACTACTCCTCCCAAAATACTTGTATTTCGGATAAGGACCCTTTTGGTGGGTCAGCGAGTTTCCAAGACGATCATTTATGATCGGCGCATCACCCTATGGATAAATAGTGAATGACGCTTCGCTTAGGTGGGTTGAAGGGTGTAATCGAGTCTACAGCGGTGCCCACCCCCTCTGTAGGCTCGTTTTTATTTAGATTAAAAACGAACGGGTCTCTTGATTAATTTTGCCGCTAAAAATGAATTCTATCATTATAGCGGTAGTTTCTTTTTTGAGTTCTTCTATCTTATCAGTTTCGTTTTTCTTAAATTTTGCCAGCACAAAGTCGGCACTATCTATTTTCTCTGGGATCTTAGGGCTAATACCGATTCTAAGTCGACTAAAGTTCTCTCCAATATGATCCATAACAGAAGATACGCCATTATGTCCTGCACTGCTACCACCAGTTTTAGTACGAATCTGACCGAAGTTAATATCTAGTTCATCATGGACTACTAAAACTGAACTTGGCGCAATTTTATAGAAGTTACAGACAGACTCAACCGCTTCTCCGCTTAGGTTCATAAGTGTAGTTGGTTTAATAACTATTACTCGTGTGTCAGCAAACTGTCCCATAATAAAATGAGACTTAAAGTTCTTTTTATCATGCCAACCGGATAGTTCTTCTCTACTTTCAACCAATGCATCTACGGCTTCAAAACCTATATTATGTCTTGTTCCATCAAATTCTTTACCGATGTTACCTAGCCCAACGATAATCAATGTCTTATTTAGACCGATACTGAATATTGGTTTGCTTTCGTTGAAAGATGGTTTTCTTTGAAATAGAGCCATATTATTTTGAAATTCTTGTAGTGCTGTCTTTTTTAGTAAGCTTAGCTTCTTTTAGTCTATCAACATGCTTTTCAAAAAACCAAAACTTAATCGATGTGCCCTCGAAACCAAAAGTTTCTCGTAACTGTCGTTCCATATAGCGTTTGTAACTCCAGTGTAGGAATTTAGTATGAGCACCAAATACTTTAAAAGTCGGACTAGGATTATCGTTTTCTTGAATTATATAGTTTAACTTTGGTGATCGGTTCTTAAGTCCTGCTGGCGGATGGGCTCCGGTAGTAGATTTAAGCCAACGGTTAAGTTCGGTAGTTTTTAGTTTCTTATTTCGTTGGTCTCTTATATCTACAGCTAGTTCAAATAGTTTATTAACGTTTTGACCAGTCACTGAGCTTGTAAATATTAATGGTGCCCATGGAACAAATTCATAATCATGTCTGATTCTTGGAATAAGTTTGTCGTGGAGGAACTCTTTCTCGTCAATACTATCCCACTTACTAATAACAAGTATTAAACCCTTGTTAGACTCCTTTACCATGCCGGCTATTTTTTGATCTAAAGCCACACTGAGTTCATTAACATCAATTAGTAGTAAACATACATCTGCTTCCTCAATGGCTGCTAGGGTTCTAATAACACTAAAATGCTCAATGCCGTGTCCAATTTTACCGTTTCTTCTGATACCAGCGGTGTCCATAAGCTCAATTTCACCACCTTTATAGTTAACAGATGTTTTATTTACGTCTCTTGTGGTACCGGCTCTCTCAGATACAACGGCTTGCTGTTTTTTAAGTAATGTATTGAAAAGTTGGGACTTGCCTACGTTTGGTCGGCCCACCACAGCTAATTTGATTAGATTAGGGTTATATTTAGCCTTAGCCTTAGGTATTTGCTCTACTAACTGGTCTAAAAGCTCGTCAAAGCCCTTAAATTGAGTTGTGCTAGTGCCAATTATCTGTTTAATACCTAGTTTTTGGTAATCTGTTAGATCGAATTGCCTTATCTTATCTATTTTATTAACTACTAAAAATACCGGTTTCTTACTTTTAAGCGCTAGTTTTGCAACAGCCCTATCTTCTTGGGTTATTACAACATTAGATTCGATTACTACCCATATAACATCGGCGCTATCTAGAGCTTGTGAGATCTGTTCTTGAATGGTTGCTTCAAAATCGTCATCAGGATCTTTCATGCCGGCTGTGTCGACAATCCAGAAATCTTGACCGTTATGTGAGGCTCGACCCATTATTGAATCTCTTGTAGTACCTTCTTCTCTGGCTACGATGGCTTCACGACGCTGTAATATTGCATTAAATATACTAGATTTCCCAACATTGGTTCGTCCAACAATAGCAATAATCGGTAAGCTCTTCATGTTCTTATTATCTCTCTATTTGTATTAGCTACAAATTAATTCACTATATTATGTCATGAAAATATAGAAAAATCTATAGTATTACACTCGTGGTAACGGGAATTGAGATAAATATGAAAATAGTTTGCCGTTAGTTTTAAATTCTAGAGTACTTACTTTGTATAGATTTTGTTGTCAATAAAGTTCATATTGAAATAAATCAGTACCAGCCAAACACAAAATATATAATAATTCAGATTTAGTTTTCAATATTGACTACACTTTGAATCTCTAAAGATCTTTTACCTAATCTAAAAGCTTCCGTTAATAATCCTTCACCCTCCTGAGTACTTCCTAGAGGAGAACTGAAAGCTGCTCTAAGCATAGCCTTCCCTAGCACTAAGGTCTGTTCGGCATTCATATTATGTGGATATTCATCGTAGAATTTTAATACTTCACTCATAAAATTTGTCCTTTAATGATTATTGTTCCTTCTCATCTTTTTTGCTAATTGTCTAATCCTATGTTTCATTGTAAAACTGTTTTCTAAGAATTCGACTGAAAGTTCAGGCGACAAATCATCGTCAAAAATATTAGCAGCTGGTTCATTAATGTTATTTAGGTACTGTTTAAAGTATACTTTTGGGTTTTTGTTATTAATAGATTGATGCATTTTTAGCATAATATTCCTCCCTTATTACTTTGTACAATACCTAACATTTTCAAACCTTACTTTTTTATTAAATTATTTAATTTAGCTAGCTTGCTAAACATAATCATAAAAATGATTTTAATAGAAGTATGTGCGCACGCGCACTAACTAAAGAAATAACTAAGTATATACTTAGCATATGAATAAAGCCCCATCATCTTATGCTCCAACCCGAAAAGACAAAAGTATTACTTCTTATTTCAGTGATGGAACTATTGTGAATTTTTCAAATGGTGAAACTATAGTAAACGGACTTGATGAACCTGATGGAGTTTTTCTAATAAAAGAGGGATTTGTAAAAGCTTGTTCTACATCACGAGATGGTCATGCAAATTTGTTACTAATACATAAAGCTGGTGAATTTATACCTCTTCCATGGGCACTAGATGGTATTCACCTTACTGGGCTCTCTTATGAGGCTATCTCTGAAGTAAAATTACTAAGGTCTTCTAAAGATAAACTTAGAACGTCTATGGGGCATGATGCTTGGCTCACACAGGAAATAATGACCCAATTAGTTAATGTAGTAGCAATTTATACCCAGCGGATACAAATTTTAGAATTTCGCTCAGCACGAGGTAGAGTAATTGCCGAAATGATATATTTAAGTGAAAGATTCGGTATGCATCAAGGCTCTGAGATTCTAATTGATGCTCCCATAACTCATCAAGATATAGCAGACTCTATAAACATGAATCGTGAGACCGCTAGCAGAGCGCTAGAACAGTTATTCGATGAAGGACTGATTGGACAAGTTGATCATTTTTTTACAATTAAAGATCCTGTTAAATTAAAAGATGCTCTTGAATAGATAAAGATATAATTATTTTAAAAAGGAAATTGAATGAGCCAATCTATTAGCGATATGCGAAAAACTGAAAATGAAGCTGTTTTTCGTGAACAAAATGAAGAAATTCAGAAAGGTCGCGATAATACTAACAATTTAGCAAGAGAGGAACATCAACTCTTTTTAATAGATGATGCCAATCTTAAATTGCATTATATATGTGAATGTTCGGACGAAAACTGCGCTAAACGAATCCCCTTAATGTCCAAGAAATATAATAAAATTCATGAAAATAGAAAGTATTTTGTTTTAGCTCCTGACCATGAATTATTAAAGATCGAAAAAATTATTAAAATGTATTTAAAATACATAATAGTTGAAAAAGATATTTTGCCTACTTCAGATAACCCTACTTTATCCAAGACCAATGTCAACAATCATTAATCTCCTTACACTCATTTTAGCCTTCTAGTGAAATTCGGAATTAGCGCGCTATCCCGAATGAAGTTTGAAATAAAATATACAAACTATTGAGTAGTTTTCTTTCGGAAAAGATAAGTAGCAACTGGGACAGCCACAATAAGCATACCCAGACTCCAAATAATAGACATCCAAATATGATTACCAGGAGAAATACCTAACATAAGTGCTCGTACTGCACCAACAACTTGAGATATAGGCTGATTCACAGCAAAATCTCTTAAATAGTGATTCATACTTTGCGCAGGTACGAATGCAGTACTTGCAAAAGTTAGTGGAAAGATGATCACAAACGTTAACCATTGAACCGCTTCAACGCTTTTTGCATATACACCCATAATTGCTACTAGCCATGAAAAAGCTAGTGTAAATATAGTCAAAATTCCGGCTATATACAACCATTCTACCGGCGATGCCTTACTACGGAAACCAATTATAAAACCAGTTATAAGCATCACTGAAGTTGATATGGTATTACGAAAAAGGTCTGAGGTAACATGACCATCAAGTACCGCTCTATTAGACATCGGTAGTGATCTGAATCTATCTACAATTCCCTTTTGAAGATCGTTACAAATCGAAACTGCCGTAGTCGTAGATCCAAAAGCCACAGTTTGGACAATAATACCGGCCATCAAAAAATCTAGATAAGTAATTCCTGGTGGTAAATCATTTGCGATTGCTCCACCAAAAACGAGCGTAAACAATATCAAAAACATTATAGGTTGGAAAAATGCACCCAGCAATTGATCCTTATTTCGGACAATATGAAGAGTACTGCGTTTTATCATTATTCTTGAATCATTAAGATACATAAGCCACTTAGGTTTATTTTCGAATACAAGCTCAACAGCCATTATTTTTTCTTCTCCTTTTTAACTTCTTTTTGTTTCCCTGTTAAAGACAAGAAAACATCATCTAGGGTTGGTTTGTGTATATCAATAGAACGAATACTTATATTTGCCTTTGCAAGAACATCAAGTGTTAATCGCACATCTTTGTCGGTGTCTTTAATAAAAATTGTAAGGCTATTCTCTTTTTCGTTTGAACTTATTACGTTGTCCCCAAGCATTTCAATGACCTTTTTAAGTATTTCCTCGCTATCAAATGACAGTTCAAGTCGATCATTACCGATCTTACTTTTTAGTTGACTTGACGTACCTTCGGCGATTACTACTCCCTCGTCTATTACGACGATTAGGTCAGCTAATTGATCTGCTTCTTCAAGATATTGGGTGGTTAGAAGAATTGTTATTCCATTAGCCAAAAGTCTCTTAATTATGTCCCACATGGCCAGTCTTGATCTCGGATCGAGACCAGTTGTTGGTTCATCTAAAAAAAGAACTGGTGGAATAGCAATCAAACTAACAGCTAAATCTAGTCGACGTCGCATTCCTCCGGAATAAGTTTTGGCAGTTCTATCGGCTGCTTTTACTAAGTCAAATTCTTCGAGTAGTTCCTGAGCACGGGCTTTTGAGCTTTTTGGGGTTAGTCGATAAAGTTGACCCATCATTATCAGGTTTTCTCGGCCAGTTAATAACTCATCAACTGCTGCAGATTGTCCGGTGAGTCCGATTAAATTTCGAACATTATCGGCTTTAGACACAACATCATACCCACCGATTTTTGCACTACCCTTATCAAACGAAAGCAGAGTACTAAGTATTCTCACAGTTGTCGTTTTACCTGCACCATTTGGACCAAGTAAAGCTACCATCGTGCCTTTTTTAACACGCAGGTTAATACCTTTAAGTACTTCGTTTTTACCGTAATATTTAACGAGATTTTTGGCTTCAACTATATACTGATTATTTTCCATTTATTCTCAACTTATTAACTGATACATTTACCAGATTAACATATCTTTTAGAAAGCTTAATTAGCATAATTAAAAAAGCTTAGTTCAATGCGTAATAATTTATTCTGTAACTGCTTATATTATAAATTGGTTTAGACTAATTAATATGTACGAAATAATAATTCAATCATATGCGTGATTTTCTACTTGTTTTAAGCGTCTTTCTAGCATCAATCGTTGAGGGGGTTGAAGCTTTAACTATTGTCTTAGCGGTTGGAACAACCAGAGGTTGGCGATCGACTTGGTATGGAGTTGGTGCTGCAGTTCTTACATTAGCGGCATTTGTAGCACTTCTGGGTCCTGCATTGACTTCAATTCCTATTAATACACTAAGAGTAGTTATTGGAACTTTACTGCTTATATTTGGCTTACAGTGGCTTAGAAAAGCAATACTTAGAGCTAGCGGGTTTAAGGCACTTCATGATGAAGATGCAATATTTAAAAAAGCGGCTCAAGATGCCCAAAAGTCAAAAAACAAAAAACACTTTGGTGTCATAGACGATTGGTATGCATTTACAGTAGCTTTCAAAGGAGTATTACTTGAAGGATTAGAAATAGCATTTATAGTTGTAACTTTCGGTGCAACACAAGGCTCAGTTCCCTACGCCGTATTTGGAGCGGTAAGCGCAGTATTAATCGTAGTCATAGTAGGACTAGTAGTCCACCGTCCATTATCAAAAGTACCAGAAAACACCTTAAAGTATGTGGTTGGAATAATGTTAACAAGTTTTGGGATTTTCTGGAGCAGCGAAGGTGTTGGGATACACTGGCCAGGCGGTGACGCTGCACTGCCCGGTGTAATATTGTTCATTGCAATTACTTCTCTTCTCCAAATAGCTTGGATGAAGAACCGATACAACTTATTGGAGGCTAGAAAGTAATGAGAATAATACGTAACTTTATTTTATTTTGGTATCATTTCGTAATTGGTGATGATTGGAGAATCGCAGTTGGGGTTATAGTTGGACTGCTTATAACTGCTTATTTAGTTCACATAGTTCATATAAATATATGGTGGTTTCTACCGCTAATAATTGTAACAATGTTTAGTCTTTCACTTTGGTTTGCTTCTAGACATAAATAAGTTGATTTCTTAAATCAGTAAATTGCGTATTTAAGTTAAAAACTAGCGATTAACTAATAAATAAGACCGGTTATCTAATTGAGGTAACTTAAACTGCCCAATTTGATCCCTTCTTAGCTTCATTACATCGTAACCTAGTGCAGCGAATGTTCTTCTAATTTGCCGGTTTCTACCCTCATGAAGTTCAATTTCAAATATTTTATTGTTTGAACTTAATGAATTGATTTTCATTGGACTTGGTCTTTCATCTAATTCAACTTTTCCCTCTTCGATTGAATCTTTATCGTCGGATTTTAGTGATATATCAAGTTCGATTGTGTATATCTTCAAAGTATCAAAGCTAGGGTGACTAAGTTTGTGAGCTAAGTCTCCGTCATCAGTCAAAATAACTAGACCTGAGGAATCTTTGTCTAATCGACCAACATGTTTAAGTCTTCGATATTGCTCCGGAACTAGCTCATATATAGTCTTAGAACCCTGGCCATCCCTAGAACAGACATAACCGATTGGTTTATTAATTAAAATAGTTGTTTTGCTAATTGGCAGTGAGATTAGTTTATTATCGACGAGAACTTTGTCGGTATCATTTATGATTTGACCTATAACAGCTGATTTATCGTTAACTTTAACACGGCCATCAATAATAGCTAGGTCGGTTGCTCGTCTACTTAAGCCTGTAGCTTGAGCTACAAACTGATTTATTCGCATTTTAGAATTATATACTACGCTGCTGGAGCTGGTGGTACTGGAGGAGTTTGCCCGTCGGTTGGAGCTGGAGTTCCTTCTTTAGAGTCTTCAGCTGCTAGTAATTCTTGTAATCGTGAACCTTGATCTGCACTACCTGCGGAAGGTTCTACAACTTTTGAACCGCCTACGAGTTGTGGGTCTGGACCAGCTGGTGCATCACTTGGTGTTACTGTAGCCGAAGGATCAGGTGTGGTTGATTGTACTGCTGGTTCCATTGCTGAAGTGTCGCCTAGTGCTGATGAATCGTCGGCTGTAGGCATTACTGGTGCATCTACTGCTGGTTGACTATCTGATAACGGGTTAGGATCTGATGTTACTTGACCAGTTCCGCCATCACTAGAAGTATCTGGTGTTACCGGTGCTGATGTGTCAGCTGCTGGAGCTGGTGCATCACTTGGTGTTGGTTGGTTTGTTGATGTATCTTCGTTCATGTCTTTTGTCTCCTCATTAACTATTTTTTGTTGTTCTACTGATATTGGTTGTGATTGTTCATCCACTACTGATTGTGCTTGGGCGATGTCTGGTGTAGTACTTGCGGTCGCGTCTGTTGCAGGGGCTGCACTACTGGCATCTGCTGGTGCTACATTTGCTCCAAGATTTGCATTATTCATATCAAGGTCCTTAGGAGCTTCCCCTGGTGTTTCTTCGTCCGAACCCAAAACTTCCTTAACGGTCTTAACAATGTCTTCTAGGGTAACTTGTGATTTTACTAGATATTTATTTGCACCTAGTTTTTCAGCTCGTGCCTTGTCTTCAGCTTGAGAAAGCGCTGACATTATAATAACTTTAGTGTATTTTGTAGCCGGTGTACTTCGGAGGATATCCAAAGTATCGAAACCACTTATTTTAGGCATCATTATGTCTAAAATAATTAAGTCAGGTTTTTCCTGACCTATAATTGCGAGTGCTTCTTCACCGTCCTTGGCTGTCACTGTTTCATAGCCTTCAGCCATCAGTCGAGCCTGGTAGATTTCTCGTAGGCTATTGTCGTCCTCGACCAGCATTATTTTTGCCACTGTTAGAACCCTCTTTTACGGTTGTTATTAATAATTGAACTTATGTTAATTTAAATTGTACCATGATTTACAAAGTTAGGTTAGAAGATGGCATAGCTACTGCATTTTGCATAGTTTCGGTGCGCTTTAATGCATCAGCTTGTTGAGTAGATAACCTCGGTAGATTTATCCTAAATGTACTTCCCTTACCTAGATCACTCTCAACCCAAATTTGACCACCATATAATTCAACAATTTTTTTACATATAAATAGACCAAGTCCAGTTCCGCCTATCGTTCGTACTGACGAATTATCTACTCTATAGAATTTTTGGAACAAATGCGGAACATCTTCTGCTGGAATTCCTGGCCCAGTGTCTTGAACTGAAATTTGAACGACAGTGTCATCACCGCCTGCACCAATTGTTATCTTGCCAGCTTCGGTATACTTAACGGCGTTATCAAAAATATTAGTTATAACCTCAGACATTCGATCAGGATCTACATGCACATAATATAAGGGTGCAACTACTTTGCCTCCGTCACCATTAGCTTGGTTACCTCCACTCATAGAAACAAAATCTACAATCAAATGTTTTTTCTCAGCTGCTATCTGGAATGTTTCCGCAAGGTTTTGGATAAATTGCCCAACTTCGACAACTTGTGGTTTATTTACTAGTCTTCCATCTTCTGCCTTTGAACTAGTAAGTAGATCTTGAAAAAGTTTACCTAGCTGTCTGGTACTTTGATGAGCTTTTTCTAAGAAGTCCTTGGCCCGTGAGTCTATACTACTGACCTTATCGTTCATAGCCAGTGATAAATAACCTTCAATAGCTGCAACTGGGGTGCGCATTTCATGACTGGCAGTACTAATAAAATCAGCTCGTTGTTTTTCAGCCGCTCGCTGAACACTAATGTCTCTAAGTACAGCAACTAATCCGACCGGGTTTTTATCTATAATTACGGGTGAGATAACAAGTGACACTATAATTTTTTTACCTTGATGGCCAGTTAGCACCGCAGTTGATTCAACTTTCTTTTTTTCCTTAAGTACTACTGTAAAAGGATTAGTCTCAGGAGGAATTTCCTGTCCAGTTTCAGTTGTCAGTTTAATTACTAGATTTATATCTACTCCGATTGCATCGGTACTTGCCCATTCACTCATAAATGAAGCGGCTGGATTAATAAGACTAATTTTACCGCTTGTATCTGTAACTACTACTCCATCGGCAATAGATTCAATAAGCATCTCATTCTGTTTTTCAGTATTCTCAGGCATACCCTTAAGACTATTTAAACCGGTAGAAGGCGTTTTATTTCGATGCCAAAAAGACAATTTTTGAATCAATTTCATGTTTTGGTTCTTATGCTTATTATAATAATTAAGTATAACCTTATCTGGGGTTCTGTAATAGACTTAAACTAGAAAGCTGTGATATGTCGTGATAATATTAGGCAACTTTGGCCCCATCGTCTAACGGTTAGGACACCAGGTTCTCATCCTGGCAATAGGAGTTCGATTCTCCTTGGGGTCACCAAAAGTACTTTTAACTCTATTTTTTGACAGAGGATTATTTATACCAAATATTCCTAAGAAGATAGTAGTTACATTCGTACCAGTTCTCTTAATTGCAAACTTTTAAAAATCATAATATGATTAAACCAATATGGGTGAGCAAGATAAAGAACTTCAACAAACCAATTCAGTACTAAAAGAAACTTCACAAACGCCTAATCAACAAGTATCAACTAACCAACTGCCAGATACAAGTCAATTCTCACAAGATGTACAGCGAGCTGTTAATCCCAGCTCAATATATCCAACTCCCGCTGTTAATTACTTAAACTCGAATCAGATACCTATTCATCCAGATAATATCCAAAAACCAATCAAGAAGAGCTATAAAATTTTACTTATTTCATTGATAATTGTAGCCCTATTATTTCTTGGTTTAATAGGTTCGTTGTACAAAATTAAAGGGCATTCAAACACTCACCAATTATCCAGTACTAATTCAGCTAGTAATTCGAATACTAACATCAGTCATAGTTTTGATATAGCAGGAGTTAATTTCAGTATAGATACACCTAAAACTTCTTCAGTTAAATCAAATAGTTCAGCCATAGCATTTAACGGCATAAATAACAATGGAGCAAAAATTGATATTGGGATAACTCAAGCAACCCCTACTTATACACTTAATATTACTTGTACCCCACAAGGAGTCCTTTATAATCTGGGAACAATTTCAATTCTAGGAAAACAAATTGTTGTTTGTTCAAACGGAAACAATGCCATTCCTGGTAATAACATAATCCCATTTGATTATTCATACTTCACTATTAATGGAAAAGAGTTTAGATATGAAGGTTTGTCTGAAGATAATACTCAATCTGTCAATTTAAATGAATATAGCTCAATAGCCCAAACAATCAAAGTAAACAATTAGCTATTATTTATAAGTAGTCCAAGCTTATACCATCTAAGAATTTCACTACATACTTTCTTATTAACCGAATATCATAGGGTCATCAATTTTCCTATGCACATATTAAGTAATACAGTTATGCTAAACTTTACTCAAGATGGATAACCATAGTCAAAACCTTCTTCCAAGTAACCCAATAAACTCGCAGCTACAACAACCCCAGAATCAACCAGGTAATAATAATCAGGGCTCTATCTCAGTAGGGCAAGAACTGAGCTATGGACCTGAGGGCGACAAGTCGTATATTGTTACTTATTTATTCTCATATTTTCTGGGATTCCTAGGTATTGACCGCTTTTATAGAGGGTTAATAGGAACGGGTATTTTAAAGTTGATTACACTAGGTGGTCTTGGTATTTGGTCTTTCATAGACTGGTTACTTACAGGATTTGGAAAACCTAAGGACAAACGAGGCTTACTATTAAGCGGATTTTCAAAAAACAGGAAAACTATTCAGATAATAACAGTTGTCTTACTTGTACTTGGTTTATTTATTGTTCCGGCTGTAATATTGCTGATGACGTTTCTTGCTGTTCCATCACTGCAACAAAGTGCTAGAAATACTGCTCGTAAAACTGATATATATAACATCTCCTCAGCAATAAATACTTATGAATCTCACAATAATTCTCAACCACCTCAGTCTGTAATCCAGGTCGGAAATCCAACAAGCTTCAAGTTATGTGGTATAGATTGTTCAAACGGAAGTGTTACTGTGTTGGTCACGAACTACACTAGTTCTAATATATCGTTCCAGAATTTTTCTCCTAATTTGAGCGTATCAAGTGTTGATATGGTCTATATTGTTAATAACGCCACATGTAATAGTTCGAGAAGTGGTATAGGCATTGTAAGCGGTAGTGGAATATCATCATCTGCAATTTTATATGCCATTGAAGGTAGTGGAACATCTCTTAAACAGCAGTGCTTGGCGACTTAGATAAGTAATATAATTGACTACTCTGTAATTACTTAATCTTGCATTCCACCTAATAATTTCAGCTATGATAACCTTATAATCCGAATAGTATAGGGTCACCTGTAATTACAAAAAATAAGATTATATTATTTTTCATTTATGGTTAAATGTCAGGATCAAGCTGAGGTTGATGCAGTATGTGACAAATTTGTTGCTGATGGCGGAAAAGCTAATCAGTGCGGTTGGATAGACGATAAGTTTGGTGTTTATTGGCAGATTATACCTGTTCAACTTGGCCAGTTTATGTCTGATTCTGATTTAGAAAAATCTAGTAGAGTGACGCTAGCCATGCTCAAGATGAATAAAATAATAATCGCTGATCTAGAAAAAGCTCACTCTGGAATTTAACAAATTAAGGCGTATAAACAAGTTGGCTATTAAGACCAACTGCTGTTAGCCATGTCTGACCAGCATTGAATTTTATAGCTGCACCAGTTGCATCAGTAAATAAAACTTGCGAAGTTGGGTATGGTTTACTCCATGTACCTTGTATTACACCACCGTCTTGGAAAATGTATGCAGTACTGCTACCTATATCTGAGTATTGGGTATAATATGCTCCGCTCGCATCAAGCGCTCCGTTTGTCCAGGGCATAATCATGGCTACGACTACCTTAGGTTGTATTTGCTTACCAGTATTTGAATCAGTCATCGCTGCCCCACCCTCACTTCGATTATAAGCATTTGTAGTTGGATCGTAATCGTAGTGAACATTATAAGATGAGCTAGAAATATTCATATCGATTTTTGTCGCTGTTGGTTTAGCTAAAGGTTTATCGTCTTTGCGTGGAAAGCCTGTGAAAGTCGAGGTCGTAAAGCTTTTACTTTGTTCTAATGTACTTAATTCGCTCATAGATGTATATACGTTATGCGGAGCTACTCTAGTAGAAATTCTGTGGAAATAACTACCATAAGAAAATTCGTTTAAATCTCTAATACCTATCGTGCCTATTTTACTAAGTGCATCCGGACTACCACCAACATGAACGTAAGTAGCATTAAAACCTAGAGCCCAATCTATATAATATGGGCGAGCACTTCTAATTGGCCCAAGTGAAGTGGATTGATTTTCTTCAAATAAAGCTAAGAATCTAGTTATACCCGCTTCTGCAATTGCCTCAAACACAACACCAGCATCACTTAGCCCTGATTGAGGTCTAGCATCTGGAGTATTTTCTATCATTACACCTGTTACTGGTAAGGCTTGTTCGGCTGCCGTAACTGGAAGTCCGGTTAACCGAGATAATATCTTTGGAGGTGGAACAACAACTGCTCTATCCGGTTTAGGAACCGGAGGACTTTGAAGTTTTGTACTATGAGTAAATATAAGTACCAATAACACTACTCCAACTATGGAAATACCGCTTTCAGCGCCTACAATCCATTTCTCTTTTTTGGTAAGAGGATGTTTGTTTTTGATCTTATGATGAAGCTTTTTTGGGTTGAATGTCGATTTAGGTGCATCAGTAATATTATCTTTACCATCTATCATGATGTGGAAATCGGGGTTTGGTGGTTGTTGTTTTCGTTTTAAATGGTTAAACATATTATTATTGCTATTTTAACAGTTATTGTGGTTATAATACTAGTGGTTGTTAAGGTGGGTTTTCTTGCAATAAAGGGCTAAATATAGTATAATTTGGTAATATGATGTTCAAACGTCGGGTAAATGATGACAGAGATATCAAGGGGTCAGTCCTGCTCATGCAGGTACCGCGAACTAATGAAAAAAAAGAATTAGCTGCAGAACAGTTATTTGCAAGCCTTCACGGTCTACTTAAGTCTACTGATAATACTTTTAAGTCTTTATATAACGAACGAGTTAGTTTCGAAATTGCTGTTAAAAATAAACGTATTGGCTTTTATGTATGGGTGCCTGAACACTTAAAGTCATATGTTGAGGATCAGATTTATGCACAGTATCCTACCGTGCAAATATCTGAGGTTGATGATTATACAATCACTGATTCAAACACTGAGACTCAGCTAATTGCTGAGCTTAAACTTAGTGCTAATGAAGCGCTACCAATAAAGACATTTCCAAGTTTTGAAGTGGATCCACTAGCTGCAATCACTGCTGCACTCGCCCAGTTTGATGATAACGAAGAAGCCTGGATTCAACTCGTTATGGGACCAGCTCCAGATAACTGGTATAAAAGAAGTGAGAGATATGCCGCTAGTTTAAGGGGTCAATCGTCAAACTCTAGCATTATTCGTACAGTTATAGCTCCTGAATCTCGAACCGCTGCATCACCTAAGCTTGCAGAGTTTCAATCTACTCAAGCCTCTGCAGTTGAAGAAAAAAGCCATAAACTAGCTTATGAAGTTAGTCTAAGGATTGTATATCGAGGCAATACTAACCTTACTCAAGGTAAAATGAGGCTTCAAGCGATCACTGCTAGCTTTAAACAGTTCAATACAACTTATTTAAACGGTTTTTCACAGCGATATTTAGGTACCAACAATACACTAACCGACTTATATAAGCGACGTTCGTTTAGCCGTAATAGGTTTGTTTGTAATATTGAGGAAATTGCTAGTTTATATCACTTGCCTCACACCAATGTTGAAACACCGAATATTCTTTGGGCTTCAGCAAAAACTGCCGAACCACCAGCTAATTTACCACTCATAAACAGTGAAATGCCCGAAGTTGTTCGAGCTGAGTTAAGTCCGATAGCAGTCACTAATTTCCGTGGAAGTAATGAAATGTTTGGACTTCCAAGGTCCGATCGTAGCCGACATTTATATATCCTAGGTCAAACTGGAGTTGGAAAGTCAGGTCTTCTTGAGCTTTTAACTATCTCGGACATTTTTAGTCCATATGGTTTTGCAGTAATTGATCCACATGGTGACTACGCAATTAACATACTTAAGCGAATTCCTGAGCATAGACACAAAGATGTTGTCTACTTTAATCCGGCTGATGCTGACTTCCCTATCGCTTTTAATCCAATGGAAGTATATGATTCGAAATTAAAAACTCATACGTGTTCAGAATTAATTGGAGTGTTGAAACGAATATTTGAATCATGGGGACCAAGACTCGAATATATTCTACGCTACAGCATTTTAGCCCTACTCGACTACCCTGACTCAACTATGCTTGATATAACTAGGATTCTTACAGACGAAAAGTTCCGTAAAGATGTAATAACCTACATTATGGATCCTGTCGTAAAGAACTTCTGGACAGTTGAATTTGCCAGCTGGAATGGTCGTTTTGCCACCGAAGCAGTTGCGCCAGTTCTAAACAAAGTTGGAGCATTTACTGCCAACCCAGTTGTCCGAAATATTATAGGTCAACCTAAGAGCAGCTTTAATATCCGTGAGATCATGGATCAAAGAAAGATTTTAATCGTAAACTTATCTCGAGGATTAATTGGCGAAGATAATGCAGCACTACTTGGGGCATTACTAGTAACTAAAATGCAAATGGCGGCAATGAGTCGAGCTGACATCGAAGATATTGATGATCGGATACCTTTCTATTTATATGTGGATGAATTCCAAAACTTTGCCACCGATTCATTTACAACAATTTTAAGTGAAGCTAGAAAGTATGCGCTTATTTTAACTGTAGCTAACCAATATATTGCTCAAATGACCCCAGGAGTTAAAGATGCTGTTTTTGGAAACGTCGGATCAATTATTTCTTTCCGAATGAGTGCTGATGATTCTAGGACAATGGTTAAATATTTTGAACCACACTTTAGTGACTATGATCTTATACATATACACAACCGACACTTTGCAATTAATATGACAATTGACGGTGAAAAAGTTCAAGCTTTCTCAGGTACCACCCTAAATCTACCTGTTTCAGAGACAGATTTTAGTGCTGAGATTATCCAAAATTCTCGTGATAACTTTGCCTATAAGCGATCAGATATCGAAGATGTTATGAACGAACGATATAACCCAGACTACGTCAGAAAAGCGATTGAAAAAATAGAAAAACCTGTATCGGTGTTAACCAAAGAAGTAGAACCTCCAAAATCTGCTGAACCTGAAAAACTAACTGAACCAGAACACCATCCGAAAAAACCAGTTCATATTCTAAAACCTAGTGATGCAATTAAGAAGTTGGGAATATTAGCTAACTCTGCTCTACCTGAGCGAAAAATTGATAAAAAGGATGAACCTAAATTAAGTGAAGTAATTGAAATTAAAAAGGAAGAAACCGTTGTTTCGGAACCCCAACAATCACCAAAGCGCCGTAGACATCGAAATAGAAAACCAAATCCAAATACTCAGCAACATGAAACAACTAAAGACATTCCGGTTCCAGTTCCTGCTGGACCTATAAAACCCAAACATGGCGAGGTCCAAGAGTTTGGTGAAGATAACGTAATTAATCTACGATAGTGCATTAATCATTGTGTCTATACGAGCTATAGACTTTTCCTTACCTAGTACTGACATTGTATCTGCAAGACCAGGTGAGCTGGCTGCTTGAGTTGTTGCTATCCGAATTAAACTAAACAAAACAGCTGGTTTCTGATCTTGTTCAGTGAGCAGATTATTTAATTTATAAGTTAGATCTTCTACACTAAAGTCACTGCTTACTAAACTTGCCTTGGTTTTATTTAACAATTCTTTCAATTGGCTTTTATCTAGTGATTTTAAAAATTTATTTTCATCAATTAGCTTCATATCTACCGGTAGGTCTTTAAAAAAGAATGGAGTAAGTTCTGTGATTTCGCTAAAGTATTTTAGTCTTTCTTGAATCACAGATAATACTTTCTTTTTGTAATCATCGTCAAATTCAGTCGCTGATTCAGGCCAGAAATCTGAAACTCTTGAATGTAGTTCATCAAGGCTAAGTTTTCGAATATAAACACCGTTCAAAAAAATTAATTGGTCTTCCCTAAACTGCGCGCCACCTTTTTGTACACGACTTAAATCAAATTTCTGAATAAGCTCCTCTTTAGAAAATATTTCCTGCGTAGTTCCATCGTTCCATCCTAGTAATGCTACAAAATTCATAAGTGCTTCGGGCATTATTCCCATGTCCCTATATTCAAGAACTTGTTTAGCACCTTCGCGTTTAGATAATTTTCTTTTTCCGGTTGTATCAAGTACCGGTGGAAGCGTAGCCATCTTAGGAGCTTCAAATCCTAAAGCTTCATATAAATTTAAAAATCTTGGTACGCTAGATATAAACTCTTGTGATCTAATAACATGAGTAACCTTCATTAAAAAGTCGTCAACTATATGTGCAAAATTATATGTAGGAAAACCATCTGACTTTATTAATATAAAATCATCAATTGCCTCAGCACCAGATTTCATTTTACCCATAACTAGATCATTCCACTCGTATGGTTTGGGATTAGACATTAATCTTAGTGGTTGGCTACCATTCCACACAGGTGGGTTTTCAGGTCGATAGTCTCTAAATAAAAAAGGCTTTTTAGACTGCTTGGCATTTTCTCTTAGCTTATCTAGTTCATCCTTGGTGCTTACGTCTGCATATGCCCTACCTGACTTAATAAGTTTTTGAGCGAACTCTTGATATTTATCTAGGCGTTCGCTTTGAACATATGGACCGAAGTCTGATGGCTTATTGGGACCTTCATCCCAATCAATACCGATGAAACTCAAACTATCAATAATATTTTTAACTCCACCTTCTATTGACCTAGCTTGGTCAGTATCTTCAATTCTAAGGACGAACTGGCCGTTAGCTTTTTTAGCAACAAGCCATGCAAACAAAGCCGTTCTTACTGTACCGGCATGTAGTGCCCCAGTTGGACTGGGGGCAAAACGGGTTCTAACGCTACTCATTAATAGTTATTGTAAAGGAAAAACTAAAAATCGTGCACCACAAGGTTTTAATAGTGATTTAACTTGTAGTTACTATTTGACTAATCTGATTCGAAGTTAAACCAGCATTATTTAGTAAATTGTAGTAGACGCCACCGCTAACCCAAACCGTATATTTGCCATAAGTATAGACAGTTCTACCGCCATATTCAGAAGTTGTATATTGAGTACCAGCTTGAGGAGTTATTACGCTAGATATAAGCGCTTGATTGTCCCAAGTCGTGTACTGTTCTCCAATACTATAAGCACGCGAGTCACTATTTGAGGTATATTTTAAATTAATATATCCATTTGCTCCCGTGCCCGCGGAGTCGATACTTTTTAAGCCAAAACCGGCAGGTTTATAACCAGGCAGTGTACCATGAATTCCGGTTTTAGAATTAGCTAAATAAATTGATATATCGGATGAAAATATGTATGTGGTAATCAGTCCTAAAATAATTACGAATAATATTATTGATATTATCAAAAGCGTTTTTACTGAAATATGAAGTTTTACGGCAATTGGGTCATAAAAGTGTTCTTTTCTAGGTGCTGTGGGCACATTTGAATCAGCTAGTTTTAAAGCTGCTTCAGTAAAAATGTCGTTTTTTGTTGGGTTCGACTCAATTTGAGACAGTTGATCAAGATTCTTTAAGTGAACTTCACTATTAGCTGTAGTTTGGATTGACGTTGGATCAGGGCTGATAGGATTAGCTGGAGTCGTCAGTTCATTAAACTTACCAACAAATTCGCTTTGTTTAATTGCATTTGCACGATCTAACATACTTGCTCGGACAGGTGCTGATGCTTCTACACCCCTCGAAACTGCATGGTCAATTTTTCTTTTAGCTATTTTGGGTTGTTCTTTAATTTTAGTTACAGCTGGTTTATTGACAGCCGTTCTCATTAAAGTTTTTGAGCGTTGTGTCACTCTTGTTATATGAGGAGCCACACTATGAGGATGGTGTGCTTTAGTTGTGGATAAATCTTTAGAAGTTGGAGACTTTAGGTGGTGTTTACTCTTTGCACCAGTATTAAAAAAACCGTCAACAATCTTCTTATTGTGCGGATGTTTAGGCTCATTATCGATTTTAACTGGTTTGCCCGTTAACGGGTCATATTTGTGTCCGTTTAGCGAGATAGTATGAGTATCACTCACGATATTACCTTTTTAGTTTTTACTATTATTTGATTTAATCTTAACTCTCATGCTTATTTCTCGCAAGTAGCATGGTCAACAATAGACTCAGTCGTTATACTATAAGTTGACTAAATCATTATGGATTTTTTAGACCCAAAAAAAAGACGATCATATAATATTAGACTATTCATAGGCTTTGTCCTTATTAGTATTGCTATTGTTCTGGCTACGACAATCTTAGCCCTAATAACAGCTGGTTATACAATTAATCGTAAAACCGGACAAGTTGTTCAAGACAGTTTAGTATTTATTAATTCTCAGCCAGTTTCATCTTCGATATATATTAATGGAAAATTGTCGGGTACAACTAATGCAAGATTTGACTTGGGAGCTGGAAATTACAGCGTGTCACTTAGTCAGTCAGGATATCATCAGTGGTCTAATAAAATAGCACTATATGGTGGTCAAGTTGAGCAATTAAACTATCCATTTCTATTTCCTACAAGCCCAACTAAGACAGCAACTTTAGCAGTTGCAAGTCAACCAGCGATTTCTTCAACTACTCCAGACAGACACTGGATGCTTGTCTCTATTCCTGGCCAAGTCGGTAGCTTCAATATTATAGATATAACTAACCCAAAGACACCAATAACATCAATAACTATTCCGACAAGCGTTCTGGCTAGTCCATCAGGATCTAATACGCTGACTGCGATTGAATGGTCAACCGATAATCAGCACCTTCTCCTTAAGGATGATTACAGTGGTGGATCTCAATTTATAATGCTGGATAGAACTAGCCCAACCGATAGTTTTAATATTAATAAAACTTTTTCCGGTGCTAGTTTCACTAACATTAAACTAGCTAATCAGTCATATAATAAGCTTTATCTATTCGACCAAGCTTCTGGATCAATATCTTTAGGTGATGTTGGCGCAAAAACTGTTACACCTGTAATTAGTAATGCAATTGCCTTCTGGCCATATGGAAGCAATCAGATTGTATACACCACACGGGATTCTAAATCTACAAATCTAGTTGATGCCAATCTATGGAACTCAAATGGTCACACCTATACATTACGTACACTTCCGGTTGGTACTTCCTATCAATTAAACATGGCTTCATTTAATGGAAAGCTATATGTCGTTGTAGGCAGTAGTACTTCAAAGTACGCCTATGTATATTTAAATCCCCAAGATGATTTTAGCGCCCACCCAGACAAACAACCCTTGCCATATACTTTGCTTGTTGTGACAGGTGCGCTTGAAAACGTAACTTTCTCAAATTCAGCTAGATTTATTTCCTTGCAAAGTGGTAGTCAATTTGCGATATATGATATTTTGTACGACACTCATTATCGATACGATACTCAACTTGCCTTCGCCCCAACTCAACTTGCTACTTGGATGGATGGTAACCGATTAAATGCAGTAATTGATGGCAAATTAACAATTTGGGATTTTGACGGAACTAACATGATTCCATTTACGTTAGCTGAGCCAGCTTATTTGCCTGCTTACAATCAAAGCTATAATGCCGTATACACAATTAACCAAATAACTGGCCAATGGCAAATTACTAGAAATAGTTTGATAGACGGAAAAAGTTAACCATTAAATAAACCTCAAGTATTTTTACAACTAGAGCCAACTAGTTAATCTACTCCAAAGCGACTGAGAGTTGCTTGGTAGAACTGAGGGCTTTGAAGCAGTGTCTTGGCTAGGTCCAGCAGTATTTGATGCCACATTAGGGCTTATTTGATCGCCAACTACATACAATCGATTAATACTGGTTCCTGGTGGATCACATGTAATTAGGGTGAACGTCGCAGTGTGACCGGGAACATTATTTAAAATACCCACATCATTTGGTGGAACAATATCTTTCTTGAATATCTGATAAACATAGGCATTGCCATTGTAATCTAGCGTAAAAGTATCACCAACTTGTAGATCATGAAGTAATACAAACGCAAACTTATATTTCCCTGGATTAAGAATATTATTACTGGAGTGACCGAAAATAGCACCATTTCCATTTTGACCCGGATAGGCTGTAGTTGGATAGTGCACTACACCGTCTTGTAAATTATTTTCTATTAGATTCTCATCAATTGTCGGCACTGAATATATTACTGGTATCTCAACATTTATCTTTGGAATTATAACCTGTGGATTAGGTCCAACCTGGCCACTGCTAGGATCAATTATTGATGCTTGAGCGCTTACGTTTTGGCTGGGTGTAATAAAAGGAGCGATGAATCTTTCATTGAAGAAGCTAAACAAAAATATAATTATGAATACTCCACCGACTCCTAATCCGAAAAGTAATGAGTGAAATCTTTGATACCATGCGTTGGAGTTTCGACTTTGTACATGGCTAAGTAGATCCTGCTTTACCTCCGCAGCCGTTTTTTTTTCAGTCATAGCTGAAGCTGCACGATTTATAGGCGGTTTCGGAACTTTAGGTTTAGGGCCTGGTTTTTGTCGAGTCTTTTTTTCTGGTTCGTCATGCTCTGGTGGTGCTATATAAGTTGTATGTGCAGTACTGGTTGGTTTAGTATTTTGTTTATTAGCTGCGTAAAATTCTTCCCAGACTTGGTTTTTCTCAACATTATTTAGTGACATATAATACTCATGCCAAGATGTTTGAACTTCAACTGCACTTTTACCTGATGCCTGAAGTTCTAAAATATATTTTTGATGTTTTGAGTGTCTGTGGTGATCGGTTTTAATCTCTTCAATTTCTTCGCTAGCTGTTGGTTCTTCACCATAAATATTTTTTAGTTTTTGCCTGATTACGTCTGCAGCAAGATTTAGATCTTCGCTCTTTGCTTGATCGTCGTTGCCCTTATTATTTTTAGGCACTGGCATTTTTGGAATGCCGTCATTATTCGAATTATGTTTATCGTCGTCCATAAATAGTTAACTAGTACTAACAGATATAATTATAGTACAATACCAGCTGTCTACCTATCTGTACATTAGCAGAATTTAAGACCATTGCCGCGGTGGCGGAATTGGTAGACGCGCGGGACTCAAAATCCCGTAAGGGCAACCTTGTGAGAGTTCAATTCTCTCCCGCGGCACCATATTAATAAGTTAAATTACAAGGTTTGACTGGTTACTGCACTGCAGCTGAGAGCTTCAAATACTTTTGTTTTATTTTGCATAAACCAAACAGCCGCATTTGCACTTAGTTTTATTTGTAAGTTACTTGCCTTTTCTATTTTTGTAGAAGATACATAACCCTGCGAAGCAACAATTATGAAATTACTAAACTCTACAACAACATTGGCATTATTTAGTTCAGTCATTTCATGAAGAATTTCAATTAAGTTGACTAAGGTTGTTTTTGAAGTAATTGGTTTTGTTACACCAGCAGCATTCGATAATTTTTGAAGTTTCGTAATATCCAGTATAAAAGTTACTCCATGATTACGTAGCAACTTAGGAAAAAAACTATTGCAGAAATCAAAAGCATCACCAGAAATTATTAAAGTCTCAGAATAGTGTTCCAAAAATTTTTCAAATAAAATAGTAGTATCAGAATTATTGCCAAGTTCGCCAGATAATAATACTGCATCAGCCCAATCACTTGTTTCAATAAAATCTGCTAGCGCTCCTTGTGCGAATCCTCCACTTTTAGTTGATGGTCCGTAAATAATATTTTCAGAGTTTTGACCAATCAATTTTTTAGTTGAATCAGGTATTACTACTTTTACGCTACCGGCACCAGCCTCAGTAGCTGCCATAAAACAGCCAACAGTGTGAGCGAAACCGTTTGTACTACCACCAATAATTAAAAGCTTTCCAGCATGAGATTTATTCTCTGGTTTGCTCCAGATTAAATCTGAATATAGTGGTTTATCTAGTGTTTGTTTGAACCAATAATCTTCCATATTAAATATCTAAACTAATACTTATTGGACAATGATCAGAGCCATGTACCGAAGGATGGATCTCAGCTTTTTTGACTTTTCCCTTTAATGAAGCTGACACAAGTATATAGTCGATACGCCAACCTACGTTCCGTTCTCTAGCTTTTGCAAAGTGAGACCACCAACTGTAGTAACCATTGCCTTTTTTAAATATTCTGAATGTATCGACAAATCCAGCATCGATAATGTTTTGAAAACCTTCACGTTCTTCATCGGTGAAACCATTTTTACCTATATTTGGTTTTGGGTTAGCAAGATCTTCAGGCATATGAGCAACGTTTAAATCACCACAAAAAACTACTGGTTTGGTTTTTTCTAAGAGTTTAACGTAAGCTAAAAAAGCTGGATCCCAATGTTTATGCCGCAGATCTAATCGACTCAAATCACCCTTTGTGTTTGGGGTATAAACTGTAACCATAAAAAACTTATCGTATTCGGCAGTTATTACCCGGCCTTCGCTGGCTGAATCACGAGTTTCTGAATCGATAAATTTATATCTAGTTATGAAATCTTCTGGAAATCCATTAGTAATATTTATTGGTTTTATTTTAGAAAATATTGCAGTTCCAGAATACCCCTTTTTTTCCGCAGAATTCCAGTACTCACTGTAGCCAGGTATTACTACTTCACTTTGAGATTTGTCAGCTTTAGTTTCCTGGAGACATAGAATGTCTGGATTTGCATGGTCAACTAATGGGATTAATGCATTCTTGCGCCACACAGCTCTTATCCCATTTACGTTCCATGAATATATTTTAATCATGACTTTTAATTATTTCTATATACAAAGATACCATTAAATGAAATCCCCCTTATATAAGTTCTATAGTACAACTTTTTTAGAATTAAGACTCTATCGTTCTTTGGGCCCCTTTTCGATAACTTTATCTATTTGATTTGAAGCCGTCTGTACAACATCGGTTGCCCTGTCGATCTGTTTGCTAACTTCTTTATCTATTTCTATTACTTTTTTCTCTATTCTACCTACAGTGTCTTCAATTTTATCTGAACTAATAGACATTATTTCTTCAACTTGATCGAGTGCTGCAATCAATTTTTTTTCAAAATCTAGAAACATAGTATAAGCATAACATTTTATGGCGGAAAGGGCGGGATTCGAACCCGCGATACGGTTTCCCGTATACACGCTTTCCAAGCGTGCTCCTTAAACCACTCGGACACCCTTCCATTTATATGAAATTTAATGACTATTTTACTAGTCATAAAAAGTATATAGCATTTTTTATTTAACAGGTTGCTTAAAGAGTAACTTCACATGTAAACTACTTCTACATGTCACTAATTCAGTTAAAGAATGTCAGCAAGCTTTATGGCTTTGGCGGGGCTACTACAATAGCCCTTGATGAAGTTAATTTCAGCGTCGATTCGGGTGAATTTGTTGCAATTATGGGACCAAGTGGTTCAGGTAAATCTACGCTACTTCATATAGTTGGATTGCTTGACCGGCCTACAAATGGAATCTATAGACTCAACTCTAAATCGGTGGAGAAATTGCGTCAAAATCAGAGAACTAAAGCTAGACGTGTTCAAATTGGCTTTGTATTTCAAAACTTTAACCTAATCCCAAACCTTACTGTAATAGAAAATGTAGCTCTACCACTAGTCTATAAAGGAACTCTTCGAGGTCGTAGATTAAAACGGGCTGCTAGTGTGCTCGAAAGAGTTGGACTGTCTCCGAGAGAATATTTTCTACCAAAACATTTAAGTGGCGGCGAAGCACAAAGAGTTGCAATAGCCAGAGCACTTATTAATAACCCAAGTATTATTATCGCTGATGAACCAACTGGAAATCTTGATAGTGCTGCTAGTAGGCTGGTAATGGAGTTACTTCGTGAATTACACACATCTGGTACTACTATTCTGTTAGTGACACATAATCCTGAATTAACCCGATATGCTAGCAGAGTAGTTTTTATGCATGATGGCAGTATTGTTTCAGATGAGGAATCTTCATTTGGTTCAGTTCCTCGGTCTGCGCAAGGACTTTATTTCTTGCCACCATATAAAGTTGAAGATGATTTACAGGGAGTTTCTGAACTAATGAAAGCAGTTCCTGATAAAACTATTAATCCTAAAAGTAAAAAAGTTGCTAAAAAACCAAAACCTAAGTCAAAAAAATATAGAGTAAATGAGCGTAAGACTAAGAGAAAGAAAACATAATGTTTAGTACTAATCTCAAACTTGCCCTACAATCCCTACGATCATCTAAATGGCGTACTTTTCTTACAATGGTCGGAGTTATTATTGGAGTTTTTAGTGTAACCGTCACGGTTAGTATTGGAATTGGAATTAGACAGCAAATAACAAATCAGATAAAAACTCTTGGACCAGATCTTATTACAGTTCTACCGGGACAATCTCCGACTGTTAATGCATCAAATATTTTGAGACGAGTTAATGTGCTACCCAGTATTGGATCTGGATCATTTAGCCAAAAAGATCTTGCAGTAGTTGGTGCTACGAAGCATGTAAGACTAGCTGTTCCGATGACATCAATAAGTGGATCAGTAAACGTAAACAATACTAATTACACTAACCAACAAGTTATTGCGACAACACAGGGCTTCCCGTCAGTTGTTAATCAGGGAATTCAATACGGTCAATTCTTTAATTCTGATGACCCATTCTTTAATAATGAAGCTGTAATCGGTCAAAATGTTGCCTATTCACTATTCAAAGAACAATATCCAATTGGTCAAACTTTTATGATTAACGGTCAGCAGTTTAGGGTAATTGGAATATTAAGTCAGTTTACCTCTAGTCCACTTACTCCAGTTTCAGACTACAACAATACGATATTTATTCCATTTAGTGTAGGTGCCGCAATGAGTGGCAACCAACCACAAATCTATGAGATTTTTGTAAAGCCAGACAGTATTTCGTATACAAACCTAGCAGCGTCTAATATACACACTACCTTGTCTAAGCAATATGGCAGTCAAAACAACTTTACAATTCTTGAGCAAAAACAGATTTTAAAAATAGCTAACAATACTTTGAATGTACTTACAGCGCTTATCGCATCTGTTGCTGCTATTTCCCTGTTTGTTGGAGGCGTAGGAATTATGAATATCATGCTAGTTGCAGTAATTGAACGCACTCGGGAGATTGGAATTAGAAAAGCGATTGGAGCGACTAATAAGCAGATATTGAGTCAATTTATGATTGAAGCTGGCATAATTGGATTTATTGGTGGAGTAATAGGTGTAATATTATCTATACTTGCCGACCTGGTCATAAGCTACTTTACTAGCTTGCGTCCTGCTATTAATTGGCAGATCATCGTAATATCAATCTCAGCAGCACTTTTTGCAGGATTAATATTTGGAACAATGCCTGCTCTAAGAGCTTCAAGGAGAGATCCAATTGACTCACTAAGACACGAATAGTAGCAATTACCTGTTAAATTGTTTACAGTTAAGTCTGAAACAGGTAGAATATGCCAGTAAATATTCCGGAGTAGCTCAATGGTGGAGCAAGAAGCTGTTAACTTCGAGGTTGCCGGTTCGAGTCCGGCCTCCGGAGCCATAAGCAATTTAATCAAAGAGGCTAGAAAGCTTCTTTTTGTTATTATTAGGGGATGATTGAAAAGTGGCACGACAAGTTAGGTATGGTTAAGTATGATAAAGCTTGGCATGAAAATGACTTAAAAGACGAGCTAAATGAGTACAATGATGAAAGTCATTTATTAAAAAAATGGAGTGAGCTAAGCGATGTTGTGTACACGTGTACACGAGGACGTTGGAGCGGATACAATATCCCTTTCCCGTTTAATAAATGGCAGTTTTATCTAGGGGCATTATATATGTTTCCGAAGTATACTGGACGATGGTTATTTTTTCGTTCAGCAGGTAGAAAAGCTGGTAGTAAAAAAGATATCCATGAAGTTAGAAATCCCAAAAAAATTTACAAATTACACACAATAGCTGAACGAAATAATTTGGATAAAGTTAAATTTCAAAAAATTTGTGAAAACCAATTAAAACACTGGTTTCTTTTACCATAGCAAATTTCAATATCTGATTATAATATTTAGTTCTCAACTTGACCGCTAGGGGGAGC